>DASRGX010000187.1:0-14156 GCA_035650835.1 Rudaea sp. | reverse complement strand
CGCAAGTGCGCAACATCGCCGAGGTCACGACGGCCGTCGCGAAGGGCGACCTCTCGCGCAAGATCACGGTCGACGTGAAGGGCGAAATCCTCGAGCTCAAGAACACCATCAACACGATGGTCGACCAGTTGAACGGCTTCGCGGCCGAGGTCACGCGCGTGGCGCGCGAGGTCGGCACCGAAGGCAACCTCGGCGGTCAGGCACAGGTGCCGGGCGTGGCCGGTACGTGGAAGGACTTGACCGACAACGTGAACTCGATGGCGTCGAACCTGACGACGCAAGTGCGCAACATCGCCGAAGTCGCGACGGCCGTGGCGCGCGGCGACTTGTCGCGCAAGATCGCCGTCGACGCACAAGGCGAGATCCTCCAGCTCAAGGAGACCATCAACACGATGGTCGATCAGTTGAACGGCTTCGCCGCCGAAGTGACGCGTGTGGCGCGCGAGGTCGGCACCGAAGGCAAGCTCGGCGGCCAGGCGCAGGTGCCCGGCGTGGCCGGCACCTGGAAGGACCTGACCGACAACGTGAACTCGATGGCCTCGAACCTGACGACGCAGGTTCGCGGCATCGCGAAAGTCGTGACCGCAGTCGCGACAGGCGACCTCACGAAGAAGCTGACCGTGGAGGCGAAAGGCGAAATCGCCGAGCTCGCCGACACGATCAACAGCATGACGCAGACGCTCGCGATCTTCGCCGACCAGGTCACGACCGTGGCGCGCGAAGTCGGCGTCGAAGGCCGGCTCGGCGGACAAGCCAACGTTCCGGGCACGGCGGGTATCTGGGAAGATCTCACCGCAAACGTGAACCAGCTTGCGGCGAACCTCACGACCCAGGTGCGCGCCATCGCCGAAGTCGCGACCGCCGTGACGCAAGGCGACCTCACGCGGTCGATCCAGGTCGACGTGCGCGGCGAGCTCGCCGACCTCAAGAACAACATCAACTCGATGATCGGCACGCTGCGCGCGACGACCGAATCGAACCGCGAGCAGGACTGGCTCAAGACGAACCTCGCGAAGTTCAGCGGCATGATGCAGGGCCAGCGCGACCTGATCACGTTGGGACGCATGCTGCTCTCCGAACTCGCGCCGCTCGTCAACGCGCAGCAGGGCCTCATGTATGTCGTTGACCCCGACGAGCCCGGCCGCACGCCGCGCTTGCGCAAACTGATCGGCTACGCGGATTCGAGCGACACGACCGCGGGCCAAACGCTCGAGTTCGGCGAAGGACTCATTGGTCAATGCGCGGCACAGGCCGAGATCATTCTCATCGAAGGGCTCACGTCGGCGGCCGTCGGCAAGATCCGCTCGGGCCTCATCAACGCGGACCCGCGCAACGTCATCGTGCTGCCCGTGCTGTTCGAGCACCAAGTGAAGGCCGTGATCGAGCTCGCCTCGCTTTCGGAGTTCACGCAATCGCAGCGCTTGTTGCTGGAGCAGCTCTCGGGCAGCATCGGCATCGTGCTGTCGACGATCGAGGCGTCGATGCGCACCGAGCGCCTGCTCTCGCAGTCGCAGCAGCTCGCCGCAGAGCTGCAGTCGCAGCAGAAGGAATTGCAGCAGACGAACGAAGAAATCGCGCTGAAGGCCGCTCTGCTCGCCGAGCAGAAGGCCGAGGTCGAGCACAAGAACCAGCAGATCGAATACGCGCGCCGTGCGCTCGAGGAAAAAGCCGCCGAGCTCGCCCTCACCTCGCGCTACAAGTCCGAGTTCCTGGCGAACATGTCGCACGAGCTGCGCACGCCGCTCAACAGCATCCTGATCCTCGGCCAGCAGCTCGCGGAAAACCCGAACTCGAACCTGAGCGAGCGCGAAGTCGAGTTCGCAAAGACGATCCACGCCGCCGGCACCGACCTGCTGCACCTCATCAGCGACATTCTCGATTTGTCGAAGATCGAGTCCGGCACGGTCACCGTCGACAGCGAAGAAATCACGTTCGCGCATCTGCGCGAGAACATGGAGCGCGGCTTCCGGCACGAAGCGGAGCGGCGCAACCTCGAGTTCACGGTCGATTTCCCGGCGAGCATCGGCAATTCGTTCAACACCGATCCGAAGCGCTTGCAGCAGATTCTGAAGAACCTGCTGTCGAACGCGTTCAAGTTCACCGAGAGCGGCAGCGTGCGCCTCTCCGCGCGCATCGCGCACGATGGCTGGTCGCCGCCTCACGCCGTGCTCGATCGCGCGCCCGTCGTGATCGCTTTCGAAGTGACCGACACGGGCATCGGCATCTCGCCCGACAAACAGAAGATCGTGTTCGAGGCGTTCCAGCAAGCCGACGCCGGCACCGCGCGCAAGTACGGCGGCACCGGCCTCGGTCTCGCGATCAGCCGCGAAATCGCCGGCCTGCTCGGCGGCGAACTGCGGCTGCACAGCGCCGTCGGCAAAGGCAGCACGTTCACGCTGTACCTGCCGTTCAACTACGTCTCGGCGGAACCCGCCGAAACGCCGCAAGCCCGCCTGCAGCACCGCATGCGCATCGAGGAGCGCGCTGCGGCGACGATCGAACTCGTCGCCGACGATCGCGACAGCCTCGTCGAAGACCAGCCGACGCTGCTCATCGTCGAAGACGATCCGCGCTACGCGATGGTGCTGCGCGATCTCGCGCGCTCGCACGGCTTCAACGCCATCGTGGCCCAGCGCGGCGCCGACGCGCTGCGTCTCGCGCACGAGTATCAGCCGAGCGCGATCTCGCTCGACGTCTTCCTGCCCGACATGCTCGGCTGGGCCGTGCTCGCCCGGCTCAAGCAGGACATCGAAACGCGGCACATTCCGGTGCAGATCGTCACGATCGACGAAGAGCGGCACTCGAGCCTCGAGCGCGGCGCGTTCGGGTTCCTGGCCAAGCCGGCGAGCGCGGAAACGATCGGCGAGGCGCTTGAGCGCATCCGCCGCTACACGCTCGCCAAGACGAAAAAGTTGCTCGTCGTCGAGGACGACCAGCGCGAGCGGCAAAGCATCGTCGAGCTCATCAGCGACGAGGACGTCGAGATCGACTCGGCCGAGTCCGGCGCCGACGCGCTCGCCAAGCTCAATTCGCGCAACTACGACTGCGTCGTGCTCGATCTGCGCCTGCCCGACATGAGCGGCTTCGACCTGCTCGAGCACATCCAGGCCGAGCAGCGCATGCGCGAAGTGCCGATCATCGTGTTCACGGGCCGCGAGCTCAGCACCGAGGAGGATCGCCAGCTTCGCCGTGCGGCCAAGAGCGTCATCGTCAAGGGCGTCGAATCACCGGAGCGGCTGCTCGACGAAACGGCGCTCTTCCTGCACCGCGTCGTCGCCGACATGTCGCCCATGAAACAGAAGATCGTGCGCCGGCTGCACGAGTCCGACGACGCGCTGCGCAAGAAGCGCGTGCTCGTCGTCGACGACGACGTGCGAAACATCTTCGCACTGTCGAGCGTGCTCGAGCGGCACGGCATGGACGTGCTCACGGCCGGCACCGGCCAGGAGGCGATCGAAAAAGTCGCGCGCGACCGCGACATCGACCTTGTGCTCATGGACATCATGATGCCCGGCATGGACGGCTACGACACGATCCGCGCGATCCGCGCCACGCCGGAGTCGCGGGCGCTGCCGATCATCGCGCTGACGGCGAAGGCGATGAAAGGCGACCGTGAAAAGTGCCTCGAAGCCGGCGCTTCGGACTATCTCGCGAAACCCGTCGTCACGGATCAACTGCTCGGAGTGCTGCGCCAGTGGCTGCATCGTTGAGCGAAGCGCCCGCGGGGATCGCGACGGGTGTGGAACCCGTCAACATCCTCATGGTCGACGATCAGCCGTCGCGGCTGATGACGTACCGTGCGATCCTCGCCGACCTCAACGAGAACTTCGTCGAGGCGACCTCGGGCACCGACGCGCTCAAGCTGCTCATGACGCACGATTTCGCCGTCATCCTGCTCGACGTCAACATGCCGGGCATGGACGGCTTCGAAACCGCGAACCTGATCCATCAACACCCGCGCTTCGAAAACACGCCGATCATCTTCGTCACGGCCGTCAATGTCTCCGACCTCGACCGCATGCGCGGCTACCGGCTCGGCGCATTCGATTACGTGATGGTGCCGATCATCCCCGAGATCTTGCGCAGCAAGGTCATCGTGCTCGTCGAGCTCTACCGCAAGCGGCGCGATCTCGAGCTGGCCAACCGCAGCCTCGCCGCGGCGAACGAGGCGCTGCAGGTCGAGAAGGCGCGCGAGCTCGAGGCGCTCAACAATTCGCTGCGCGAAGCGAACCTCGAGCTCGCCAGCCGCAACGCCGAGCTGCGCGCGGAGATCGCCGAGCGCATGCGCGTGGAAGCGCGCCTGCTCGATCAAGATCACCGCAAGGACGAGTTCCTCGCCATGCTCGCGCACGAGCTGCGCAATCCGCTCGCCGCCGTGACCAATGCGGTCAATGCGTTCAAGCTCGCCTCGCCTGCGGCCAATCCCCTGCACGAGGCGATGTCGCGCCAGCTCGCCTTGCTCGTGCGGCTCATCGACGATCTGCTCGACGTCGCGCGCATCCGCCGCGGCAAGCTCGTGCTCAAGGACGGACCGACGACGCTCTACACGATCATCGACGCGGCGATCGAAACCGTCTGGCCGCAGATCGAAGCGAGCGGACACGTGCTCAACCAGCAGCGTTTCGCCGAGGACGTGCAGCTGCACGTCGACCACGACCGGCTCGCCCAGGTGTTCTCCAACCTGCTCAGCAATGCGGCCAAGTATTCCGATCCCGGCTCGGTCATCGAGATGACGCTGATGCAGAACACCGAGTGGATCGAAGTGTCGATCACCGATCGCGGCATCGGGTTGACGCTCGAGCAGCAGGCGTGGATCTTCGAGCTGTTCGCGCAAGTCGACACCACGCTCGAGCGCGCGCGCGGAGGCCTCGGCATCGGGCTCACGCTCGCCCGCAACATCGTCGAGATGCACGGCGGCGAGCTCACCGTGCGCAGCGACGGCCTCGGCTACGGCAGCCGTTTCACCGTGCGCCTGCCGTATACGGCGACGATCGCCCCCACCTCTCCGGACATGCCGGCCCCAGTGGCCGCCGCAGCCGCATGCCGCGCCCTGATCGTCGACGACAACCGCGATTCGGCGGACACGCTCGCGATGGTGCTGCAATGCTTCGGCCACACCGCGCAATGCGTATACAATTCTCATGAAGTCGTCGACGCGGTCGATACGTTCTCGCCCGACATCATCTTCCTCGATATCGGCATGCCGGGCCTGACCGGCTACGACGTCGCCCGTTTGCTGCGCGAGCACCCGAAGGCAAACACGCTCACGCTCGTCGCCCTGACCGGCTGGGGTCAATCCGAAGACAAGCGCCGCACCGCCGAGGCCGGTTTCGATCACCATCTCGTCAAACCCGCGAGCCCCGACGCGATCCAGCGCGTGTGCATGGACGTGCTCGCGCGCGAGCGCGCTCCGCGCGCCTGATCCGCAGCATCCTGCACGGCCGCGAGCAGGCCGGACCGTGCGAAACGCGAAAACCTCCGCGTCACCGCACCCGCGCGCCACACCTGCCGGCCCGCACGCCGCGACCGCGCCGCGGCACGATGCTTGCTCGCCAACGATGCTGCGATTTATACATTTTCTCATTCATCCGCAGCGTAAAATTGCCGTTACGGTGAAGACACATCCATGACGAAGGAACAGCGACAGAGAATCGATCCCGGCACGGGCGGCGAACGCCGCGCGCCGAAACCCGACGCGCCGCACCAAGGCGCGCAATCGACGCGCCCCGGCGAGACGGACACCGACCGTGCGAATCTCGGCGAGCGCGACGATGCCGCCAATCCGCAGGACGGCGGGCATTAGGCGAGACCGTCGGAGCAATGCTGCAACGAGGAGAGTGCAATGGAAAAGGTCAGTGACGTGATGACTCGCGACGTGTGTATCGTGAGCCCCAATCAAAGCATCCGCGAAGCCGCCAACACGATGGCGGACGCCGACGTGGGCAGTCTGCCGGTCGGTGAAAACGACAAGCTGATCGGCATGATCACCGATCGCGACATCGTGCTGCGCGCCGTAGCCGAAGGCCGCGACCCCAATACGCAGGTGCGCGACGTGATGACCGAGCGCATCCAATACTGCTACGACGACGAGGACATCGATGCAGTGGCGCGCAACATGGCCGATCTCGGCGTGCGCCGCCTGCCCGTCGTGAACCGCGAGAAGCGCCTCGTGGGCATCGTCGCGCTGAGCAACATCGGCAAGTGCAGCGATCCCAAGACGAAGAACGCGTTCCTCGACGGCGTGGCGGCCCCGCACTAATCAATCCCGCACCAATCAATCGGGAAGCCGCTTGAGCTTGCGCAGATCCGCGACGAAGGCGGCATATGCCTCCGCATAGCCGCCGCCGATGCGGCTGCGCAGGACGGCGGCGGGATGCACGGTTGCGAGACACCAGCGCCCGTCGTCGCTCTTGATCCATCGTCCGCGCTGAGCGGTGAGCTTGAACGTCGCGCCGAAAACGACGCGCGCAGCGAGCGCGCCGAGGCACACGACGTAGCGCGGATCGACACGCTCGAGTTCGCCTTCGAGCCACCGCAGGCAAGCGGCGATCTCGGCTGCGTTCGCGCGCTTGTGCAGGCGCCTCTTGCCGCGCAGCTCGAACTTGAAATGCTTGATGACGTTCGTGACGTACACGTCTTCGCGCGCGACGCCGACCTCGATCAAGGCATCGTCGAGCAGTTTTCCTGCGGGACCGACGAAGGGATGACCGCTCAGGTCCTCGCGGTCGCCGGCTTGCTCGCCGATCACGAAGATGCGCGCCGTCTCCGGGCCTTCGCCGAACACGGTTTGTGTCGCATTTTCCCAAAGTGGACACGCGCGGCATCGGCGCGCAGAACGCCGCAGCGCCGTCAACGAGACCGGCGCTCGTGCGGGCATGAGATGAGCGATGTCGCAGCCGGGAGGACGGCGGGTTCCTGGACGGTAGTCGCCTCCCGGCAGGACATCACGAAAGCGGTATCAGCGCCGCTGCACGGCGGCCGGGTTGTCGCGCGTGCATTCCTTGTACTCTTGCCACGTCACCTTGTGGTCCTGGTTCTTGTCGCACCGCGCGAAGTTCTGCGACAGCCAGGGATCCGCACCGACGTCGAGCTCGGCCAGATATCCTTTGTTGCCGTGATCGATGCTGTGGAAATACTCCTTCTGGCGCTTGCCCAGGTTCGGATCCTGCTGCATGCGATTCGGCGTGTCCGACTCGTCGCGCAGCTGCGTTTCGGTAGGCGCAGGACTCGTTTGCGCGTAGGCGATCGACGCGAACATCACGAGCCCCAGGGCTCCCAGTTGTGTCCGTTTCATGTTTGACCTCCTTGTTGCCTTACTACCGCTTCGAGGCAGGTAGCATGCCAAAGCGGTCGTCGCCAGGGCTGCCGTTCCGCGACCGCGAACTGCCGCGCTCGTGCACGGCGCGCGCGAAGGCAAATTGCCCAACCGCTCTCGGGGCACGATGTATTTTGCAATCGGGCGACCAACGCGCGGTGGCGAACACAGCGTGCGCAGGCGTTCGCCGCGGTGGCACGGTCGTTGCGACCGGTTTGCGCGGCATCGACGCATCGAACGAATTTCGAGGAGGCCACCATGCCACGCGGCGACAAGAGTTCCTACACGAGCAAACAGAAGCGGCAAGCCGAACACATCGAAGAGGGCTACAAGAAACGCGGCGTGTCGGCCAAAACCGCCGCGAAACGCGCGTGGGCGACTGTCAACAAGGAAACGGGCGGCGGCAAGAAAAAGAGCGCGGGGAAAAAACGCGCGGCCGCCAAGAAGCGTTCCGGAGCACGCAAAAAGACGCCGTCCAAGCGTGGGGCGAAGAAGAGTACACGGTCGAGGAAGTCTTCGCGCTGAATGTTTTGCTCGCGGGCGCGGCCGGTCATGCAGGCTGCAACTCTTGACCGGTTCGTGGCGATAGGCGCATCCTTCGGCTAGACACAAGACTGATCCAGGGACGGTTTTGTTGTCCGACCAGGGGTGGAATCGGTCATAGGGGTAACGATCGACCAAGAGCGCGCCGCATCCAGCGGCGCCGCCGTCGTTTTTCATATCCGGGGAACTGCAAAATGAAACGTATGCTGTTCGGAATGTCTCTGTCCGTCGCTGCCGCGTGTGCACTGGCGCAGAATCCATCGGACGTGCCGGTCGGTCCGGTAACCGCTCCGACGCCAGTACCGAGGCAGGCGCCCGTCGAGACGTCGATGGGACGCGCGCAAAGCGCCACGTTCGACGTACGCGACCTGCCGCAAACGCGGCCAGAACAAGTCGAGCGTCCGGAACTCGAAGAGCCCGAGCCGAACCCGGTCCTGCTGCCTGGCGGTCCCACGACCTCGGCGCCGATAGGCGTGCCGGGCCCGACGGCCCCCGCTCCCGCGCCGATCGCGAACTTCAATGGACTCGATTTCGCCACCTGGGGTGCCGGGCATCCGCCCGACACGAACGGCGACGTCGGCCCAACGTATTACATCCAGACGATCAACACGTCGATCGGCATCTACAACAAGAGCGGCGCGCAGGTGGCGGCGTTCACGTTCAACACCTTCATGAGCCAAGGGCATTTCGGCAATCTTTGCGATACGAACAATTTCGGCGATCCCGTCGTCCTCTACGATTCGTTCGAAGATCGCTGGGTCATCACCGATTTCGCATTCCAGATCGACGGTGGCGGCAACATCATCAATCCCCCGGGCGAGTTCCAGTGCTTCGCCGTGTCGAAGTCCGGCGATCCCGTGAGCGGAGGCTGGAATTTTTACTCGGTGAAAATAGCCGGCGGACTCGGCGACTATCCGAAGTTCGGTATCTGGACCGACGGCATCTACATGTCGGCGAACGTATTCGGCTACGCGGCCGGCGCTTCCTTCCAGAACCCACGCGTGTACGCCTTCAACAAAGCCCAGATGTACGCCGGCGCTCCGACTGTGCAGATCCTGTCGTTCAATGCGCCCGCGGCGGATTTCACCCTATTGCCGAGCAATGCGCGCTTGCAGACCGGCACTCCACCGCCCGGAACGCCGGCATATTTCGTCTCGACGTGGCAGTTCCTCAACGCGTTGTCGGTATACAAATTCCACGTCGACTGGCAACACATCTCGCTTTCGACGTTCACGGGACCGGACACGCCGCTTGCTGCCACGAGCTGGCCGAACGCCTCGGTGGCGAATGCCGCGTCGCTCGGAGGCAACAGCCTGGATGTGCTGCAGATCCGCGCGATGATGCAGAATCAGTACACGAATTTCGGAGGCGTGGAATCCTTGTGGACCACGCACACCGTGCGCCGCCAGAACACGACGGGCTTCGCCGCACCGCGCTGGTACCAAGTCGATGTCACTGGCGGCACGGTGGCGGCGAATTTGCCGCAAGCTACGACCTGGGACCCGGATGGTGCGAACGTGACCAACCGGTTTGCGCCGAGCCTCGCCATCGATCGCGCGGGCGACATGGCGCTCGGCTACTCGACGTCCGACAGTACGACCAAACCGGCGATCAAGTACGCCGGCCGGCTCGCTGGCGATCCGGTCAACACATTCAGCCAGACCGAGCAGCTGCTGATGCAAGGCACCGGCACACAGACCGGCAACTGCGGCACATCCACTTGCATTCGTTGGGGCGATTACAGCGCCATGACGCTCGATCCCGATGGCTGCACGTTCTGGTACACCAACGAGTACTACTCCGTCGACGGCTTGGCGTTCCTGACTCGCGTCGGCTCGTTCTCCTATCCGTCGTGCACCCCGGTTGGAGCTGGCGGTACGGTCACCGGCACCGTGACGCAGGGCGCGAGCGGCCCGCCCTTGACGGGCGCGACCGTGACGCTCGGCAGCCGCACGACGACGACGGATGGCAGCGGCAACTATTCGTTCTCCGTTCCCGCCGGAACCTACCCGAGCATGACGGCGACCTTTCCCGGTTGCAGCCCGGCTTCCGCAACCAGTATCGCCGTCACCGACGGCAACGCGACAACCCAGAATTTCGCACTGTCCACGGCGCCGAGCGGTGCCTGTCTCACAGATACGTCGCAAACCGATTTCCAAGCGGGTGTGCCCAACAATGTCGACCTCAATGCCAGTCCCGGCGACGTGGTGCTCGCAAAACCGAGCCTCGACCAGCAAAACACGACCCTTGGCAACAGTGGCGTCGGCATCACGACGACGACGTGGGCCGGGCAGACGTTCACGCCGTCAGTCACGGGCTTGCTGACGAAAGTCGACATCAACCTCTTCTGCTCCGGTTGCACGGGAACAACGCCGAACTTGACGCTCAGTGTGCGCGCCACGAGCGGCGGTCTGCCGACCGGTGCCGATCTGGCGACCGCGACGGTCACGGGCTTCGGCAGCGGTTCGGCAGTGTTCTACACGGCGACGTTCGGTTCGCCGGCAACCCTAACCGCGGGTACGCAATACGCACTCGTCATCCGGCCCACGGTGAATCCCTCCCCCGGGACCTACGCTCTGACACGCAGCGGGACCTCGACTGCGGGGTCGGACGTATATCCCGGCGGCACGCGAGTTGCCGGCGCGACGTCCGGCACGGTGTGGAGCATCCCGCTGACAGGCGGCGTGAGCACCGATGCGGGATTCCGCACGTACATGGATAGCGGATTCGGCGCCTCGGGCGATTTCATCTCGTCTATCAAAGACGCCAACCCTGCGTCGGGATATGCGGCGACCTGGAGCACACTCTCGTGGACGGCCAGCACACCCGCGAACACATCGCTCAAGTTCCAGGTGGCTGCCAGCAATTCCGTTTTTGGGCCATTCAACTTCGTCGGACCCGACGGTACGCCAGCGACGTTCTACACGACCAGCGGTGGGGATCTCAGCCAATTCAACACCTACCAATATCTGGAATATCGCGCGTATCTCGCGACGAGCGACAGCACGCAAACACCGACGCTCAATGACGTCACCGTTTGCTTCCAAGACAACTGCATACCGCCTTCGACGCCGACCATATCGGCGGAAAGCGCGACGGAGTTCTGCGCCGGCGGCAGCGTCGCGCTGGACTCGTCGGTGAGCCCGAACGGCTACCAGTGGTCCTTGAACGGCAACCCGATCAGCAACGCGACGGGACAGCAATACATTGCCACGGCAGCAGGCGACTACACCGATACGGTCACGAACAATCTCGGCTGCACGAGCGCAGCTTCCTCGCCGATCACGGTGACCGTCGATCAGCCGCCGGCCACGCCGACGATCAGCGCCGACACCAACGGCACGGGCACGCAAGATCAAGCCTGCCCGGAGGTTCCTCTCACCTTGAACGCTAACGGTGCAACGGGCGCAACTTCGTACCAATGGTACCAAGACAACAACTTGATCAACGGGGCCAATGGCCAAACCTATCAAGCGACGGGCGCAGGCACGTACTATGTGAGCGCGTCGAGCGCGAACGCCTGCCTCACGCCGCAATCTGCGGGCTACATCGTGCAGAACCCGACGCCGCACTCGCCGTTCGTCAGCTTCCGCAATCAGGATTCGAGCGTAACCACACTCGCGATCTGCCAGGGCAGCAGCCAGATCATCGATTCGGATAGCGCCACCGGCATCCAGTGGTACAAGGACGGTGTCGCCATTCCGGGAGCCAACTCGCAAAGCTACACCGCGACGCAGGCAGGCGTTTACACCGCGCAGCTCGACGCGCTCGGCTGTCACAGCCAGTTCGGCCGCAACGTCACAATCACCGTGGACTCGATGCCGAGCACACCGACGGTCACCGGCGAGACAAACGGCACGGGCACGCAGGACCAGGCCTGCCCCGAACAGCCGCTGACACTCGACGCCTCCTCGACCGGCGCGCAGTCGTACACGTGGTATTCCGACAACGCACCGTTCCCCAACGAGAGCACCTCGCAACTCGTTGTGACTGCGGTCGGCAACATCAGCGTCACGGCGACGAATGGCAGCTGCACGACGCCGCGTTCGGCGACCTACGTCGTGCAGAACCCGACGCCGCATTCGCCGTTCATCAGCTTCCGCAACCAGAACTCGAGCGTGACGTCGCTGCCGATCGCGCAGGGAGCGACTCAGATCATCGATTCCGACAGCGCCACGGGTATCCAGTGGTACAAGGACAGCGTCGCCATTCCGGGTGCAGGCAACCAAAGCTACACCGCCTCCCAAGGCGGCATCTACACGGCACAGCTCAACGCACTCGGCTGCCATAGCCAATTCGGACGCGACGTGAGCCTCTCGTCCATCGGGTTGACGATGACCGACAACCGCACGAACACGGAAACCGGCGAGTCGGTGAACTACATCATCGAGGTGAGCAACCCGAGCGGATCCGGCACGCTCAACCCGACCATCACCGATGCGCTGCCGTCGGGAGCGGTGAACGGCAATTGGACCTGCATCGCATTCGGTGGTGCGGCTTGCGCCAGCGGCGTCGGCAACACGCTGAGCGACACCGCCACGCTGCCCGGTGGTGGCGAGGTGGCCTACGTCTACTCGGCGACCGTCCTCACCGGGAATGCGAGCGACCTGTTCGTCAACTCCGCCAATGTGACGTTCGGCAGCGGCACGCCCGGCACCTACGCGAGTGCGACGGACAGCGATCTCGTCCATATCTTCATCGACGGCTTCGAAGGCACGCTGCTCATGCGTCCGACCGATGTCGGCACGGGAACCAACTACGTCGCCGCGACCTTGCGCGTCGATGCGAATCTGCAGGGGACGCTGAGCTTGGTGCCGACGCCCGTAGCTGTCGGCCGCGATGCGAACGGGAAGCAACTGTTCACGCTCGAACTCGCGCGCTTCGACAAGGACATCGTCTTGCGCGCGGTGACGAAAGATGCCAAAGGTCTCGATCAGCGGTCCGATTGGCAGACCGTGAATTTGGATCAGCATCTGCTGAATTTCGCATGGCAGACGACGTCCCCGAGCAGCAGCGGTTATCTCAAGGTCGGCAACCAGAGCGCACCGTCACTGCTTGGCGCGGGTGCGGCGAGCAATGTGCTGACTCAACTTTGGGTGGTCGTGCAAAACTCGGTGCCGTGGCTCGTGGTGGTCACGAACTGAAAGCCCACCCGTTAGCCTGCATTCTAGAGCCCGGCATGTCCGGGCTCTTTTTTTTGCACTCGATGGCAGGATCGAGGTTCCCGCCGTTCGACTATGTACCGGTGCGACTACTGTTCGCCCGGGGGCATGTTTTGCATGCACAAGCTCACTTCGGCTTGCGTCAGGCGTCCGTCGGAGTTCGTGTCGCATTTTTGGAAATTCGCCGACAGGAAGCGGTTCGACGCGACATCGGCCTCGCTGAGGTAGCCCTTGCGCGCGGTGTCGAGCGTCGTGAACGCCTGCGTCGCCGCGTTGTTCATGCCGATAACTTGACCGTTCGCTCCGACCTGACCGTTCGCGGAGATGCCGGGAACGGCTTGGTTCTGCGGCGTGATGGCACCGATCGGCGCGTTTGTGTTTGTGCCGGTGTTCGGCTGCGGAAGCGTACTGCTTGCGGCATTCGGATTGGACGCCGGCGTGTTGGGATTCGTATTGCCGATCGCGCCCGGTGATGCCGCAGTTGGGTTGGTGATCGGGCTCGAATTCGGATTGGGATTGGGATTCGAATTCGGGTTGTATCCGGGCGCATTCGCTTGCTGCGAATTGTCCGTGGTGGTGCCGGCTCCCGATTGCGAACCGGTCGTCCCGGAAGTCGTTCCGGTATTTCCGCCGGTGCTTCCGCCACCCGTGCTCTGCGCCCATGTGCCACCCGCCGCGGCGAGCGCGAGCGTGGCGGCCATCAATGTTGTGATCCTTCGATTCATGATCGTGCTCCTTCGTCCGGCTGATCTCAAAGATGCGTGAAAAGATAGACGAGCACGAGCACGCCCGCAGGAACCCCCAGCAACCACGCGAGAAAATACTTGCCCATGACATCCTCCTTGGCTAGTTGGTTGCAATCCGGCCGGCTTTGCGTCGAAAACCGTCCTTGCTCAGGTGTAGCAATCAACGTGCCTTCGGGACACACGCGGGATCGTTTTCTAACGTGGAGATTTCCAAATCCAGAATTGCACAAATCGGGAGAGCGGCAATTCTTGCAAATCGCGCCGCGGAGCGAAGCCATCCATGCAATTTGAAATGTGCGCTATCGCACAAACGTGATGGCACCGCTCGCTCCGCCTTGGCACGGCCCTTGCGATTTCTCCTCCCGCAGGCCGCTCGCGCGGCGTGGAACC
>DASRGX010000186.1:0-2134 GCA_035650835.1 Rudaea sp. | reverse complement strand
AAGTTCGCGATCATGAGATAGTTGACCACCGCATAGACGAGCGGTTCGGCGACGAACGCCGGAAGCATGGACGACAGCCAGGCGGCGACGACGCTCTGCAGCGCGACCGCGGTGGCGAAAAAGCCCGCGAGCACGAAATAGCTGCGGCCGATCCGTTCGGCGAGGAGGAGCCAGGCGAGCGGGTTGAGCGCCTGAGCGATCTCTTCCTCGAGCGCGAGCGCGATCATCACGGCCGGCATGGCGAGCATGAGGCCGACGCCGAGTGCGAAGCCGATTGCCGCACCGTACGCGCTCGCGATGACGGCGATCAGGAATTCAGCCGCGATCAGCAGCAGCACGGCCCACGTCGCGATCGAATCGCTGACCGTGAAGCTGATCTCGGGTGGCTCGCTGCGGCCGTTGGCGGTCCAGCGCAGCACCTCGAACGCGTATTTGAAGAATGCCGCCCATACCACGAGATCGAGGAGCCCGCCCACGCCGGGCAGGAAATCGACGAGGTGGGCGACCGCGATCGCAGCGATCGTCGACAGGGCGGCCGGGTGCAGCGGATAGCGCAGGATTTCCGGCCAGCGCTCGCGATACGGACGCAACGGGGCAGGTTCGGAAGGAGTAGTCGGCATCGTTAGGAAAGCGTGGCGGCTCGCTGTTTCGTGCCCGATTGTAGCGCGCTGCCGAGGGTTGTCGGCGAGGCGGTCTCTCTAGTAACGTTGCGCGCAACGAGTGGGAACCAGGCATGCGGAATCGTATACTTTTTAGCACCATCGCCGGCGCCGCGCTGCTCGCCGGCTGCGCGGCTCAGCCCGGCAAACCCGGCGCCAAGCCCGCCGACTCCGCAGCGGCGCTTTACGACCGGCTCGATGCGGCGACGGAACGCTACGAGCATGCACGCGCCACGGGCGGCAACGGCAATGCCGAGAGCGCGCTCGCCGACGCCGGCTCGGCGCTAGACGAGATCAAGGCCGCCTCGGCGCAATGTGCCGCCACGCGCGGCTGCGACCCGCAGCGCTTCGTCGATGCGCTCGAGCGTCTGCTGCGCGATCGGGCCGCGGCGCCTGCCGTCGCGCCGGCGGTGGCCGCCGAGGCGCCGGACGCGACCGTGGAAGCAGGGGAGGTCTCGCCCGTCGTGGCGGCGCTGCCCGAGTCCGCGCGTTCGGTGGCCCTGCTCAAGGGGCGGCAGCTGTCGGAAATCATCGCGCTCAACGATCCGGTCAAGGTCGCGCTCCAGCAATGGCTGACGCAATACCGGCCGAACCTCATGCAGGCGTACGAGAACTACGCCTATCTGCGCTATCGCATGTGGCCCGAGTACCAGAAGGCCGGCTTGCCC
Source organism: Rudaea sp. (assembly GCA_035650835.1). Classification (GTDB taxonomy): domain Bacteria; phylum Pseudomonadota; class Gammaproteobacteria; order Xanthomonadales; family Rhodanobacteraceae; genus Rudaea. The sequence continues at coordinate 807 of DASRGX010000186.1, read as the reverse complement.
GAGGCGGTGCTGTTCGGCATCCTCGCCAAGGAATCGGGCGGCAAAGTGCACGCGGTCTCGCGCTCGGGTGCGAGCGGGCCGATGCAGTTCATGTCGGTGACGGGCGCGCGCTTCGGCCTCGGCGTGGTCGACGGTTTCGATCAGCGTTTCGACCCGGCGCTGTCCGCACGCGCCAATGCGGCCTATCTCAACGAACAGCTCGCCGTCTTCAACGACAATCTCGAATTGGTGCTCGGCGCCTATAACGGCGGCGAAGGCGCCATGCAGCGCCTCGCGGCCAGACGGCCCGATGCGGGCTTCTGGGACCCCAAGATCTACGCCGAGCTCTCGCCCGAAACGCGCGAGTACGTGCCGATGGTGCTCGCTGCCGCGTGGCTGTTCCTGCACCCGGAGCGCTACAACCTTGTATTCCCGAAGCTCGACGGCAAGCCGGCGACCATCGTGCTCAAGCGGCCCGCGTCGATCGAGGAGCTGACCGTTTGCCTCGGCAGCGAAGGCAACCGCAACGGCTGGTTCCGCACCTTGCGCAATTTGAATCCGGTCTACGAGCCGCAGCAGGTGCTGCCGGCGGACACGCATCTCGACGTTCCGGAGAAGGTCGCGGCGATCTACGAGAAATCCTGCACGAGTGGCAAGTGGCCCGAGCTCGCGAGCGAACTGCACGCCGCTGCGCTGCCCGCCGTGGCCGCCGTGAAGGCCGCTACGCGCACGTACGTAGTGCGCAAAGGCGACACGCTCGGCGGCATCGCGCACCGCCACGCCTGCAGCAGCTCGAGCGAGCTCGCCGGTCTCAATCACCTCAAAGGT
>DASRGX010000185.1:0-2119 GCA_035650835.1 Rudaea sp. | reverse complement strand
TGCGATACGCTTCGCCTTCCTGTCGATCCCGGCTCAGCAACGTCATGTCGAATTTGAACTCCACGCCTTCCCAGACAAAATCCTTCTCCACCATTTTCCTCATCGAGCTTTGGGAGCGCTTCGGCTTCTACGGCATGCAGGCGCTCATCGTGTTCTACATGGTGCAGCGCCTGGGCTTCGACGACGAGCGCGCGAATCTCGTCTGGGGCGCGGCCTCCGCCCTCATCTACGTCGCCCCCGCCGTCGGCGGCTGGGTCGGCGACCGCGTCTTCGGTACGCGCCGCACGATGCTCACCGGCGCGGCGATCCTGAGCCTCGGTTACGGCCTCATCACGCTGCCGACCGAGAACGTGGACTTCCTGTTCGTCGCGCTCGGCGTCATCGTGGTCGGCAACGGCCTGTTCAAGCCCAACGCCGGCAACCTCGTGCGCAAGATCTACGACGGCGACGACGCGAAGATCGACAGCGCGTTCACGATCTACTACATGGCGGTGAACATCGGCTCGACGTTCTCGATGATCCTGACGCCGCTCGTGAAGGACTGGGTCAATACGGCCTACGCCACGGAATTCGGCTGGCATGCCGCGTTCGGCATGTGCTGCGCGGGCCTCGTCGTCGGCCTCGTCAACTTCGTCTTCATGCGCGCCTCGATGGCGCACATCGGCTCCGAACCGGACGAAAAACCGTTCGACGTCCTGGCGCTCGTCAAGCTGCTCGCGGTCGGCGTGGTGTTCGTGGCGATCTCGACGGTGATCCTGCAGCACCGCGAAATAGCGCGTGCGTTCGTCTGGGCCGCCGGCGCGGCGATGCTCGCGATCTTCGCCTACCTCATCGCGAACAGCCAGCGCGGCGAACGCGCCGGGCTCGCCGCCGCGCTCGTGCTCACGATCCAGACGATCTTCTTCTTCATCTTCTATCAGCAAATGTCGACCTCGCTCTCGCTGTTCGCGCTGCGCAACGTCGACTGGGCGCAGAACCTGTTCGGCATGCACCTGTTCAACTGGCTGCCGGCGCAGTACCAGGCGCTGAACCCGATCTGGATCATGCTGCTCTCGCCCGTGCTGGCGTGGCTCTACACCGCGGCCGGCAAGCGCGGCAAGGATCTGCCGATCGCCGGCAAATTCGCGCTCGGCTTCGCGGTCGTCGCGGCGGGATTCTTCGTCTACGGTCTCGCCGGCACCTACGCGGACGCGGCCGGCAAGACGTCCTCGTGGGTCATGATCTGGGGTTATGGGCTGTACTCGCTCGGCGAGCTGCTCGTGAGCGGCTTGGGCCTCGCGATGATCGCCCGCTACGTGCCGGCGCGCATGGGCGGCTTCATGATGGGCGCGTACTACGTCGGCGTGGGCATCTCGCAGTACGCGGGCGGCATCGTCGCGAACTACGCCGCCGTGCCGCAGGACATCACCGATCCTCTGCAGACGCTGCCGATCTACACGGCGCTTTTCAACAAGCTCGGCATCGCCGGTGTCGCGTGCACGGCCGTCGCCATCGCCGTGCTGCCGCTCATGAAGCGGCTGTCGGCCACGCACCACGAGGGCGGCGCCGACACCGCGGGCGAGCTCGTCACGCAGCAGTAAGGCCCGCGCGGCTGCGAAAATCGCGTAAGGAAAAGTAAGCGATTGCAAATCCCGCGACACGGCGCGGGGTTGGCCTTATGCTTTCGCCCAGAATCCGCACTTCCGCCGCGATGAACGAACTCAAGATCCTCCTCGCCGACGACGACGAAGAACTGTGCCAGTTGCTGCGCGATTTTCTCGTGCGCGAGGGTTTCGCCGTGGACGTGGCGCACGACGGCGACACCGCGCTCGAGCGCGCCACGAGCGCGGAGTACGACGCCGTGATCCTCGACGTGATGCTGCCGCAGCGCTCAGGCCTCGAGCTTCTGCGCGAACTTCGCCGCAGCTCGCAGTTGCCCGTGCTCATGCTGACGGCGCTCGGCGAGGACATCGACCGCATCCTGGGCCTCGAGCTCGGCGCCGACGACTACGTGCCCAAGCCCTGCAATCCGCGCGAGATCGCCGCGCGGCTGCGCGCGATCCTGCGCCGCACGCGCGGCGAGAACGGGGGCCAGCTCACCGATCTGACGGTCGGGCCGGTCTCGCTGCGGGCGGCTTCG
>DASRGX010000184.1:0-6013 GCA_035650835.1 Rudaea sp. | reverse complement strand
ACGCAGGCGTAGGTGAACAGGCCCGCGTAGCGCAGCAGGCGGATGTGGTTGAAAACGGTCAGGCGCATGCACGCATCATAGACGGCGCGGGGCGGCGCGCAACCTGCCCGAAGTCATTCGCCGGTCATGCGTCTCCACATCCGTTTAACGAAAATGCCAGCGCGCCGACATGACCCGCTCGCGCGCGCATGCGATAATCGCCCAAGCGCGCGGAGATCCCCTCCCCGCGCGGGAGGGATTTGCGCAATGACCATCAAGATCCGCGACGTGCACGAGCACGAACTCGATTCCGTGCTCGCGCTCAACAATGCCGCGGGTGTCACGATACTGCCTCTGGACCAAGCGCGACTGCGCACGCTCGCGGAACAGGCCGCCTATTTCCGCGTCGCGGAGGCCGACGATCATCTCGCGGGATTCCTGATCGCGCTGCGCGAGAACGCGGATTACGACAGTCCGAACTTCCGCTGGTTTCGCGAGCGCTACGCGGAGTTCCTCTACGTCGACCGCATCGTCATCGCGCGGCCGTACCGCGGCCTCGGTCTCGGGCGCGTGTTCTATGCCGACGTGACGAGCTTCGCCGAAGTGCGCGTGCCGCTCCTGACGTGCGAGGTGTTCCTCGAGCCGCGCGACGACGTCTCGGTACTGTTCCACGGAACCTACGGTTTCCAGGAAGTCGGCCAACAGCTCATGGCCGGCGTGAACCGGCGCGTGGCCCTGCTCGCCAAGGAACTCTGCAGCTTCGCGTTCGTGCGCGAGAACTACCTCAACAACGGCACGGGCACGCTGCCGAACCAGCCGTGGCTCGCCGAGCGCGAGCGCGTCGCGGCGCGGCCGTCCGCACGCGCGGCGGGCGCGCACTGAGACTCGCGACCAGGATGCGATCGGAACCCGCGGCCGCCGCCGTACCCGCGTTCGAGCTCAAATTCGGTCAGGTCGGCATCGCCAACCTGCGCTTGTTCGCCGCCGATCCGGAGGCGCTCCGCGAGGAACTTGCGCGCAAGGTCGAAGCGGCGCCGCAGCTCTTCGGGCGAGCACCGCTCGTGCTCGACCTCGGCCATCTCCCGGCGCTGCCGGACGCCGACGCCGCTCGCGCCTTGCTCGCGGCCGTACGCGCCGCCGGCCTGTTGCCGGTCGGGCTCGCCTACGGCACGAGCGAAAACGCCGTGCTCGCCGAAGCGCTCGACCTGCCCCTGTTCGCGAAATTCCGCGCTGCCTACGATCCGGCCCCCAAGGCCGCCGAGGCGGCCGCCGAAAAAGCACCGCCGGCACCCGCGCCCGCAGCGGAAGGCGCACGTGCGCTGCGCCACGACAAACCCGTGCGCTCGGGCCAGCAAGTGTACGCACGCGGCCGCGATCTCGTGCTCGCAGCCACGATCGGCAACGGCGCCGAAGTGATCGCCGACGGCTCGATCCACGTCTACGGCCGGCTCAGCGGGCGCGCGCTCGCGGGCGCGCAGGGCGACGAGACCGCGCGCATCTATTGCCTGGATTTCCGCGCGGAGCTCGTGTCCATCGCCGGCCGCTACCGCGTGTTCGAGGACATCCCCGCGGACTTGCGCGGCAAACCCGTGCAGGCCTGGCTCGACGGCGAAAAGCTGCTTCTGCAGCGAATGTGAAGTGGAAAAATATAAAACGTCGCACTCCAACGTATCCCAACGCTCAAGCGAGAACACCTGTGACTGAAATCATCGTCATCACATCGGGCAAAGGCGGCGTCGGCAAGACCACGACGAGCGCGAGCCTGGCCGTCGGCCTGGCGCGGCGCGGCAAGAAGGTCGCCGTCATCGACTTCGACGTGGGCCTGCGCAACCTCGATCTGATCATGGGCTGCGAGCGGCGCGTGGTCTACGATTTCGTCAACGTGATCCACGGCGAGTGCACGCTCAAGCAGGCGCTCATCAAGGACAAGCGCCACGAGACCTTGCACGTGCTCGCCGCATCGCAGACGCGCGACAAGGACGCGTTGACCAAGGAAGGCGTGGAACGCGTGCTCAAGGAGCTCGCCGACGACGGTTTCGACTACGTGGTCTGCGATTCGCCGGCCGGCATCGAGAAGGGTGCCTATCTCGCCATGTACTTCGCGGACCGCGCGGTCGTGGTGGTGAATCCCGAGGTCTCTTCGGTGCGCGATTCGGACCGCATCCTCGGCCTGCTCGCGAGCAAGACGCGGCGCGCCGAGCTCGGCGCGGCGCCGGTCGAGCAGCACCTGCTGCTCACGCGATACAACCCGGTGCGCGTGGCCGACGGCGACATGCTGAGCATCGACGACGTCAAGGAGATCCTCGCCATCGAAGTGCTCGGCGTGATTCCCGAATCCGAAGGCGTGCTCGCGGCGTCGAACGCGGGCGTGCCCGTGATCCTCGACGAAGGATCGCTGGCCGGACAGGCTTACGAGGACGCCGTGGCGCGGCTCGCCGGCGAACAGCGCCCGATGCGCTTCCTCGACGCGCCGAAGAAAGGTTTCTTCTCGCGCATGTTCGGAGGCTGACGATGGGCATCTTCGATTTCCTCAAGGCACGCCCGAAGCACACCGCCACGATCGCGCGCGAACGCCTGCGCATCATCGTCGCTCAGGAACGCGCCGAGCGCGGCAGCCCCGACTACCTGCCGCTGCTGCGCCGCGAGCTGCTCGAGGTGATCCGCAAATACGTCAACGTGAATCCCGACGCCGTGGACGTGCACGTCGAACGCGACGGCGAGCATTCGGTCCTCGAGCTCAGCGTGGCGCTGCCCGAGAGAAACGACGGCGCGGGCGCCGAAAGCCGCACCTGACGGGCGACGCGGCGCATCGCGCCTCTTGCGTGCAAAGTGCAGCCATGCTCGTGCTCGCCGACATCGATATCGGGCTTGCGGCCCGCCTGCTCGGCGGCTACGGTCTCGAGCTCGTGCCGGTCGCGGACGGCGCACCGATCCCGGGCAGTTTCTGGGGCGAGCCCGAGGCCGGAGTGATCGGTGTAAAAGTATACGCGCGCGCCGATACGCCGGTGCACTCGCTGCTGCACGAGGCGTGTCATCTGATCGTCGCGCCGCCCGAACGGCGCGCCGGCATCCACACGGACGCGTCGGATTCGCAGGCCGAAGAGGATGCCGCGTGCTATCTGCAGATCCTGCTCGCCGACGCGCTGCCCGGCGTCGGTCGCGCACGGCTGATGGCCGACATGGACGCTTGGGGCTACACGTTCCGGCTCGGCTCCGCACAAGCCTGGTTCGAGCGCGATGCCGACGATGCGCGCGCCTGGCTCGATGCGCGCCGCCTGCTGCCGCCCTTGCACGGCAGCGTGCAAGCCACTAGCCTGCGCGCAGACGCCACTTGAGCCCGGAGCCGTCCATGCAGCGCTGGCTGAAACTTCCCGATGGCCGCTATCTCGACGCCAACAGCATCATCTACGTCGGCAAGGTCGAAACCTACCCACGCCTCGACGAGGAAGGCAACGACGCAGGCGTCGGCTATTCCGTCTACGTCGGCACCGGCTACACGCGCGAGCAGCAGATCGCCGTCATGGGCACGAAGGAAGAGGTGCTGGGCGTATTGAAGGCGCTGCTCGGCGGCGGCGCCGCGACCTGACGCGTCGCGGAGCCCTCCGCACGAGGTTTCCCGGCGCGATTGCGGCAAAGTATAAAAAGCGGCCTTCAGAGATCGACTTCGATGATCTCGCGCTCGAGGCTGCCCGCCGGCGGCCCGCGCTTGGCGACGGCGCGGTACCAGCGCCAGGCGCCGAGACCGCACACGGTCAGCGCCGCCGAACCGATCGCGAGGTGCAGCGCGTCGTCGGCGAGCCATGACGCGAGCACGCCGGCGAGCGCGGCGTTGAACGCGAGCGTCATGAAGCCTTGCACCGAAGACGCCCCGCCGCGGTGCAAGGGAAAAAGATCGAGCACGAGCAGGTTCAGCGTCGGCGCGATGAGGTTGATGCCGAGGCCGGCGAGGCCCAGCGGCAACACCGCCCACGGCACGCGCGCCGGCACGACGAACCACGCGATGAGGATCCCGATCAGCATCGAGCCGACGATGATCGAATAACCCACGCCAAGCATGACGCGCACGCTGACGCGCCCGGCGCAGCGGCCGGACAACATCGCGCCGAGCACGAGTCCCGTGATCGTCGGCACGAACAGCCAATAGAACTGGTCCTGGCGCAAGTGCAGTACGCCGAGCACGAACGCCGGCGCTGCCGCGATGTAGAGGAACAGGCCGGCAAAATTGAACGTCGCGGCGAACGCGAGCGGCAGGAAGTGCGGATGCACGACGATCTCGCGGTAGGTCGCGAACAGGGAGCGCGGCGACAGCGCCACGCGGCGCTCGCGCGGATGCGTTTCCGGCAGCACGACGAGACACAGCGCGAGCAGCAGCCCTGCGAACGCGGCGATGGCCCAGAACAACGCGTGCCAGCCGCCCCACGCCACGATCCACGCGCCCACGATGGGGGCGAGCGCGGGCGCCACGCCGAAGATCATGCTGATCTGCGACATGAGTTTTTGCGCCGCGGCGCCCTCGAAGCAGTCGCGCACGATCGCGCGTCCGACGATGAGGCCGACGCCGGCACAGGCGCCTTGCAGCGCGCGGAACGCGAGCAGCACCGGCATGCTCTCGGCGAGCGCGCAGCCGGTCGAAGCGGCGAGGAACATGCCGACGCCGGCGAGGATGACCGTGCGGCGCCCGTACGCGTCCGAGAGCGCGCCGAGCAGCAGCGACATCATCGCGTACGCGGCGAGGTATACGCTGATGGTCTGCTGCATCGCGAGCGGCGTCGCGGCGAAGCGCGCGGCGATCGCCGGGAATGCGGGGAAGATCGCGTCGATGCAGAACGGACCGAACATGGCCAGCGCCGCGAGCAAGGCGGCGAGAGCGGGGCGGCGCGGGATGGCGATGGCGGTCATGCGGGAACCGCGAAGCGTGCCGGATGGTATGTCGATAAGCAAGCACGAGCGCCCGCGCTTTGCCGCCCCGCTCACCTGCGCTACCATGCGCTCTCCAGGAGATGGCATTCCTCCTCGAACCGCCGCAAGGCTGATGATGCCTGTCGAGCTCCCGGATACGGGCGGCGTGCAGGCTCGCCAGGGCCATTCCCGCGGTGTCCTGCGCATCGGTCGATCCGGGTACCGCCACGAACCCGGGAGATGCGATGCCTTACCTGTCGATTCTTGCGGTCGGAGTCGGAGCGATGCTCGGCGCGCTGCTGCGCTGGGGCTTCGGCATTGTGCTCAACCCGCTCCTGCCGGTGATGCCACTCGGCACGCTCGCGGCGAACCTGCTCGGCGGGTTCGTGATCGGCGCCGCACTCGGCCTGTTCGGCCAATTCCAGAGCCTGCCGCCGGAGCTGCGCCTGTTCGTGACGACGGGTTTCTGCGGCGGCCTGACCACCTTTTCGACGTTTTCGGCCGAAACCGTGACGCTCATGCTGCGCCAGCAATACGGCTGGACCGCGGCCATCGTGGCCGCGCATCTGGTCGGCTCGATCCTCATGACGCTGGCCGGCATCGGCGCCGTCAGGCTGATCTTGAAGTGATTCGGGGGATGCGATGAAAGGTATACATTTACGTTTCTATACCTACGAGAACCGGCGCCACGAAGGGCGGCTCGCCTACGATTGGCTGCTCGATTGCGCACGCCGCATGGGCATCCACGGCGGCTCGGCGTTCCGCGCCATCGCGGGCTACGGCCGACACGGGCGGCTGCACGAACAGCACTTCTTCGAGCTCGCCGGCGACGTGCCGGTGCTCGTCGAATTCATCTGCACCGAGGGCGAGGCCGATGCGCTGATCGCCGTACTGCGCAAGGAAAAGATGCACCTCTTCTACGCGCGCCTGCCGACCGAATTCGATTGGATAGATCCGGCGGTGCCGGCGCGTTGACCGCCCGCGTTTTGCTTTTTTTGAAATTGGTGCAGAGCTTCCGCTCGTCCTGCGGCCGAGCGGGTAACTTCTTTGCCTCGCGCAAAGAAGTCACCAAGAAACGCGTGCAAGCGGCCGCGAGGCGAAAACCGTACGGGATGACAGTCGTAGACGGTCACCA
>DASRGX010000183.1:0-7345 GCA_035650835.1 Rudaea sp. | reverse complement strand
ACGAATTCGGCCCGCACAAGCGTGCCGAAAACTATGCCGATCCGGCCGCGGCCGCGGCGATCCAGGCCTCATTCGACGCGGGCCGCAGCGCCGAAGGCTATGCGCGCCAGTGGGCGGCGGCGTACGGATGGCTGGCCGAGCGCCTGGCTGCCGATGCGGCGCTCGCGCGTGCCTGTCTGCTCGTGCGCTATTCCGATCTTTGCGCCGCCCCGGCCGCGGTGCTCGGGGCGATCTACGCCCACATCGGCCTCGAGGCGGCCGAAGCGGCCCCGCTGATCGGCAGCCAAGCCTCGCGCGTCGCCGAGCCGGACTATTACGCGGTCGATTTCGACAGCGATACGCGGGCCGTCATCGGTGCACAGACGCGCGAGGTCTGGAACCTGTTCGATTTGCCAGGTCGCGGGCAGGCCGGGGGTATGGAATTCGCGGGTTAAAAAGGAGTAAATTCCCGAACGGCAAAAAAATCCGATGCCCAGAAGGGGGGTAAAATGAGGAAGGCAATCGCATTGTGTGCGCTCGTGGCCGCGGCCTCGATCGCGCATGCGGACGTCTACGTGTCCGATTCCGAAAGCATCGCTGCGTCGCTGAACGCGAAACATCACGCCATCGCAGCGACCGGGCCCCAGACGGCACAGACCGTCTCCTCCGGGCGCGGCATCAAACCCGGCGAAAAGACCCATCGCGGCGTCCCGCTCGGCGGCGTCACGCCGGCGGCGACGGGTTCGCAAGCGCTCATCGACAACGCCGGCGTCAAGTATTTCATCAACACCGATATCACGTTCAGCACGAGCAGTTCCGCGTCGGGCGCGATGTCGGAAGCGAGCTACACGCACGCCGTCGCGGCGTCGACGCTGAACGGCGGCACGGTATCGAGCACGCTCAACGACGCGTTCGACGGCTACAACACGCTGTGCCTGAGCCTCAACAACACCGTTGCGACGTGCGAAACCGGCAACGCGAATTTCGTGATCTACAACAAGAACGGCCCGGCGACGACCGAATGCACGGGCACCACGTCGGGCGTCAACCGCCAGGTGGTGTTCCCGGTGCAGACATCGGGCAGCATCCAGATGCAGCGCAAGGTGTTCGTGCCCGACAACGACTCGTTCGCCCGCTGGCTCAACTATTTCACGAACACTGGAGCCACGCCGCAGACGGTCACGATGGTGATCGCGAACAATCTTGGTTCGGACGCCAACACGGTCGTCGTCGACTCGTCCAACGGCAATGCGACCGCCGAAGTGACGGACACCTGGGTGAGCTCGTTCCAGAACTTCAGCGGCACGACCTCGTCCGATCCGCGCCAGGCCAGCGTGTTCCAGGGCCCCGGCGCCTCCGTGCCGCTTGCCGGCATCAACTACGTCAACGGCGACGACAATCCGTTCTGGGGTTACACGTTCACGCTGAATCCGGGCCAGACCAGGATCATCATGAACTTCGTTGCGCTGGGTCCGACGAAGGCCTCCGTGGCGGCGAAGGCCGCCAGCCTCGTCAGCACGCCGACGAATTCGCTGCAGTGCATGACGAATACGGAACGCACGGAATTGGCGAACTTCAACGCCGTGCCGACGGCGACGCCGCCGACGATCCCGATTCCCGGCCCCGGTCGCCCCGCGCTGATCTTCCTGATCGCGCTGCTGATCGCCTTCGGCGTGCTGGGCTTGCGCGCACGAGTGCAATAAGGCTCGACGGCGGGCGCCTGCGGGCGCCCGCCTTCTTTCCGCCGACCGAACATGCCGCCGCGTGCGGCTTCATCGTTTCAAGGTTCCCGTGAATCTCTCGTTCCTGCTTCGCTGCGCCGGCGCATTCGCGCTGCTCGCGCTCGCCGGCTGCGGCCGCGCACCCGAACACCCCAACGTCGTCATCGTCACGTTCGATACCACGCGCGCCGACCATCTCGGCACGTACGGACTCGGCCTTGCGCACACGCCGACCATCGACCGCCTCGCCGCCGAAGGCGTGCGGTTCGACAACGCGATCGCGGCGGCGCCCATCACGGCCGTGTCGCACGCGACGATCATGACCGGGCTCCTGCCGCCCGCGCACGGCGTGCGCGACAACGGCTCGTTCGCGCTCGGCGACGCCGCCGTCACGCTGGCCGAGCGCTTCAAGGCGGCGGGCTACGACACGCGCGCCTACGTCTCGGCCATCGTGCTGAACCGGCGCTACAAGCTCGACCAGGGCTTCGACGTCTACGACGACGATCTGTGGGGCGAGGACGAGCCCAAGCTCTTCATGATCCGCGAGCGGCCGGCGGCCGAGACGATCGACCACGTGCTCGACTGGTACGGCAAGCGCGACAAGAGCCCCGAGGCGAAGCCGTTCTTCCTCTGGGTACATTTGTTCGATCCGCACGAACCGCGACGCCCGCCGACATGGGCGCGCACGCTGGCGCCGAGCACGTACGATGCGGCGATCGCCTACGCCGACAGGGAGCTCGGCCGCCTCGTCGAGGCATTGCGTGCGAGCGGCGAGCTCGATCGCACGGTATTCGTGTTCACCGCCGACCATGGCGAAAGCCTTGGCGAGCACGAAGAGAAAACGCACGCGATCTTCGTCTACCGCGCCACGACGCGCGTGCCGCTCATCGTGCGCTATCCGCCGGTCTTGCCCGAAGGCAAACCGTACGCAGGGCCTGTGCGCAACGTCGACATCGCGCCGACCCTGCTCGATCTCGCGCACCTGCCCGGCGCCAAGGATACGCAGGGCGTGGACCTCACGCCGCTGGCGCGCGGTGATGCCCCGCCGCCCGATCTGCCGCAGTACTCCGAGTCGAAGCTCGCCGAGCTCGGCTTCGGCATGGCGCCGCTCTTCGCGGTACGCAAGAGCGGGTATACGTTTATACGCGCGCCGAAGCCGGAGCTTTACGACCTCAAGAACGATCCCGGCGAAACGCACAATCTCTACGGCGATCCGGCCTACCAGGCCAAAGCCGATGCGCTCGACGTGGAGCTCGAAAAGCTGCTCAAGGACTCGAGCGCGCACGCGATCGCCGCCGAATCGAGCCCCATGTCGAAGGAAACGATGGAGGCGTTGCAGTCGCTCGGCTATCTGCAGGGCGCGAACGATCGTGCGGCGGCGGCCGGCATCGATCCCAAGGACGGCATCGGCATCTACAACAAGTTCGAGGACGCGCGCCACGCGGCGCAGCAGCGCAAATGGCCGCAAGCGGAAAAAGCGCTCAAGGAAATCCTCGCCGAGTCGCCGCGTCACTTCTCCGCGCGCAGCGTGCTCGCCCTCGTGCTGGTCAAGCGCGGCAAGTACGACGAAGCGCGTGAGCAGTACCTCGAGCTCATCGCGCAGGACCCGACGCAGTTCCGCATCTACGGCATGCTCGGGCAGATATCGCTCGCGCGCGGCGAACTCGACGAGGCCGAACGCTACAACCACGAAGCGCTCAAGGTCGCACCGCAGTTCGTCGAAGCGATGGGCCAGCTAGGCCTCGTCGCCATGCTGCGCGGCGACGAGGCCGGCGCCGAACGCTGGTACGCCGACGCGCTCAAGATCGACCCGAATTTCCCGACGCTGTACCGGCGCCTCGGCGACGTCTATTACGAACGCGGCGAATTCGCCAAGGCGCTCGTCGAGTACCGCGAAGCCTACAACCGCAAGCCCAAGGACCTGCGCAGCCTGCTGCAAGCCGGCGCGAGTGCGCGTCGCGCGGGCGACCTGGCCTTGTCCGAGACGCTGCTGCGCCAAGCCGTGACGCAGAAACCGAAATCCTGGATCGCGCGCTACAACCTGGCGTGCCTGCTCGCGCAGCAAGGCAAGACCGACGAAGCGCTCGGCGCACTCGACGAGGCCGTCGGCCACGGCATGCTCTATCCGAAGCTGCTCGACGAAGACGAGGATTGGGACGGCTTGCGCAAGGACCAGCGCTTCATCGCGCTGCTCGCCAAAGTCGAAAAAGCGGACAAGGCGCACACGCCGAAGGAAGGCGACGAGGACGGCGAGATCCCGGACGCGGATTGAGGTCTACGGCCGCAACCGGGCCATGATCGCCCCGCGCGCCTCGCGCAAAATCGAATCGCGATCGAGCCCGGCGACGATGTCGGCGACGACGCGCTTGGCGCCTTGTTCGCCCCAGGACTTGCCTTCGAGCAGGTAGCGCTCGGCGGCGCGGCCGACGATTTCGGTCGCGTACCAGGCGAGCGCGCCTTGGGCGCCGGCCGTGACGACCGTGGTGAGACCGGCGCTCACGCCTTTGAGCGCGCTCGAGGCGAGGTGCACGCCCCAGATCGCGCCCATCAGCGCGGCAAGCTGGGCGCAGATCGTCGCGATCAGGGTGCCCGCTTCGGCGCGTGTCAGCGGCTGTCCGTATACTTTTCCCAAATGCAGCACGAGCGCCACGTCGAGCGAAGCGGCCGCGAGCAGGTCGGCGACCGGAATCGGGTTCAGCGCCACGGCGACGCCTTTCGCGAGGCAGTAGTTGCGGATCACGCGATCGGCGAGCTCGCGGCGCGCTTGGGCGATGCGATTTGCGACGCGATCGGACAGCGCGCCCGCGAAGAGGCCGGCGTTGAGCGCAGCGAGCGTCTTGCCCTCGCGTTCGGCGATCGATGAGAGACGTGCGGCGAGTGCCGCGACGTCGGGCGCCTGCGGCACGCGCGATTCGCTCTCGCTGCCATCGGCGTGCACGGTGACGACGCGGCGTTCGGCCGGCCGCGCGGCGCAGGCGATGACGTCGTCGGCGCGCACGATGCCCTCGGCGTGTTCGCGCAGGCGGGCGAGCAGGCGTTCGCGCTCGTCATCGCTGTAGCGGTCGGCCTTGTTGAGCGCGAGCAGCAACGGCCGCTGCGTCTTCGCCAGCACGCGTAGCGCGTCGATCTCGGCCTGGGTCATGTCGCCGTCGACGACGAAGATCACGAGATCGCTGATCGCGGCGACGTCGAACGCGAGGCGCTCGCGCTCTTCGCCCGAGAGCTCGTTGATGCCGGGCGTGTCGATGAGGTGCACGCCTTGGCCGCCGACATCCTGCCAGCGCTGCGCCGCGCGAGCGCGCGTCGTGCCGTGCAGCACGCCGGTCGCGAACGCTTCGCGGCCGAGCAGGGCGTTGCCGAGCGCCGATTTGCCGACGCTGACCCGGCCGAAGACGGCGATGTGGAGCTCGTCCGCAGCGAGCTTGTCGATGAGTGCCTCGACCTGGGCGAAATCCTCGCCGAGTTCGCGCCGCACCGTCTCGGGTATACTTTTATCTTCGAGCAGCGCGCGCAGCGCCTCGCTCGCCCGCGGCCCCGGCGCGTCGCTGCGTGGTGGCGCTCCGCCGAGGCGGGCTGTCCATGCATGCCACCAGGCCGGGGTTTTCATCCGCGCGTAAAGACTCAGAACGTCCGAGGCGCCGTACTCACTTGCCCGTCAGTACGAGATGCCCGTGCACGTTCACGTCCTTGCCGATATCGGCCCAATCGCTGCCGGCGCCGAGATTGAAATCGAGCCGATGGAGGACGGTGTCGACGTCGAGTGTCGCGCTGTCGCCGGTCGGCGCGAATTTTACTTTGAGCGTCACGGGTTTGGTCTGGTCACGGATCGTGAGCGTGCCCTTGGCCTCGAGGCCGCCGTCGGCGCCCTTACCGAACGACTGCGTGACGAAGCGCGCCTGCGGATATTTCGGCGGATCGAAGAAATCGGGCGTGCGCAACGTGTCGTCGCGCTCGGAACTGCCCGAATCGACGCTCGCCACGTCGACCTTCACGTCGAACTTGTCCTTTGCGACGTCGTTTTCGTCGAGCGCAATCGCCGCCTCGAATTTCTTGAATTTCCCGGCGAACGGCCCGTTCTGGTACGTGCCCTTGAACTCGAGCGTGCTCTTCGCAGGGTCGACCTGCCAGTCACGCGCGGTCGCGTGGAGCGGGATCAGGCTGAGCGCCAGTGGAATCAGCAGCATTGGGATTCGATGCGGCATCTGCGGTCTCCTCGGCAATGATGGGAACGGAAATGGATGGCGACGTGCGGGCTTTCGGCTGGAGCCAGTCCGGCCACATGCGGCCGAGCACGTTGTCGCGCAGCACGAACTGGTGCACGAGCGCGACGGCAGCGTGTCCGGCTGCCACGACCACGAGCGCCCAGAACGTCCACTCGTGCCAGTCGCGCGCGAGCTCTTTGCCTTCGGGATCCGGCGCGCCGAGATGCGGCACCTCGAAGAGGCCGAACCAGTAGAGCGGCCGCAGCGCGCTCACGGAATCGAAGCGCCAGCCCGTGAGCGGCACGAGGAAGATCAGCACGTACAGCACGATGTGCCCGCCGCGGGCGCCGAATTTCTGCCAGGCGGGCATCGAGGCGGGCTCGATCGGCCGCGCATCGAATGCGCGCCAGGCCAGGCGCAACACCGCGAGCGCGAGAATCGTGAGCCCGACGGATTTGTGAAATGTATACCAAGGGATGATGCGCGGGGATTTCGGTTGATCGGTCATGTACAGGCCGACTGCACCCTGCAGGATGATGAGCAGCACGATCGTCCAGTGAAACAGCTTGGCGATGCTGCCCCAATGTTCGCGGTCGCTCTTCAGCATGTTCAATGCTCCTCGTCCGGGCGCTGAGCTTGCACCGCGGCATTGCCGTCGCGCAAGCCTTCGGCCTCGATGCGGACCGACACTTCGTCGCCGACGTCCGGCAGCAGGCGGTCCATGCCGAATTGCGAGCGCTTGAGCGTCGCCGTCGCGGAAAATCCTGCCACGTAATGCAGCGAATACGGATGAATGCCCGCGCGGTTGAACGTAACGGTGAGGTCGAGCGGCCGCGCGACGCCGTGCAACGTCAGCTTGCCGTGCACCGTGGCCGCGCGATCGCCGGTTTTCTCCACCGACGTCGAGACGAAACGCGCGGTCGGATAGCGGTCCGTCGCGAAGAATTCCGACGAGCGCAGCTTGTCGTTCCATGCGCCGTCGCCCATGTCGAGCGACGCGACGTCGACGAGCGCGTCCACGCGCGCGCTCGACCAGTCGTCGGGATCGAAATGGAAAAAGCCGGACTTGACGTGCATGCGGCCGTTCGGGTGCGAGAAGCCGAGATGGCTCACCGCGAAAAATACCTGCGTGTGCACCGTATCGAAGCGATAATCGGCGCCGCCTGCGTGCGCCGTTGCGGCGGCGAGCAGGAAAACGGCGGCCATCGAGCGGTTCCGTAGCGTCATGGCGGTCTCCTCGGCGAACTTTCGCATACGCTAGGTTACGCGCGCCAGAAGGCGCGGCGGAACGCAGCGTTGCGGTCATAGACCGCTGAGCGCGGGGGTTTATTTCCGCGCGATGTCGTCGTGCGGCTCGAGCGCATAGGCGGCGATGCGTTTGAGACGCTCGGCGCTCGCGTCGGCGAGGAGACGAGCGAGCGAGGCCCTCGCCTCGACGCCGTC
>DASRGX010000182.1:0-10795 GCA_035650835.1 Rudaea sp. | reverse complement strand
CGGTAGAGCCAGCTGCGCCGATTCGCGTGCCGCGGCGCGGTAAACGCCGTGCCGGAGATCTGCTCGGCATACAGCCCGTGCGCGACGCGCTGCGGCGAGTTCTGCCCGACCGGCAGCGTGCCTGCGACCGCTTCCGTGGCGAATTCGTTGCCGAATCCGGATTGGTATTCGCTCGTCATGCATCCGCCTCGTTGAGCCTACAACACCCCGCGCCGCATCTGCTCGCGCTCGATCGACTCGAACAGCGCCTGGAAATTGCCCTCGCCGAACCCCGGATTGCCCTTGCGCTGGATGATCTCGAAGAAGATCGGGCCGATCGCGTTCTGCGTGAATATCTGCAGGAGCAGCTTCTTCTTGGTTTCCTGGTCCGCGTCGATGAGGATCTTGTTCTTGCGCATGCGCGCGACATCCTCGCCGTGGTTCGGGATGCGTTCGTCGATGACGTCGTAGTAGGCATTCGGCGTGTCGAGGAATTCGACGCCCTGGGCGCGCATCGCCTCGATGGTTTCGTAGATGTTGTCCGTGAAGCACGCGATGTGCTGGATGCCTTCGCCGTGATACTGGTCGAGATATTCGTTGATCTGGCTCTTCGGGTCCGAGGATTCGTTGAGCGGAATGCGCACCATGCCGTCGGGCGCCGTCATCGCCTTGGAAACCAGTCCGGTCTTCGCACCCTTGATGTCGAAGTAGCGGATCTCGCGGAAGTTGAACAGGCGCTCGTAGTAGCCCGCCCATTTGGCCATGTTGCCGAAATACAGATTGTGCGTGAGGTGATCGATGAACGTGAGGCCGAAACCCTTTGGGTGGCGCTCGGCGCCCGGCAGCCAATCGAAGCTTTCGTCGTAGATGCTGCCCTTGTCGCCATAGCGGTCGACGAGGTACAGCATGCAATCGCCGATGCCCTTGATCACGGGCGCCATCACGGCCTTGCTCGCTTCCTTGTTTGCCACGGCTTCGGCGCCGTTCTTGATGGCCGCTTCGCGCGCCCATTCGGCGGGCTTGCTCACGCGGATCGCGAAGCCGCACGCGCAAGGACCGTGCTTCGCGGCGAAATCGGCGGCGAAGGAATTCGGCTCTTCGTTGACGAGGAAGTCGCAGGCACCTTGGCGGTAGAGCGTGATCGCGCGCGTCTTGTGCTTGGCCACGGCCGTGAAGCCGAGCTTGCGGAACAGCGTGTGCAGCATCGCGGGCTCGGGCGCGGCGAATTCCACGAACTGGAAACCATCGACGCCCATCGGGTTCTCGAACTGCACCGGCTGCATGCCGAGATTCGGTTGTGCGTTCATGTGATCCTCCAACAGCGACAGCGCCGCATGGGCGCCAAAGTAGAAAGTTGCCGGCCTTGCGGCCATTCCCGGGATTGCGGTGCAGCTTGCAAACGGGTGCGGTTGCAGTACCATAGTTTCATTTGCAACTAATTGCAAGCCGCGACGCAGCATGAGCGAGCACGAGCGCCTGGATCTCGAGCATTTCCTGCCGTACCGGCTATCCGTGCTGTCGAACCGGATCAGCCAGGCCATCGCACGCGAGTACGAATCGCGCTTCGCGCTCTCGATCACGGAATGGCGCGTCATCGCCGTGCTCGGCCGCTACGACGGGCTCTCGGCGCGTGAAGTCGCCGCGCGCACGGCGATGGACAAGGTGGCGGTCAGCCGGGCCGTGGCGCGGCTCGGCAAGGCCGGGCGCATCCGCCGCACGCTCGCCGATCACGACAAGCGCCAATCGGTGCTCAGGCTCACTGCCAACGGCTGGAAGATCTACGACGACGTGGTGCCGCTCGCGCTCGCCCACGAACGCCGTTTGCTGGGCCGGCTCGACGCCGGCGAGCGCGAGCGCTTGCAGGACCTGCTCGACAAGCTCGCGGCGAGCGCGTGAAGCGGCCTCAGCCGACGCCGATCACCGTTCGCACGTCGAGCAGCTCCGGGAAGAACGTGAGCTCGAGCGCCTTCCTGAGGAACGAGACGCCCGACGAGCCGCCGGTGCCGCGCTTGTGGCCGATGATGCGCTCGACGGTCTTCATATGGCGGAAGCGCCATAGCTGGAAGCTTTCTTCGACGTCCACGAGCTGCTCGCAAAGGTGGTAGTCGGCCCAGCAGCGCTCGGGGTGCTCGTAGATAGTCTTGAACACGGGAACGAGCTCGCGGTTCTCGCGGTAGGGCTGCGTCCAGTCGCGCTCGAGGCAGGCCTTCGGCACGGCGTGGCCTGCGCGTGCGAGGTGCATGAGGAACTCGTCGTACAAGCTCGGCGCTTCGAGCGCGGCGCGCAAGGTCTCGCGTTGCGCCGGATCGTAGTCGAACACGGCGATCATCGCCGCATTCTTGTTGCCGAGCAGGAACTCGACGAGCCGGTACTGCAGCGATTGGAAGCCCGACGCCGGTCCCAGCACGTGGCGGAACTGCATGTATTCGCTCGGCGTGAGCGTCTCGAGCACGGCCCATTGTTCGAAGAGCTGACGCTGGATCTGCTTGACCCGAGCGAGGATCTTGAGACAGGTATCGACGTCGTCGCGCTTGAGCGCCGCGAGCGCGGCGCGCAGCTCGTGCACGATGAGCTTGAGCCAAAGCTCGGATGTCTGATGCTGGATGATGAACAGCATCTCGTCGTGATGCGGCGGGTCCGACAGCGGCTGCTGCGCGCTCAGCAACTGACCGAGCTTGAGGTAGCCGTCGTAGGTCAGCCGCTCGCGCAGGTCGAGCTCGATGCCCGCTTCGAGCGGACGCTGGTTCGCATCGGAAGTCATGGTGCCCCGTCCCAACGAGGGCGCACATAGTCGAAGGTCGGGGCGGAAATGTCAAAGCGACACGGGTCCGGGCATGACGCGCGATCGCAACGTGCCGCGGCTATCGTTCGCGGATTTCGCGCGGGCCTGCTGCGCCACGGCTTGCCATCGGCGCCCGCTCACGCTCTACTAGTAAGTCCATTCGAGGAGCTCGCCGTGCCGGTCGTCGCCGCATTCGAAATCGAACACCTGCAATACCTCGACGCCGAGGGCAAGCTCGTGCGCGAAGATCTGCCCGAGGTCGCCGAGGACGTCGCCAAGCTCGTCGATCTCTACCGGCAGATGAGTTTCCTGCGCGTGTTCGACGGCAAGGCCATCGCGCTGCAGCGCACGGGCAAGCTCGGCACCTACGCATCGTGCCTCGGCATGGAAGCCGCGCACGTCGCCGTGGGCACGGCCATGCAGGAGGACGACGTGTTCGCGCCGATGTACCGCGAATACGGCGCGCAGTTCGCGCGCGGGGTCAAGCCGCGCGAGGTGCTCATGTATTGGGGCGGCGACGAACGCGGCAACGATTTCTCCGGTCCCGCGCACGATTTCGCCTGGTGCGTGCCGATCGCGACGCAATGCCTGCACGCCGCGGGCGCGGCGCTCGCGTTCAAGATCCGCAAGGAGCCGCGCGTGGCCGTGACGGTGGTCGGCGACGGCGGCACCTCGAAAAGCGATTTCTACGGCGCGATCAACGTCGCCGGCGCGATGACCCTGCCGCTCGTCGCCGTCATCGTCAACAACCAGTACGCGATCTCGGTGCCGCGCCGCGCGCAGACCGGCGCGAAAACGCTCGCGCAAAAAGGCATCGCGGCCGGGCTCGAGAGTATACAAGTGGACGGCAACGACATCATCGCGATGCGCGCCGCGCTCGATCATGCGCTCAAGCGCGCGCGCCACGGCCACGGCGGCAGCGTCATCGAAGCCGTGACCTACCGGCTTTCCGACCACACGACGGCCGACGACGCGCGCCGCTACCGGCCCGACGCCGAGGTCAAGGACGCGTGGACCCGCGAACCGCTCAAGCGCCTGCGCGCCTATCTCACCGCGAAAGGCGCCTGGAGCGATCAGGCCGAAGAGGCGTGGAAAGCCGATTGCGCAGCGCGCGTCGATGCGGAGGTGAACGCCTACCTCGAGACGAAATCGCAGCCGACCGCCGCGATGTTCGACTTCACCTACGCCGAGCTGCCGGCCGACCTCCTCGCGCAGCGCGAGGCCGCGCTCGCGCGCGAGTCCGGCGCGCACTGATGTCGATGCAGATCGCCCGTGCCAGCGATGCGCGCCGCGTGCGTGAGATCGGCGTGCGCAGCTATCGCGACCACTTCGCCGCGTTGTGGTCCGCGGGCGAACTCGACGCGTGGCTCGACGAAGAATTCGCCGTCGCAAGCGTGGCCGCCGACATCGAATACGAGCGCGCCACCTACGTGCTGTGGCACGAGCACCCCGAGGACGTCGGCTACGCGAAGCTGCGCTGGAGCCGGCCGGCGCCCGTCGGCGGCGAGCGCGGCGCGGAATTGCAAAAAATATACTTTTTGGCAGGCAGCACCAGGCACGGCCGCGGCACCCGGCTCATCGAGGCCTGCCTCGGTCTTGCCCGCGATCGCGGCGAACCGCAGGTCTGGCTCGAGGTGCTCGACGACAACGTGCGGGCGCAGGCGCTTTACGAGCGCACGGGCTTCGCGCGCGTCGGCGAGCACGAAGTCGAGCGCGGCGGACGGCGCTGGCGCCGCGTCGTCATGCAACACCCGTTCACGATTTCAGGATGATTGGAAACCCATGGCGCAAATCACCCTCATCGAAGGCGTCACCCAAGCGCTGGCCTACGAAATGAAGCGCGATCCGTCCGTGGTCGTGCTCGGCGAGGACGTCGGCGTGAACGGCGGCGTGTTCCGCGCCACCGCGGGCCTTCAGGAAAAATTCGGCGCCGACCGCGTCATCGACACGCCGCTCGACGAGACCACGATCGCCGGCCTCACCGTCGGCCTCGCGGCGCAAGGCATGAAGCCCGTGGCCGAGGCGCAGTTCGAGGGCTTCATCTATCCGATGATGGAGCACATCGCCTGCCACGCGGCGCGCATGCGCCATCGCACGCGCGGCCGCCTCTCGTGCCCGGCCGTGTTCCGTGCGCCGTGGGGCGGCGGCATCCGCGCACCCGAGCACCACTCGGAGGCCAATGAGCATTTGTTCACAAATATACCCGGACTGCGCGTCGTGCTGCCGTCCTCGCCCGGACGCGCCTACGGTCTGCTGCTCGCGGCGATCCGCGATCCCGACCCGGTGGTCTTCTACGAGCCCAAGCGCATCTACCGCCAATACAAGGAAGAGGTGCCCGACGACGGCGAAGCGCTGCCGCTGGACGTCTGCTTCGTGCTGCGCGACGGCGGCGACGTCACGCTCGTCACGTGGGGCGCGCAGGTCAAGGAAACGCTCGAGGCCGCCGATGCGCTCGCGCAGGACGGCATCGACGCCGAAGTGATCGACGTCGCCACGCTCAAACCGCTCGATTTCGATACGATCCACGAATCGGTGCGCAAGACCGGACGCTGCGTGATCGTGCACGAAGCGCCGTATACGGCCGGCTTCGGCGCCGAGATCGCCGCGCGCCTCGCCGAGCACGCGATGTACGATCTCGTCGCGCCGGTCGAACGCGTGACCGGCTACGACACGCACATTCCGCTGTTCCGGCTCGAGATGAAATACCTGCCGAGCGTGGATCGCATCGTCACCGCGGCGAAGCGGACGCTGGACGTTTCCTGATGACCCGCGCTGCGCCGGCCGCCTGCGTATTTCCGCTTGGGGGAAGCGGCCCGTCGTGCCCGTCTACGGTGGTATCCACCGAGGCGGGAGAAGTTCATGACGATCTTGAAGGGAATCGCCGGCGCGCTGCTCCTCGTGCTGCTGCCGGCCTGCGCGGCATTGGGCGAAGAATTGCAGCCGCAGCTCATTCCCCTGCCGCAGGTCGTACCGGTCGACCAGGCTTTCTACGCGCTCGTGTACCTGCACGCGAACCGCCACGCGAACGGATTCTCTGCGTCGTCGCCGGTGCTGAGCGGCAACGTGCTTTCGGCGACGTTCGACGCCGCCTGCTACGACGGACCATGCCAGCCGCAGAACGATGGATACTGGGGCTTCTACCTCGCGATACCCGCGCTCGCCGCCGGGACGTACGACATTCGCATCTCCGGTTCGCACGACCCTGCGCCGCTGCGGTTCACGCTCGGGGTCGACGGGCAGACGCCGATCGAACCGCTGCAGCAACTCGCGACCTCGCCGGCGCAGCCGCGCGCCGGACGAGCGTTCGTCGCCGACGCCTACTTCCTGCTGCCGTCCGATCGGTTTTCGTGGGGCGTGGCCGTCGGTACCGCGACAGTGTCCGGCAACACGATCTCGACACCGATATCTCCGATCTATTGCCCCTTCGAATGTCCGCCGATGCCGATGTACGGCGCATATCGTGTCGCGCTGCCGGCATTGGCGCCTGGGAGCTACACCCTCGCATTCGTCGATGCGCAGGCGCCGGGAACCGTGTATGCCAGGTTCCCGCTCGCGGTGGCCAACGCCGACCCCGCGCCGGCATTAGGCACGGCCGGAACTGTCGCGCTGGTCGCGCTGATGCTGCTCGCCGTGCAGGTGCGGCGCCGACCGGCCTAGACGCGCGCGTCGCCCCGCGCGCAGAACACTTCGAGCCGCAATTTGCCGCGAGCGCATCGCGGCATCGGCGATTTGCAATTCGCCCCCTCTCGTGCGCTTGCGGCGCGCGGGCTCGGACTATTGCGCGAACGGATTTTCCAGCGAATCCTCGCCCTCGTCGTTCTCCATTGCAACCCGGAAGCATCAATGGCTGACACCAAGACCTTCATTCTCCCCGACCTCGGCGAGGGCCTGCCCGACGCCACGGTCGTCGACTGGTTCGTCAAGGAAGGCGATGTCGTGAAGCTCGACGCGCCGCTCGTCTCGATGGAGACGGCCAAGGCGGTCGTCGAGGTACCTTCGCCGTATTCGGGCCGCGTGGCGAAGCTCTACGGCAAGGCCGGCGACGTCATCGACACGGGTGCGCCGCTCGTCGACATCGAGATCGATCCGAGCCTGCCGCAGCGCGCCGAGGCCGAGGCCACGGGCCATCATCATGTGCCCAAGCCCGCGGCCGAGAAGAAGCCGACGGGTGCGCCCGCGCCCGACGACAAAGGCAGGATCGTCGCCTCCGACGAGGGCGGCGAGATCCCGACCGGCGAGAAGAAGCCGCGCGCCGACGCCGGCACGGTCGTCGGCGCCATGGAATCGAGCGATCGCGTGCACAACGAATCCGCCGTGGCCGTGGGCGGCGTGAAGGCCGTCCCGGCCGTACGTGCGCTCGCGAAAAAGCTCGGAGTGGATTTATCCACAGTTATACCCACGGGTGCAGGCGGCGTCGCCACGCTCCAGGACGTCAAGAACGCCGCCGCCAAGCCACGCCTCGCGCCGGCGCCGCCGCAGACACGAGCGGCGCCGCCGAGCCCGAACCCGGCGCCCGCGCCGGCCGCGCCCGCGCGCACCGCGCTCTCGAGCAGCGGACAACCGATGCGCACCGCGCCGCCGGCGCAGAAGCTCGTCTACGGGCAGCCCGACCAGCTCAAGGGCGTGCGTCGCAACATGGCGCGCGTCATGGCCGATGCGCACGCGAAGGTCGTGCCGACGACGCTGGCGGACGATGCGGACATCCACGCGTGGCAGCCCGGCAACGACATCACGGTGCGGCTGATACGCGCGCTCGTCGCCGCGTGCAAAACAGAACCTGCGCTCAACGCCTGGTTCGACGGCGAGAACCTCACGCGCACGCTGCACCCGCACGTCGACATCGGCATCGCCGTGGATACCGAAGACGGCTTGTTCGTGCCGGCGCTGCGCAATGCCGACGTGCTCGACGCCGCCGGCGTACGCACCGCGATCGATCGCATCCGCGAGCAGGTCAAGGCCCGCAGCATTCCGCCCGAGGAGCTGAAGGGCTATACGATCTCGCTCTCGAATTTCGGCGTCTTCGCGGGCCGCTACGCCACGCCGGTCGTCGTGCCGCCCTGCGTCGCGATCGTCGCCGCCGGCAAACTGCGCCACGAGGTCGTCGCCGTGATGGGCGGCATCGAAACGCACCGCGTGATTCCGCTCTCCCTCACGTTCGACCATCGGGCCGCGACGGGCGGCGAGGCGGCGCGGTTCCTGAAGGCGATGCTCGACGACTTGAAGCTGCCGCGCTAGCAAGATGCGCAGGGCGAAGATCAGCGCCTGGGTGCTCGATTGCAAGGTCGAGGACCTTGGCGCAGCGGCGACGTTCTGGAGCCGAGCGCTCGGGCGGCCGGTCGCCGATGCCGACCAGGACGGAGACGGGCGCTACGCCGAGCTCGCCACCGATGCGGACGAACCGTTCCTGCTGCTCCAACGCGTGGACCACGAGCCGCGTATACATTTGGACATCGAAACCGACGATCTCGACGCCGAGGTCGTGCGCCTCGAAGCGCTGGGCGCGACGCGCGTGGCGTTCGTCAAGCGCTGGTGGATCATGCAGGCGCCCACCGGGCATCGGTTCTGCGTCGTGCGCAAGCAACCGCGGACGCCCTAGCCGCGCGACGAATCGATCAGCGCGCCGCTTCGAGCACGTTCATCGCCGCCTGTGCGGCGGCCATCGCGGTCTTTGGATCGGCGAAGCCGGTTTCCGAGGCAAGCACGTTCTTCTTCGCGTCGAGCACTTTGAACGCGAACGCCTGGTCGTCGCCGCGGAACACGACGGGCTGCATCTTAGGTTTGTCGGCATGCGCCGATTTCGCCGCGGACTCGCCGGCGACGATCCCGTCGCGCAGCGCACGCAGGCCTACCGCCTCGCGCAATCGCGCGAGGAACGGACGTGCGAGCTCGCGGGCGCGGTTCGCGCCGGCCAGCAAGGTGTCTTCGATCTCGCCCGGTTTGGCGATCAAGGCCTCGTAGCGTTCGCGCATCGGCGCCAATTCGCGGTCGAGGCGCTCGAAAAGCTTCTGTTTCGCATCGCCCCAGCTTATGCCGTCCGCGAAGGCCTGGCGCATGGCGGCCGTTTCCTCGGACGAGGCGAATGCCTGATAGATGCTGAAGATGTGCGATGCGTCGGGATTCTTGGGCTCGCCGGGCGCCTGCGAATTCGTGACGATGCCCAAGATCGCCTTGCGCAGCTCCTTCGCCGGGAGCCAGAGCGGAATCGTATTGTTGTAGCTCTTCGACATCTTGCGGCCGTCGAGGCCGGGCAAGGTGGCGACGTTCTCCTCGATCGCGGCTTCGGGCAAGGTGAAATGCTCGCCGGCGTAGAGATGGTTGAACCGCTGGCCGATGTCGCGCGCCATTTCGATGTGCTGCACTTGATCGCGTCCGACCGGCACCTTGTTCGCGTTGAAGACCAGGATGTCCGCCGCCATCAGCACGGGATACATGTAGAGGCCGGCCGTGACGCCGGCGTCTGCGTCTTCGTTCGCGGCGCGGTTCGCGTCGTTCGCGGCCTTGTAGGCGTGCGCGCGGTTGAGCAAGCCCTTGGCCGTCACGCAGGTCAAGAGCCACGTGAGCTCGGGGATCTCGGGAATGTCCGACTGCCGGTAAAAATATACTTTTTC
Organism: Rudaea sp.; assembly: GCA_035650835.1. GTDB lineage: Bacteria > Pseudomonadota > Gammaproteobacteria > Xanthomonadales > Rhodanobacteraceae > Rudaea. The sequence continues at coordinate 1,426 of DASRGX010000182.1, read as the reverse complement.
GGGATCGAGGCCGCAGGCCAGCCAGCTCGCGGCGATCTCGAGCGTCGAGCGCTGGATGCGCGCGGGTTCGTCGCACTTGATCAGCGCGTGATAATCGGCGAGGAAATAGAACGATTCGACGTCCGCGTTGCGGCTCGCCGCGATGGCGGGGCGGATCGCACCGACGTAGTTGCCGAGGTGCGGCGTGCCCGTCGTCGTGATGCCGGTGAGGACTCGGGTTTTCTGCATGGATTCAGATTCCGTTGAAGAGAAAATCGAGCGCGCGCAGGATCGCTTCGCGCTGATCCCCGATGTTGGCTTCCCGCCGCACACAGTGTATGCCGGGCGTCGGTGGCGGGCAACGCCGCGGCGCGCGCGGGTAACCCCGGCCGTCGTGCAGCCCCGTTCCATCGGTCACCTGCCAACGGAGGAAGACCATGAAAATCCTGCTGCCTGCCTTGATCGCCGCCACGCTGGCCTGCGCGCCGCAAGCGCGTGCGGGCAATCTCGTCGACATCGGCGTGTTCGACCGCGACACGGGCGCCACGCTTCCCACGTACTCGCACGACGGCAAGCTGTTCGTCGCGGGCACGCCGGGCCACCGCTATGCCGTACGCATCACGAATCACACCGGCGCGCGCGTGCTCACCGTGCTCTCGGTCGACGGCGTGAACGCCATCACCGGCGAGACCGCGAACACGAACGAATCGGGCTACGTGCTCGATGCTTACCAGAGCACCGAAATCGAAGGCTGGCGCAAGAACATGTCCGAGATCGCCGAATTCAATTTCACGTCGCTCGGCGACAGCTACGCCGCGCGCACCGGCCGCCCGGCGAATGTCGGCGTGATCGGCGTGGCCGTGTTCCGCGAAAAACAGCGCCCGGTCTGGCGCGAGCGCGACGAGAAGATCGCCGCCCAGCCCGTGCCGCCCTCGGCGGCCGCGGCCGACAGCGCCGCACCCGCCTCCGCGCCGGCCGGCGCCACGGCGCAAGCCGAGCGCAAGTCGGCCGAATCCGCGACGGAAACCGCGCGCGCGAACAGTCTCGCCGGGGCACGGCCGGTGCCGAAACCCGAGGAATCGCTCGGCACTGGCCACGGTGCGCGCGAAGCTTCGTTCGCGAGCTACACGACCTTCGAGCGCGCGGGCTCGCGTCCCGACGAAGTCGATTCGATCTGGTACGACAGTTACCGCAACCTCGTCGCGCGCGGCGTAGTGCCGCAGCCGGTGCCGCGCGAGCCGCAGGCGTTCCCGAACCCGTTCGTGCCCGATCCGGCGCGCTGACCTCGGCGCTATCGTCCGGCGCTTGCCGCCGGACGAGCTCGGCGTATGATGGTCGGCGGGCCGCTGTGCTGCGGGGTGCACCATGTACCGCCGGCATTTGATCCAGACTGCTTGCGTTGCGCTCGTCCTCGTCGCGTCGCAAATTCCTGCGACGCTTATCTCGC
>DASRGX010000181.1:0-19274 GCA_035650835.1 Rudaea sp. | reverse complement strand
ATTCGTCAAGGCCTCGGTGGCCGGTGTGGTCCGCGAAGGCGTCATCGCCGCCGCGCTCGCGAGCCTCATGATTCTCTTGTTCCTCGGCAATTGGCGTTCGTCGGCGATCATAGCGATCTCGATCCCGCTCTCGATCCTGTGCTCGATCGCGGCGCTGTCGGCGATCGGCCAGACGATCAACGTGATGACGCTCGGCGGTCTGGCGCTCGCGGTCGGCATCCTCGTCGACAACGCCACCGTGACGATCGAGAGCATCAACTACCACCTCGAGCAGGGCAAGGACGTGCCCTCCGCCATCATGGCGGGCGCAGGCCAGATCGGCATGCCGACGCTCGTCTCGACGCTCGCGATCTGCATCGTGTTCGTGCCGATGTTCTTCCTGAACGGCGTGGCGCGATATCTCTTCGTGCCGATGGCCGAGGCCGTGATCTTCGCGATGATCGCCTCGTACGTACTCTCGTTCACGCTCGTGCTCACGATCTCGAAATACTGGCTCAAGTCGCACGTCGAGCCGCATCCGCCGACCGCGCACCCATTCGAGGACGCCATGCGCGAAGACCCGACCGCGCACATGGCGGCCGGCGCGGCGAATCCGTTGTCGCGTTTCCAGCGCTGGTTCGAGCGCGGTTTCGAGAATGCGCGGGAAGGCTATCGCGGCCTTCTCGAACTCGCCGTTGCGCAGCGGCGACGCTTCGCGATCGGGTTCCTCGCCGCGATTGGCGCATCGCTGCTGCTCACGCCATGGCTCGGCCAGAATTTTTTCCCGAGCATCGACGCCGGCCAGATCAAGCTGCATCTGCGCGCGCAGACCGGTACACGCATCGAGGAAACCGCGCGCCTCGCCACGCAGGTCGAGAAAACGATCCGCACCGTGATTCCAGCCGACGAGCTCAAGAGCGTCGTCGACAACATCGGCCTGCCGGTAAGCGGCATCAACATCGCCTACAGCAATTCGTCGCCGATCGGCCCGGAGGACGCCGACATCCTCATTTCCCTCAACGAGGATCATCAGCCGAGCGATACCTACATCGAGACGCTGCGCGACCGGTTGCCGCGCGACTTCCCGGGCGCGACGTTTTCGTTCCAGCCAGCCGACATCGTGAGCCAGATCCTGAATTTCGGCCTGTCCGCGCCGATCGACATCCAGGTCATCGGCTTCAAGCGCGACGAGAATCACGCGTACGCGACGGCACTCTTGAGCCGCATCAAGCACGTGCCGGGCGTCGTCGATGCGCGCATCCAGCAGGCGTTCGACCATCCGGAACTGCACGTCGATGTCGACCGCGTGCGTGCGCAGGAGATCGGCCTCTCGCAGCGCAACGTGGCCAACGACATGCTGGTGTCGCTGTCCGGCAGCTTGCAGACGGCGCCGACGTTCTGGGTCAACCCGAAGAACCACGTGTCGTATCCGATCGTCGTGCAGACGCCGCAGTACCGCATCGACAGCCTGAGCCAGCTCGAGAACATCCCGATCGTGAGCGCCGACGGCAAGCAGCAGCAGATCCTCGGCGGGCTCGCCACGATCAGCCGCGGCCAGGGCGAGGGCGTCGTTTCGCATTACGACGTGCAGCCCACGATCGACCTCTACGCGTCGGTGCAAGGCCGCGATCTCGGCGCCGTCGCACGCGACATCCAGGCGGTCCTCGACGACACCGCGAAAGACGTGCCGAAAGGCTCGACCGTGGCGCTGCGCGGCCAGGTGCAGACGATGTTGACCTCGTACTCGAACCTGCTGTTCGGGCTCGCCGGTGCGATCGTGCTGATCTATCTCCTGATCGTCGTCAATTTCCAGTCGTGGCTCGATCCGTTCATCATCATCACGGCCTTGCCCGCGGCGATCGCCGGCATCGTCTGGATGCTGTTCCTGACAGGCACGACGCTCTCGGTGCCGGCGCTCACGGGCGCGATCATGTGCATGGGCGTGGCGACCGCGAACAGCATCCTCGTCGTGAGCTTCGCGCGCGACCGCATGGCCGAGGGCGTGGATGCGCTCACCGCCGCGCTCGATGCCGGCTACGTGCGCTTCCGCCCCGTGCTCATGACGGCGCTCGCGATGCTGATCGGCATGGCGCCGATGGCGCTCGGCCTGGGAGAAGGCGGCGAGCAGAACGCGCCGCTCGGCCGCGCGGTCATCGGCGGACTCACGTTCGCGACGATCGCTACGCTCTTCTTCGTTCCCGCGGTGTTCGCGATCCTGCACGGCAAGCGCCGCGCTTCGGCGGGCGACGCCGCACCCGGTACGTCTTCTGGCTCTGCCGATCCCGCGATCGGCCATGCCGCCCCGGCTCTCTGAAGGAAATCCCATGCAAGCGTCCTCCGACAACCATGTTCCATCGCCGCGCCGCCTGCGCGTGGCTGGGATCGCCGCGCTGATCGTCGCTCTCGTTCTCGCCGCTGGCGGCATCGCGCTGCGCGTCAAGCACGAGCACGCGCTCGAAGCGAAAGTGGCGGCCGACGCCGCGACGATCGTCAACGTGATCGCCCCGAGCGTCGGCGAGTCGCGGCAGGAGCTCGTCCTGCCGAGCAACGTGCAGGCGTTCTACGACGCGCCGATCTACGCACGCGTTCCCGGGTACCTCAAGAAGTGGTACGTCGACATCGGTGCGAAAGTGAAGGCCGGCGAGCTGCTCGCCGAGATCGAAACGCCGGAGCTCGATCAGCAGTTGCATCAGGCCGAAGCCGATCTCGCCACCGCCAAGGCGAAGGAGAAACTCGCCGAGATCACGGCCAAGCGCTGGCAATCGATGCTCGCCTCGACCTCGGTCTCCAAGCAGGAAGCCGACGAAAAGACGGGCGACTACGAGGCCAAGCAGGCCACCGTCGCCGCCGAGCGCGCGAACGTCGAGCGCCTGCAGGCCTTGGCGTCGTTCAAGCGGATCGTCGCGCCGTTCGACGGCACGATCACCGCGCGCAAGACCGACATCGGCGCGCTCATCAACGCCGGCAGCGGCAGCGGGCCGGAGCTGTTCCGCATCGCCGACACGCACAAACTGCGCGTCTACGTCGACGTGCCGCAAAGCTATGCGAGCCAGATCGAGGCCGGCATGCAGGCCACCCTCGCCTTCCCCGAGCAGCCCGGCAAGAACTTCCCGGCGCGCGTCGTCAGCACCTCGAACGCGATCGATCCGGCTTCGCGCACGCTGCTCGTACAGCTCGAAGCGGACAATGCGCAGGGCAAGCTCATTGCGGGTTCGTACGCCAACGTGCATTTCGACTTGCCGGCAGCGACCGACGTGCTGCAGCTGCCCGTGACGGCGCTCCTGTTCCGCCAGCACGGTCTCAAGGTCGCCACGGTCGGCGCCGACGGTCGCGCAGTGCTGAAAAATATACAACTCGGCCGCGACTTCGGCACGCGCGTCGAAGTCGTGTCGGGCATCGACGCGTCCGACCGCGTCATCGACAGTCCACCGGACTGGCTCGCACAGGGCGACCCCGTGCGCGCGGCTCAGCCTGAGCCGGCGCGTGCGCCGGGCAAGTCGGTGGCCGCGGCGGAGGTGCGTTCGCCATGAACCACCCGCTTCGCGCGCTCGCGCTCGGCACCGTGCTGCTCGCGGGCTGTTCGCTCGCGCCGCCGTACCAGAAGCCCGAGATCAAGACGCCCGACACCTACAAGGAAGGCGGCCCCTGGCAAGAGGCCGCGCCGAGCGATGCGATGGCGCGCGGCGACTGGTGGCGCGACTTCGGCGACACGACGCTCGACGAGCTCGAGACGCGCATTCCCGCCGCCAATCCCGATCTGGCCGTCGCCGTCGCCAACTACGCCGGCGCCCGCGCATTCGTCGCCGAAGCACGCGGAAGCCTGTATCCCGAGCTCGACGCGCAGGCGTATGCGACCCACAACCGGCAGTCGGACACGCGTCCGCTGCGCTCGTCGTCGCAGCCATCCGAGTACCGCGACGACTATCTCGGCGCGCAGCTCAGCTACGAGCTCGATCTGTGGGGCCGCATGCGCAATCTCGTCGCGGCCGGCGAAGCATCGGCGCAAGCGAGCGCGGCCGATCTCGCCTCGGTGCGTCTGAGCCTCGCGGCGGATCTCGCCGACAACTACATTGCGATGCGCGGGCTGGATGCGCAAAGCAAGCTGCTCGCCGACACGATCGACGCCTACACGAAAGCGCTCGAGCTCACGCAGAACCGGTTCCAGGGCGGCATCGCCTCGGGGCTCGACGTCGCGCACGCGCAGACGCAGCTCGACACTGCGCGCGCGCAGGCGAGCGACGTGCGGGCGCGGCGCGCATTGTTCGAGCACGCGATCGCGCGTCTCGTCGGCGAGCCCGCGTCGTCGTTCGCGATCGCACCGGCCGTCGTCGACCTGCCGGTGCCGAAGGTGCCCGTCGGCCTGCCTTCGACGCTGCTCGAGCGGCGTCCCGACGTGGCTGCTGCCGAGCGGCGGACGGCCGCGGCGAACGCGCAGATCGGCGTGGCGCGCGCCGCGTTCTTCCCGAGCATCAGCCTGACCGCCACGGGCGGCTACGAAAGCACGGGCATGGCCGACTGGCTCGCGGCGCCGAACAGCTTCTGGGCGATCGGCCCGCGGGCGCTGTTCACGATCTTCGACGGCGGCCGCCGTCACGCGCGCGAAAAAGAGGCGCAGGCCGCGTTCGACGCGCAGAGCGCACGCTATCGCGCCACGGCGCTCAGCGCGTTCCAGCAGGTCGAGGACGAGCTCGCGCTCCTCAACCTGCTCGGCGCAGAGGCGCGCGACGAGGATGCCGCCGTCGCTTCGGCGCAGAAGACACTCGAACTGGCGCTCGACCGCTACCGCAACGGCGCAGTCAATTATCTCGAAGTCGTAGAATCCCAGACGGCGGTGCTGCAGGCGCAACGAACGGCGCTCAGCCTGCGCGACCGCCGGCTCGAAGCGAGCGTGGGCCTGATCCGCGCGCTCGGCGGCGGCTGGGACGGCGCCGCCGACGGCGGGGCAAGCGCAACGCGCGTCGCTGCACAGCAGCGCTGAGTGGAAGCGCCGCGCGCGAGGCGCGGCGCCTCCACCGCAATCGCAACGAACCCGCCCTCATCGCGGCGGATTGAGCGCGGAGATCGTCGATGCGCCTCGTTCATTTTTCCCAAGCGCGGAATGTCGCTGAAAGGTTTTTCGCGCCCGCACGTCTTTACCGTGTCTTCACACGGATTCGCGAAAGATGCGCTCCCGCCGTTCGGTCACAATTGCCGTGGACAATTGCGCGGTGCAGCACAGATTCTTCTTGTGCGCGCCGAGGCCGAGGCATAGTGTTGTTGCCCTCGGGGAGGGAGATTCAATCGCGAGCTGCGGCGGCGACGCCGGGCCGTCCACGTGTTCACTTCGCTTCAACCGCGCAAGCGGTCGTCACCCTGCGGGAGCGTTCCCGCTTTTCTCAAACTATGGAGTACATGCGCATGTCGAACAAAATCGTCAAACCGCTCACCCTCGCAATCGGCGCCGCGTTCGTCGGTGCGGTGTCGCTGGCTTCCGTCGCCCAGGCGAGCAACAGCTTCCAGCTGAGCCAGATGAATTCCGGCTACATGCTCGGCGACACCAAGGCCAACGAAGGCAAGTGTGGCGAAGGCAAGTGCGGCGCCACCAAGGGCCAGAAGTGCATGGACATGAAGGACAAGGCCGCCCAGGACAAGTGCATGGCCGACAACCATCCGAAGGGCAAGGAAGGTTCGTGCTCGGCGGACAAGAAGGGCAAGGAAGGTTCCTGCTCGGCGGACAAGAAGGGCAAGGAAGGTTCCTGTTCGGCCGACAAGAAGGGCAAAGAAGGCTCGTGCAGCAGCCACTGAGCAGCGAGCATGCGTCCGTTACCCGCTAAGGGCGCCGGACTCGGCCTGCGGCGGGCCCTTTTGGGCCCGCTGCAGGAGTCGCCGGACGCGCCCATCGATTTCTTCGAAGTGGCGCCCGAGAACTGGATCAATGTCGGCGGCCGGCTCGGCAAGACGTTCCGCGCGTTCACCGAACGCCACGATTTCGTCTGCCACGGGCTGTCGCTATCGCTCGGCGGTCCCGCGCCGCTCGACGAAACCCTGCTCCACAAGATCCGCCGCCTGCTCGACGAGCACGGCATTCTGTATTACAGCGAACACTTGTCGTTCTGCTCGGACGACGGGCATCTGTACGATCTCATGCCGATCCCGTACACCGAGGAGAGTATCGATTGGGTCGTGCCGCGCATACAGCGCGCGCAGGACATCCTCGGCCGGCGCATCGCCGTCGAAAACGTGTCGTGCTACGCCACGCCGGGGCGCGAGATGAGCGAGGCCGATTTCACGAACGAGGTGCTCAAGCGCGCCGACTGCGACCTCATGCTCGACGTCAACAACGTCTACGTGAACAGCGTGAACCATCGCTACGACGCGGTCGAATTCGTCCGCGCGATGCCGCCCGAACGCGTCGCCTACATGCACATGGCCGGGCATTACAACGAAGCTCCCGATCTCATCGTCGACAGCCACGGGGCGCCGGTCATCGATCCGGTGTACGAGCTGCTCGATGTCGCCTACGCGCATTGCGGCGTGCGCCCGACGCTGCTCGAGCGCGATTTCAACATCCCGCCGCTCGCCGAGCTCCTGGTGGAGCTCGACCGCATCCGCGAGATCCAGGCCAAGCACCTCGCCAGGGACGTGCAGCATGTCCGCCGCAGCGCCTGAGCCGCGCGCAGCGGGACGCTCGCAGCGCCTGCAGTACGAGTTCTGCGCGCACGTGCGCGACCCCGAGCGCCGCCCCGCACCCGCGGGCATCGAAGACCGGCGCATGGGCATCTATCGCGACCTGATCTTCTGCAACGTCGAGCAGTTCATCTCGTCCAATTTTCCAGTAATTCGCACTTTATACAACGATACCGAATGGCATGCGCTCGTACGCGATTTCCTGCGCGAACACGAGTGCCACACGCCGCTGTTCCCGGAGTTCGCGCGCGAATTCCTGCGCTATCTCGAATTCCGCCGCGGCGAAGGCCGCGACGATGCCGACTTCCTGCTCGAGCTCGCGCACTACGAGTGGGCCGAGCTCGCGCTCGCGCTCGACGAAAACGAGATCGCGTCCGTGCCGCACGATCCCGACGGCGACCCGCTCGCGGGCGTGCCGGTCGTGTCGCCGGTGGCCTGCGTGCTGGCCTACCGCTACCCGGTGCACCTGATCGGCCCCGACTTCCTGCCCGGCGCGGCGCCCGAGACGCCGACCGTGCTGCTGCTCGTGCGCGGCCGCGACGACAAGGTGCGCTTCCACGAGATCAATCCGCTGAGCGCGATGCTCATCGAACGCCTGCAGCAAAACACCGATGCGAGCGGCCTCGCCTGCCTGGAAGCGCTGCTCGCCGAACGCGGTGCGCCTGCCGACGACGCACTGCGCGACGCCGGCAGGCACGTGCTCGCGGAGCTCAAGCAGAACGAGGCGATCCTCGGTACGGTTCCGGCCGAGCGTTAGGTTATGCTGTAAGGAAACGCCTGCGCACTCGTCCAATCGCGCAGTCCAGCAACGCTCCGGGGAGACACATGTTCAACGCCATTTCTGTGTGGGAATCGCTGACGTCGCGCCTGCGCGGCATCGGGCAGCTCGTGCCGCCCGTGATCCTGCGCCTCATCATGGGCTGGGAATTCTGGGAGTCGGGAACGGAAAAGTATACCGGCGACAACTGGTTCACCGACATCCAGGACAAGTTCCCGTTTCCGTTCAGCAAGATTCCGGCCGATATCAGCTGGGCGATGGCGACGTACTTCGAACTCGGCGGCGCGATCCTGCTCGTTGCCGGCCTGTTCACGCGCTTCGCCGCGTATAGCCTGCTCGTGCTGACCTTCGTCGCCACGGCGGCCGTGCACTGGCCCGACATGATCACGATGTGGGGCGATCTCGCCAAGGGCTATGCGATCACCGATACGGGCCACGGCAACTTCAAGCTGCCGCTCCTGTTCGTCGTCATGCTGCTGCCGATCATCTTCCAGGGGCCGGGCAAGATCAGTCTGGATTACCTGCTGGCGCGTACGCTCAAGGCGGACCCGATGCCCGAGCCGGTCGCCGACGCCTATGCGTGGTCGATCGCGCTGCTCGCACTCGGCATCCCGTTCATGATGCTGATCCCGCTGCTCGGCGCGTTCCTGCTCGCCGCGGCGCTCGGTTTGTTCCTGTTCGGGCGCTTCGCACGGGCGTAGCGACTCTCAAGGAGCGGCGCGCGGGATTTCGTAGACGAGCACCTCGTAGCCGCCGTCGTCGAAGCGGCGCACGAGGCGCATCGAATCCATGAGCGCGACGTAGCGCGCCGCCTCGTCGGGGTACTCGCGCGGCGCGGCGAGGTAGCGGCCGTAGAGCCCTTCGCTCAGCACGAAAAATTGCGCGCCGCGATCGGCGTACCACGCCAGCGGATGGTCGATCGCGCGTTCGGCTTGCACGATGCGGAACCGTGCCGGGTCGACGTACGGCACGTACGACTCGACCGCGACGACGGCGTGCTCGGGCAAGTTCGTGTTGATCCACTCGCGCGCGGTAGCGCGGCTATCGACCGTCGACAGGCGCACCGCCTCCGCGACGGCGACGCGCAAGGGTGCCGCGACCACCGCGAGCGCGAGCACCGCGAGCGCAGCGGTGCGCAAGCCGCCCGCGGCGGCGCGGTTCAACACCGAGGATGGCGAAGCGAGATGGCGCAGGAACAGCACCGCGAGCAGCAGCACGCAGGGCACGACGGGTTCCAGCGTGCGTTCGTTGCGAACGACGAACGTCGAGATGAAAACCAGATACGGCAGCGCGAATGCGGCGATCACGAGCGTCGGCGCGCAGCGCGCACGCACGCCGCGCACGAGCTGGCACGCCGCGAGCACGCAGGCGAGTCCCGTGGTCCTCCACAAGGTACCGAGGTACCAAAGCGGCACGTTGCCCTCCATGCCTTGGTGGCGGCTCGAATACGTGTGGTACTGATAGCCGATGCCCGCGAACGTGGCCGGATCGAGCAACGTGTACGGCGTCAACAGCATGAACGCGACGGCGCTCACGACGCCGGCGAGCACGAGCGGCCCCGCGGCGCGCGGCGACGCGCCGCTACGCACCAGGTGGGCGGCGAGCGGGAACAGGCACACCAGCGCGCCGTTGTATTTGCTCGCCGCGCACGCGCCGACTGCGAAGCCCGCTGCGAGATACGCCGAGCGCCGTCCTCCCGCGGCGATCGCGAGTGCCGCGAGCAGCGTGACGAGCTCGAAGAACACGACATAGCTGTCCGGTAGCACGTTGCGGCTGTCCGCCGCGAGCAGCGGCGAACATGCGGCGAGCAGCGCGGCGAGCAATCCGGTCGAAACATCCCGCGCACGCTTGCCGATCAAATAGACGAGCAGCACGGACCCCACGCCGCCGACGATCGACACGAGCCGATACGAGGCCACGGCGCTCGCGTCCGGTGCGAAGGTGGCTCCCATCGCGATGCTGATCGGCGCGGCGTAGGTCGGCGTGTCGCCGGCGAGCCACGCCGGCAGCGTCTTCACGACGAGCGCGACGGCTACGTTCACGTAGTAGAGCAACGCCGGGTACAGGAACAGATGCGGATTCGCGTCGTGCGTCGCGAGGATGTGCTGGATGGCGACGATGTTCTGCGGCTCGTCGGGGTGGTAGATGTAGGGAAGGTCGGCGAACGCGCCCCACAGCCTGAGCGCGAGCGCACCCGCGAGGATCGCGCCGAGCGCGCAGCGCTGCGACAGCGACGCGTGGCCTGCAGCAGCGGATTTCGGCGCGTTCATGCGGTTCCCGGGCGGCCCGAGCGGCAAAGCGACATCGTCCGCTGCAGCGCGGGCCGGCGTCAACCCGCATTGTGATCGCGTTAGCCGCCGCGTATCCTCGCGGCATGACGGAACAGACCCACAAATACGCCGAACGCTTCCGCGGCTTCCTGCCCGTGGTCGTCGACGTCGAGACCGGCGGTTTCGATTGCGAGCGCGATGCGCTGCTCGAAATCGCCGCCGTCGTCGTGCACATGGACGAAAACGGCCTCGTGCGGCCCGATCCCGTGATCTCCACGCACGTCGTGCCGTTTCCGGGCGGCAACATCGACCCGCGTTCGCTCGAGATCACGGGAATCGATCCCACGCATCCGTTCCGCGCCGCGGTCGAGGAACGCGAGGCGCTCGATCTGATCTTCCGGCCCATCCGCAAGGCGCTCAAGCGCTACGACTGCCAGCGCGCGATCCTGGTCGGCCACAATGCCTCGTTCGATCTGTCGTTCGTCAACGCGGCGATCCGGCGTACCGGACACAAGCGCAGCCCCTTCCACCAGTTCAGCTGTTTCGACACCGCCACGCTCGCGGGCTTGGCATATGGACAAACGGTGCTCAGCAAGGCCGTGCAGGCCGCCGGGCTCGAATGGAACGCGAACGAGGCCCATTCGGCCGTCTACGATGCCGAGCGCACCGCGCTCCTGTTCTGCGACATCGTGAACCGCTGGAAGGCGCTGCGCGAGGCGTTCGACGCGCGGCCGGCCACCGCGCCCGAGCTCGTCATCCCAGAAGCGCCGCCGCCCTTGAATCCGGAGCCGCGAGTGCCAGATCCGACGCCGGGTTGAACCGCCGTACCGCCATGCCGATCTACGAATACGCCGCCGCCGACAAAGGATGCAAGCACTGCGAAGGCCGCTTCGACGTGCTGCAGAAGCTCGATGCCGAGCCGGTCACACGCTGCCCGGAGTGCGGGGCGCCCGTGGTGCGCGTGATTTCGGCGCCCAGCGTGGCGACGGGCGGGGCGCATGTGCTCAAGGAGAGCCATATCGCGAAGCACGGTTTCACCCAATATCGGCGCGCCGGCAAAGGCGTGTACGAAAAGACCGCCGGCAAAGGGCCGAAGTACATCAGCGACAAATGACTGCCGCAACGTAGACCACCCACTACGAGGAGCGCCCATGCGTCGAACGGCGATCGTGAGCTTGAGCCTTGCCCTGTGCCTGGCCGCCTGCCAGGCGCCCCACTCCACCCGACCGGAAACCAAGCCGCCGACGACGACCGCCGCGATGAGCAAGAACGCTTACCCTGCCGCCAAGACCGTCGCCCAGGTCGACGACTACCACGGCACCAAGGTCGCCGACCCTTACCGCTGGCTCGAGGACATCGACTCGCCCGATACGCGCGCCTGGATCGAGGCCGAGAACAAGCTCACGTTCGAGCGCTTGAACCGCATCCCGGGCCGCGACCGCCTCAAGCGGCGCCTGACCGAACTCTGGAATTACGAGCGCTACGGTGCGCCGGAAAAATACGGGAGCCGCTACTTCTACACGCGCAACGATGGCCTGCAGAACCAGGCCGTGCTTTACGTCGCCGATGCGCTCGATGCGCCGCCGCGCGTGCTGCTCGATCCGAACACCTTGTCGGCCGACGGCACGATCGCGCTCAAGAGCTACGCCGTCAGCGACGACGGCAAGCACCTCGCGTACGGCCTGTCCTCGGGCGGCTCGGATTGGGAAGAGTGGCACGTGCTCGACGTCGATACGGGCAAGCCGACCGACGACGTGCTCAAGTGGGTGAAATTCTCGGGCGCGAGTTGGCGCCGCGACGGCACGGGGTTCTACTACAGCCGCTACGAAGAGCCGAAGGGCGGCAACGCGCTCAAGACGGCGAACACGTTCCAGAAGCTCTGCTTCCATCGCCTCGGCACGCCGCAAAAGGACGATCTCGTCGTCTACGAGGACACCGAGCATCCGGACTGGCTCTTCAGCGGCAGCGTGACCGACGACGGGCGTTATCTCGTCATCACCGTGAGCCGTTTCGCCGACAACCACACGCGCGTGCTGTACCGGGACTTGGGCAAGCGCGAGCGCGAGGCGACGATCGAGCCACTGCTCGACAACTGGGATGCCGAATACCGCTTCCTCGGCAACGCCCGCCACACGTTCTACTTCGTCACCGACAAGGATGCGCCGCGCTATCGCCTCATCGCCGTCGACGCCGGAAAATCCGGAAAGACCGAGATCAAGCAGGTCGTGCCCGAAGCGGCCGAAACGCTGCTCAACGCGCGCGTCGTCCACCACAGCTTCATCAACGAATACATGAAGGATGCGCACAGCGAAGTGCGCCGTTTCGATCTCAAAGGCAAGCCGATCGGCACGATCGCCCTGCCCGGCCTCGGCACGGCGGCGGGTTTCACGGGCCGCACCGACGACACGGAGACGTTCTACGTCTACACGAGCTTCACGGCGCCGCCGACCGTCTACCGCTTCGACCTCGCCGGCGGCAAGAACGAGGTGTTCCGCGCGCCGAAAGTCGCCTTCGATCCCGCGCAATTCGAAACGCGCCAAGTGTTCTACGAGAGCCGCGACGGCACACGCGTGCCGATGTTCATCACGGCAAAAAAGGGAATCGCGCAAAACGGCGCAAACCCGACGATCCTCTACGGTTACGGCGGTTTCAACATTTCGCTGCAGCCCTCGTTCTCGCCCGCGGCGCTCGCCTGGCTCGATCTCGGCGGCGTCTACGCCGTCGCCAACCTGCGCGGCGGCGGCGAGTACGGCCGCGCCTGGCACGAGGCCGGCATGAAGACGCACAAGCAGAACGTCTTCGACGATTTCATCGCCGCCGCCGAATACCTCATTCGTGAAAAGTATACTTCGCCGCAGCGCCTGGCGATCCGCGGCGGCTCCAACGGCGGATTGCTCGTCGCCGCGGTCGAGCTCCAGCGCCCCGAGCTGTTCGGCGCAGCGGTGCCGCAGGTCGGCGTGCTCGACATGCTGCGTTTCCGCGATTTCACGATCGGCAAGGCCTGGGAATCGGACTACGGCTCGGTAGACAATCCCGAGGAATTCAAAGCGCTCTACGCCTATTCGCCGCTGCAGAACGTCAAACCCGGCGTCGATTATCCGCCGACGCTCATCATCACGGGCGACCACGACGATCGCGTGTTCCCCGCGCATAGCTTCAAATTTGCCGCGGCCATGCAGGCGGCCGACCCGAACGGCAAGCCGATACTGATCCGCATCGAGACGCGCGCCGGGCACGGGCAAGGCAAACCGACCGCGATGCAGATCGACGAGGCGACGGATATCTTCGCGTTCATCCTCGATTCGTTCGGCATGGCGCATTAGCGGGCTCCGCGACCTACGGGCCTTGCGTTGCCTTATGCCGCAAACCACGATCGCGGTGGCGCCATGTCATTTGCCGCTCGCTTCCCGCGGCGCTAAGCTCGGCGACTCCGCCGTGCATCGTGCGCGACTGCACGTTCCCGAGGCCAACCGAGCGAGGCTGCCATGATCTATCAGAACATACTCGAAACCATCGGCCGTACGCCGATCGTGCGCATCAACCGCCTCGCGCCGCGCGGCATCGACATGTACGTGAAGGTCGAAGCCTTCAATCCTATGTCTTCGGTCAAGGATCGTCTCGCGATCGGCATCATCCTCGATGCCGAGGCCAAGGGTGCGCTGAAGCCGGGCCAAGCCGTCGTCGAAGCGACGTCGGGCAATACGGGCATTGCGCTCGCGATGGTTTGCGCGGCCAAGGGGTATCCTTTCATCGCGTTCATGAGCGATTCGTTCTCGATCGAGCGCCGCAAGCTCATGCGTGCGCTCGGCGCCAAGGTCATCCTCTGTCCTGCGGCGGAGCGCGCGACGGGCATGATCAAGCGCGCCGAGGACTACGCGAAAAAGAACGGCGCCTTCCTCGCGCGCCAGTTCGAGAACGAGGCCAATCCCGCCTATCACCGCAGCACGACCGGTCCCGAGATCCTCCAGGATTTCGCCGGCAAGCGTCTCGACTGGTTCGTCACCGGTTGGGGTACCGGCGGTACACTGACGGGCGCGGGCGAAATGATCAAGCTCGCGCGTCCCGACGTGCGGATCGTCGCGACCGAGCCCGAAGGCGCGGCCATGCTGTCCGGCAAGGATTGGCAGCCGCACAAGATCCAGGGGTGGACGCCGAACCTCGTGCCGGCCGTGCTCAACCGCAAGGTCGTCGATCAGATCGTGCCCGTCACCGACGTGCAGGCGCGCGATACGGCGCGCGCATTGGCGCAGCAGGAGGGCATTTTCTGCGGCATCTCGTCGGGCGGCACGTTTGCCGCGGCGCTCGAAGTCGCGAAGAAGGCGAAATCGGGCGACGTGATTCTCGCCATGCTCCCCGACACCGGCGAACGCTATCTGTCGACGTTCCTGTTCGAGGGCATCAACGAGGGCACCGACGTCGAACTCGCCGATCTGTGATTCCGATTCCCTTCCTCCGCTTGCCGGGGAAGGTACCGGATGCGGATGGCGCGACGCCTAGGCTGACTTGTTCAGAGGCTTCTAGGCTTTCTCGCGCGTGCGATGCCGTAGATGCTGATGGCGAGCCAGGCGAGTTCGAGCAGGAACGCCGACAGATTGAACGCGTGGAACAGCGAGACCAGCACGCCGGCCGCGCCGAGCGCGTTCATGAGCGGATACGGCACCTTGTCGCCGCGAATCTTGCCTGCCTGCAGCAGGAAGTACGCGAGCAGCATGAGCACCATGCCGATCAGGCCGCACCCGTCGTAGAAACCAATGTTCATGCGCGTCCCGCGCGCTGGCGCAGCGCCTCGAACAACACGACGCCGGTCGCGACCGACACATTGAGGCTCTCGACATCGCCGCGCATCGGGATGCGCACGAGGAAATCGCAGGCTTCGCGCGTGAGCCGGCGCATGCCCTCGCCTTCGCTGCCCATGACGATCGCGGCGGCGCCCGTGAGATCCTGCGCGTAGACGTCGCGATCCGCACTGCTGTCGAGTCCCACGAGCCAGACGCCGCGCTCCTTGAGCGCCTTGAGCGTGCGCGCGAGATTGGTCACGGCGAAGAACGCGATGCGGTCGGCGGCGCCGGCCGAAGCGCGACGCACGGTCGGCGTGATGCCGGCCGCCTTGTCCTTGGGCACGACGACGGCCGTCACGCCGGCCGCTTCGGCACTGCGCAGGCAGGCTCCGAGGTTGTGCGGATCGGTCACGCCGTCGAGCACGAGCAGCAAAGTATCTTCTTGCGCTTTCTCCACAAGCGAGTACAGCTCGTCCTCGCCGCGGGGCGGCGGTGCCCGGTAGCGCGCGACGGCGCCCTGGTGGCGCGCGCCGCCCGTCATGCGATCGAGCGCCTCGCGCGGCCGCGCATGCGGCTTGACGCCGGCCTCGCGCGCGCGCTCGGAAAGCTCCTTGAGCCGCGCGTTGTGGCTGTCGGCTTCGATGTAGAGCTCGAGCACGTTGCCCGGGTCGTGCGTCAACGCCGCCTCGACCGAATGGATGCCGAAAATCAGTTCGCCGCTCATTGCTATTTGCTCGTTTTTCCTAAAAAAAGGCTGAACCATTTTCTCTTTACTTCGGCGCCACCAGGCGGAAATCGATCTTGCGGTCCTCGAGACTCGCGCGCAGCACTTGCACGCGCACCGGGTCGCCCAAGCGGAATTTGAGGCCGCGCCGTTCGCCGCTCAGCAGGTGACGGATCGGATCGAAATGGTAGTAATCGTTGGGCAGCTGCGTGATGTGGACGAGGCCGCTGACCTGCGATTCCGTGAGCTCGACGAACAAGCCGAACGACGTCACGCCCGAGACGATACCGTCGAACTCGCCGCCGACGTGCTTCTCCATCCAGGCGCATTTGTAACGCTCGTCGACGTCGCGCTCGGCTTCATCCGCACGGCGCTCGTTCTGCGAACAGTGCGTAGCGAGCGCGGTCATCTCGCTCGCCCCATACGCATAATCCGAGGCCTTGCCTTTC
The DNA here is from genome assembly GCA_035650835.1 of Rudaea sp. Classification (GTDB taxonomy): domain Bacteria; phylum Pseudomonadota; class Gammaproteobacteria; order Xanthomonadales; family Rhodanobacteraceae; genus Rudaea. The sequence goes on along the minus strand of DASRGX010000181.1, from coordinate 3,630 downwards.
TCGAGCGCGTGGCGGATCGCTCGGTGGACGAGCAGGTCCGGATAGCGCCGGATCGGCGACGTGAAATGCGCGTAGGCATCGAGCGCCAGGCCGAAGTGCCCGGAATTCTGCGCGCTGTACACCGCGAGCGATTGCGCGCGCAGCAGCACCGACTCGATGAGCCCGGCGTCGGGACGCTTTTTTATCTTTTTTATCAATGTGGAAAAATCGCCGGGAGTCACTTCGCCGGCGGGCGGCAATTTCAGATGGAACTCGCGCAGGAATTCGAGCAGGTCCTCGTACTTCGCCTCGGGCGGCGGCGCGTGTACGCGGTACAGCGCCGGGATCTTGCGCCGGTCCAGGTATTTCGCCGCCTCGACGTTCGCGGCGATCATGCATTCCTCGATGAGCTTGTGCGCGTCGTTGCGCGGCTCGACGCCGAGCTGGACGACTTCGCCCGACGGCGCGAGGCGGAATTTGACTTCGCGGCTCTCGAAATCGATCGCGCCGCGGCGCTGGCGCGCCTTGGCGAGCACTTTGTACAGCTGATGGAGATGCTCGAGGTACGGCAGGACGTCCGCGAGCTCCTCGCGCGCATCGGGCAGCTGTTCGCCGAGCGCCTGCCACACGCGCGTATAGGTCAGCCGCGCGTGCGAGCGCATGACCGCCGCACAGAATTTCGAGCGCGTCACGGCGCCGTCGAAACCGACATGCATGTCGCACACCATGCACAAACGCTCGACCTTCGGATTCAGCGAACAGATGCCGTTAGAGAGCGTCTCCGGCAGCATCGGCACGACGAAGCCCGGGAAATACACCGAGGTCGAACGCTTCTGCGCCTCCTCGTCGAGCGCGGTACCCGGACGCACGTAATGCGAGACGTCCGCGATTGCGACGACGAGCCGGAAGCCGCCGGCAGCGGGTTCGGCGAACACCGCATCGTCGAAATCGCGCGCGTCCTCGCCGTCGATCGTAACGAGCGGCAGCTTGCGCAAATCGACGCGCCCCGCGATATCGCTTTCGCGCACCTGCGGCTCGACGGCCGCGGCTTCGGCGAGCACGGCGTCCGGCCATTCCTGCGGCAAGCCGTGGCTCGCGATCGCCATCTCGACGAGGATCGAGGGCGACAGCCGCTCGCCGAGCACGCTGAGCACCTCGCCGATCGGACCGCGCTGCGCGGTCGGCGGCTGCACGATCTCGGCGACGACGATCTGGCCCGAGCGCGCACCGCGCTCCTTGCCGGGCGGGATCAGCACGTCCTGGTGCAAGCGTCGATCGTCGGGCACGACGAGCACGACGCCGTTCTCGATCACGACGCGCCCGACGAGCCGCGCCGGGCGGCGTTCGAGCACCTCGACGATCGCCCCCTGCTTGCGTCCGCGGCGGTCGGCGCCGACCACGCTCGCGAGCACGCGATCGCCGTGCAACACCTTGCGCATCTCGGCGGGGGAAATGTATACGTCGTCGCCGCCGGCGTCGGCGCGCAGGAAACCGAAGCCTTCCGCATTGGCGATGATCGTGCCCGGTATGAGATCGAGCTTCTGCGCCACGCCGAAGCCGCCGCGGCGGTTCTTGAGCAATTGGCCGTCGCGCAGCATCGCGGCGAGGCGGCGCGTCAGCGCGTCGACGTCGCGCGGGTGCGCGAGGCCGAGCTCGGCGGCGAGCGCTTCGGTGGTCAGTAGCTGCGCCCGCTCGCTCAGGAACGCGAGAATCGCTTCGCGGCTCGGGATCGGGTGCTCGTAGCGCTCGGCTTCGCGTGCCGCGTGCGGATCCGACGTGCGCGCCGGTGACGCCGCGGCTGGACGCGGCGGACGGCCCTTGCCGGCCGTCCGTCCGGCCGGCAACTCGGGCATCCATGGCGGCCGCTTGCCTGTCTTCGGCGGGCGTTTGGGGGAATTTCGGGTTCGCTTCATGCGTTTTGGCCTCCGGGCGCGCAGAGTCGCCCACAACCGGCCGCGATGCAAGCTATAATTGACAAGGCACCGCGCGCTCAGTATCGTTCGCGGCCCTGCGCCACGCGCAGCCTCGCACACCTGCCCAGGTGGCGGAATTGGTAGACGCACTAGTTTCAGGTACTAGCGGGTAAAACCGTGGAGGTTCGAGTCCTCTCCTGGGCACCAGTTGATTTTAAATCAACGACCTAAGTGATATACAAGTTTATTTGTATATCATTACACATATCGCTCGATTGCGCTCGCGGCCAAGTCCGCCAGGCCATTGCGGCTCGTCCGCGTCGAATCCCGATCTGAACCAGCTATTGCGTCGATGGTGCGACGGCGAGGCTCGAGTTAGGGCGCCACTAACAGGCCTCGATATGTGCGCAAAAATGGTGGGCGATAGTGGGATCGAACCACTGACCCCTGCCGTGTGAAAGCAGTGCTCTACCGCTGAGCTAATCGCCCACTCGCGAATCGTTCCGATCGCGCGGCACGTCGGTGCGTGCCTGAAGAAATGGTGCCGGAGAAGGGAATCGAACCCCCGACCCACGCATTACGAATGCGTTGCTCTACCAGCTGAGCTACCCCGGCGCCGAGCTGCACAGTTTACTGTCTGCCGGCGTCGGGGGCAAGCAAGCTGGGGTCAATACCAGCAGGGGCCGTTGCTGGTGCTCCCGGTCTGGCTCTTCACGTTCTGGTCGGTGATGGTCAGGCTGCCGCAACTGTCGTTGGCTTGGCCGTTTTCCGGTGCGGCGGTCAAGGTGTACGACGTGCTGTTCGCACCGAGCGCGGCGGTCACCTGGTAATACTTGTTCTGGGTCTCGTTGCTCTGGAACGCCAGGCCGCCCGGCGACGCCCCCGTGATGTCGCTCGTGTACTTGTTCTGCACCGTGAAGTACCGCTCTTCGGCGGCGGCGACCAGCATAAGGAACTGCTGCCCTTCCGAACGCCGCGTGCGAAACGCGTACTTGCTGTAGTTGTAATACGCGAGCGCTGCCAGCGTAGCGATCACGACGACCGTGATCATGAGTTCGAGCAAGGTGAAGCCGCTCTGGCGCTTCGACATGGAGGTCTCCTGGCGTTCGTGCATGCGATTGCCCGTCACAATTGGTTCAAGAGTTCGTTCCAGCCGCCGCGGCGCCAGGTCGGCGTGTAGCCGCTGAACAACACGGGGTTGCCCGCGCCGCCCGCACCCGACGTCACGCCCGTGATGATGATCTTTCCGCCGCCCACCTTCGTGAGCGTCTCGAGCGGATCGCCGATCGGCGGATTGCTGACCAGACCGCCAACGATCGCGGTACCGCTGCCACCCGACGCGCTGCTCGTCGTGCACGGTGCCGGTCCGCCCGTCGCTGCGCAGACGCCGATGATCGCGCCCGAACGTCCGGGCTGGCAGGGATCTTGGTTCTGGCCCGGAATCAGGCTCGTGAGCAGGGCGATACCGACCGTGTAGAGCGGCGCCGCCGTCGACACGTTGCGCTCGCCGACCACGCCCGAGATGTTGAGCGGGATCTGCCAGCCGCGCGAGTGCGTTGCCGGCGTGGTCACCGCATACGGCAGCAAGCGATTGCCGCTCGCATCCTGCGTCATCGTGCGCGAGTCGAGGTCCGACTCGTGGAACGGGTACGACGAACCGCCGTCGGTCGCAGCGTAGTGCGTGCCGTAGTCGCGCACGCCGAAGAAGTGCTGCGTCGGGAAACCGCTCGAGGCGTTG
>DASRGX010000180.1:0-14557 GCA_035650835.1 Rudaea sp. | reverse complement strand
CATCGAGGGCTGCGTACCGGCCCCGGGCGCGTTTTGCGCGAACGTGCACACCGATAGCACCGCGACGGGCAGGGCGGTCAGCGCCGCCAGCGTGGTGATGCGAAACATAGATCCTCCAAAAGTCAGTCAGGTGGCGATCGGCCACGAGGATCATAACGGCCGGGGTCGCGTACTGTTGACGCGAGCCCCGTAAAGGCCGGCAAAAGAACGTAATCGAGTTGTAAACCGTCAGCGGGACGGCAGGGACGCGATCGCCCGCGCGAAGCGGTCGGCGGCCCCCGCCGCGTGGTCGAAGAACAGCGAAGGCTCGGTGAGCTCGAGCTCCAGCAGGCGCGGAGCGCCGTCGGCATCGTGGATCAAATCGACGCGGGCGTACAGCAGCGGCTGATCGAACGGCATCGCGGCGAGCGTTGCCGCAGCGATCTCGAGCTCTGCGGGCGCGGCGATGCGTGGGCTGATGTGCTCGGTCGCGAACAGCGCTCGTGTGGGGCCTTCGCCGCGACGCAGCAGCGGACCCTTGCGGATCGCATGGCTGAACGCGCCCGCGAAGTAGATCAACGCGGTTTCGCCATGCGCGTCCACGCGTTCGAGATAGGGCTGCAGCAGCACGCTGCGTCGCGCGGCGAGCAGACGCGCCGCGTGTACGCTCGCCTCGACGCTTTCCTCGCGTCCGTAGCGCTGCGCATCGCGCGAGCCCGCACCGATCGCCGGCTTCACGACGAACTCGGGCGTCGCGTGCGCCTCGAGAAAACGTGCGATTCCCTGCGCTGCATCCTCGCCGGGTTCGAGGAAGACGCTAGGCACGATCGCGACGCCTGCGCGAGCGAGCTCGGCAAGGTAGTGCTTGTCGGTGTTCCAGCGTACGACGTCGAGCGGATTGACCAGTCGCGTGAGCCTGGCCGCTCGTGCCGCCCAGGCCAAGAATTCGGGCAGACGCAGCGAGTAGTCCCAAGCGGAGCGCAAGATCGCCGCGTCGAAGTGCGCCCAATCGGCGCCGGCGTCGTCCCAATCGACGGCGACGGGCTCCGCGCCGATGCGGCGCAAAGCATCGATGAGCGGCGGCAGGTCCTCGTCGAGCCCGCGCGCAGCGGCGGCGGTGACGAGAGCGATGCGGGCATGCGTCATGGCGCGATCCTGGGCAAAGGGTGCGCATGCTGACACAAGTCGGCGCGGCTGTGGATGCATGCCCGTGCGATATGCACGGACGAGAGCGCTCTCGCTGCGAGTACCGGGCTGGGCATTACGTCGCGATTCACGCGATGCCGCTTAAGGTGCGCCTATCCGCCTAGGAATGCGGATCACCGGCGCGCCGAGCGCCGCCATCGTTCGACGAAGGAGGAGTCATGAGCATTCGAACCCTTGCAATCTCTATCGCCCTGGCCGTCGGCGCGGGCGCCGCGCTGCCAGCGGCCGCGCGCGTCTATCTCGACGTCGACGTCGCGCCGCCGCCGCCGCAGGAAGAAGTCGTGCCGCCGCCCCGTGTAGGCTTCGTTTGGGCGCCCGGCTACTGGGACTACGACGGCTATCACCATCATTGGGTGGGCGGCCACTGGATCCACGAACACCGCGGCCATCACTGGGTTGCCGATCGCTGGGACGAGCGGGGCGGCCATTGGCACCACGAGCGCGGCCATTGGGATTGACCCATCCCGCTCGCGAGCACGATGACGCCGGACCTGCCACGGTCCGGCGTTTTCGTTTCGGGCTCAGTGATTCGGCGCGTAGAGCCCGAGCTGGCTCAACACCGAGAGCATGTCGAACACGCTCCATTCCTCGACGATCTTGCCGTCGACGAAACGGAACAGCGTCATGCCCGTCGAGCGCAACGTCTTCCCGGTCGCCGGGAATCCCATGCCCGCGTGCGTGTTCGTGCCGGTGACGGTCCACGTGATGGAGACCAGGTCTTTTTCCGCAACGACGTGATCGACGTGCATGCGCATGTCCGGCAGGACCTGCCGTTCTTCCTTGGCCGCCGCCATGTCTTCTTCGAGCGTGGCCAACCTCCCGCCTTCGGCATGGGCGACGAAATCTTTGCGGTGCGACTCGGCGTAGCGTTCCAGATGGCCTTGATCGAGCACCTCCTCGAAAAACGCGACGGCGACGGCTTTATTACGCTGTTCGAGCGACGAAGCGTGGGCGGGACTGCCGATGAAAGTGCTCGCGGCGAACAGGGATGCAATGATGAAACGCATGAACGGATTCCTCGGCGCGGAATGTCGGTGTCAGTTAACGTAACATTCGTTTCAATAACTGGCAAGGACGCCGCATCCACGATCGCGCAGGATCAATGCGTGAGCCGCGGAATAATCCGGTGATGCGTTGCCTGTTCGTAGTCGTACGCGAAGGCGAGCAGCGTGGCCTCGCTCCATTGCGGGCCCACGAAGATCAAGGAAAATGGAGCTCCGTTCGCGTATTGCCCTCCCGGCACAGTGACCACCGGTAGGCCTGCGATGTCGATAGCCGAGACCGTCGTCTCCGATATGACGTCGTTGCTGAACAGGGCGGGGATCGCCTGGGTGGCCTCGGGGAAGACCAATGCATCCAGCCGGTTCGTCTGGACGACCTGGTTGAAGATCGAAAGATAACCGGTGCGCAGGCGGTAAAAGTCGTCCAGGTTTGGCGGGACGTCGGGGTTTCGCAGCGATGCCGCCAACGTGGGCAGCGTCTCGACATACCAGTACAGCGGCTGCCCCGGGTCGAACGGCGACGCGCCGATTCTCTGTTTCAGGGCATCGATCGACGGCACGCCGAGCCCGTGGAGGTACGTCGTGAAATCGTAGGCAGCCGATTCGGTGCCGCGATAGTCATACGGCGCGTTCGGCAACGCCAGTCCGGCGAAACCGCTGCCCGCGAAAGGATCGTCGACAGTGATTGCCCCGCGCGCGCTGAGCTCGTCCACGGCGCGAGCGTACAGTGTCGTGGTCTCTGCCGAGAGCGCCACTGAGCGCCAACCTGGGCCATACAGCCCGATGCGCTTGCCCTGCAGCGCGGTTGTGCTCAAGCGTGAAGTGTAGCCTCCGGCGGGAATGTGTGCGTTGGCGCCTGCGGTCTTCGGATCAGCCGCCGAAGCGCCGGCGATCACGTCCAACACGACTGCGGCATCACGTACGTTCGTTGCGATCGGACCGACCGTGTCTCGCGTGGTGCCCGCCAAGGGTACGACGCCGGTGCTGGGTACCAGCCCAAATGTGGGCTTGATGCCCACCAGACTCTGCGCCGCGGACGGATTCTGGATCGATCCTCCGGTTTCCTCGCCAAGGCCGATCAGTGCGAAACTGCCCTCGACCGCGGTCGCCGTACCGCTGCTGCTCGCCCCCGGCGCGAGCGCCCTGTCGACCGCGTTGTACGTGGGGCCAGCCCAGCTACTGTTGGCGCGTGTGCCGTCGTCGCTGAACGCGGGGATGTTCGACTTGCCGAGGATGATCGCATCGGCGTCGATCAAACGCTGTACGACGATCGCGTTCCGGGTTGGGAAAAGATCCACACCGCCCGTGCGAGAGCTTAAAAGGCGCCACCCGGCCGTGGAGGGGAAGCCGACGAAATCCATCGACTCCTTGATCACGATCGGCACGCCGGCGAGCGGGCCGAGCGGTTGATTGGCGCTTCTCTTCCTGTCGATCGCGTCAGCCTGATCGAGCGCGTTTGGGTTCAGAAAGGTGAAGGCGTTGTATGCCGGCTCGTACGTGCTGATGCGGTCCAGATAGGCTTGGACCACCTTCCTCGCGGTGAAATTGCCCCGCTGATACCCTGTTCGGATGCTGGTCAGGGTCAGCTGAGTGACGTCTATCGGCGCGAGCGGATGGGCACCTGCCGGAGCGAGGTCACGACTGTCCTTCACGGACGACCCGCTGCACGACGCGACTAGGGAGATGGAGATCGCAACGCCAGCGAATTTTGTGAAGCTGATTCTTGTGATCATGCAAGTATCTCGTGGCGGGCGAGGAAGGCGCGCTCTCCGGTCGACCCACGTTAGGAATCCGAGCTTCTGATACGAACGTCTAACCTCCGCCCCGCCTGGCGGTCGTCGAAGGTTCCGGCAGGCAGCCTGTCGACACGCCGACATCGATGTCTTGCATTTGGCAGCCGTCAGACTGGCGTCCTAGATCAGGAACCGCATGAGCGACTCCCGGGTCGGTTATTGGCGCGAGTTAATGCAACATACGTTTCAATAACTGGAAGGACTGACGATGGCGCGACCCGCCGACCCCCAAATCCGCAACGATCTGCGCGAGCGCGCCATCGATTACGCGCTTGCCCACGGCATTTCCGATTTGTCGCTGCGTCCGCTCGCGGACGCGCTCGACACGAGCGCGCGCATGCTCGTCTACCATTTCGGCTCGCGCGAGGGCCTCATGCGGGAAATCTTGTCCGGCCTGCGCGAGCGTCAGGATGCGTACATACGAGCGTGGCTCGACGCCGGCGACACGCCACGCTCGCTGGAAGATTTCCTGCGCTGGTACTGGCGGCTCCTGAGCAGCGAAGAAGCGAGACCGGTAGTGCGCATGATTTTCGAGCTCTACGCGCTGGCGCTGCGGCGCCCCGCGGAATATCCCGGCGTGCTCGGCGATCCCCTGGTGTATTGGCGCGGCTTGCTCGCGCGACTCGGTGTTCCCGAGGAAATCGAAGATGCCGAGGCGACGCTCATGCTCGCGGCGACGCGCGGCCTGCTGCTCGACGTCTGCACGAGCGGCGATCAGACGCGCACTACCGCGGCGCTCGAATTATTGGCACGCTCGATCGGCCGCGGGAAGGGCGCTGGGCCACGGACGCCACGAAAGCCGGGGAAGCGTTTTCAGCGATAGTCGTTGCGCAGTTCGAGCGAATCGACGATGCGCCGGACGCCGGCGGTGTTGCGCGCGATCGACTCGGCGAGATCGCGTTCGACGTTCGTATCGACGAGCCCATGCAGATAGACCACGCCATCGTGGGTCTGCACGCTGATGTCGTCGCCGGCGAGCTCCGCCCGATGGAAGATCGCGTCGCGCACCTGCGCGGTGATGCCGTCATCGTTCGTTGCGCGCGCTTGCGTACCGGCGGACGCACACGCGAGCGCCAGCGTTGCGGCGATACTCGTGAACGGTTTCCTCGCGATCATCGGATTCTCCTGACTCGTGGGCGGTCGCGGCCGTCGCGCCGACGCAACGACGGCGAGCTTACGCCCCTCGACGTTATGCCGCGATGACGGGACGGCAGTCGCGAGCACGACGGCGGCGCTAGGCGTAAAGTAGACGCACCTTGAGGCCCACGGGGGATCGGCACATGGCCAATCACGGTGTATGTCCCAAATGCGGCAATCGGCTGCTTCACGTCAACATCGAAATGGTGATGGGAATGATCGATGGCGACACCAAGGCGCGCTGTCTGAGCTACAGCTGCATTCACTGTCACACGGTGCTCGGGGTGCATCTCGATTCGCGTTCGAAGGCGCGCTCCAAGTCTGCGCGACCGCCGACGCCGGCAAAGCCGTTGCCATGACCCGAGCGGCTGAGACGAGACCGCTTCAGATTTTCGGCGTCGCCGCACCCAGTTTTTCCGACGCCTCTTTCCATGCGGCCGCTTTGATCTCGTAGCCCTTGCCGGGTTCCGCGGCATGCCAGGCGGCGTAGAGATCTGCAATCGCCTCAGTGAAGCTGCGCGCTTCGTTCATTGCCGGTCCGGGCGGCGCGCGCTCGATGATGGCATGCGCTTCGAGCAGATTCGCTTCGGCAGCGGCGTACCGCCCGAGAGCTGCACGCGCACTGCCGAGGTGTTTCAAGTACCTCGCGAGCCGGTATGCGTTTTGGCCGACGAACTCCCTGCGCATCGCAGGCTCGGCCGGAGCGAGCAAATCGACGGCGGCTGCGGGCTTGTTCTTGGCGACCAAGAACGATCCCATGTCGGTGATCGACAGTAAGGTGCTCTGGTGCTGCTCGCCGAGAATGCGGCGGCGTTTTTCGAGCGCTTCGCGATAATACGGCTCGGCTTCCTCGAGCTTGCCCTGCGCCTGGAGCAGTTGTCCCATCTTGGAGACGCAAACGAGCGTGATCGGGTGCTCGGCGCCGAGCACCCGGCGGCTCTTTTCGAGGGCCTCGCGATAATAGGGTTCGGCTTCGTCCAGCTTGCCTTGCGCGTACAGCAGCTGGCCCATGTTGCTGATCGAGGGCAGCACGTCCGGGTGCTCCTCGCCGAGCACGCGGCGGTTCTTCGCCAGCGCTTCGCGCAAATACGGTTCGGCCTCGCTCAGCCTACCCAGGTTTTGCAGCGCCAAGCCCAGGTTGTTGGTCGAACTTATCGTATCCGGATCGTCCTCTCCGAGCACGCGGCGGCGCTTCTCCAGCGTCTCGCGCAAGTACGGTTCGGCTTCGCTCAACTTGCCTTCGCCCCATAGCACGCCTGCCAGGTTGTTGAGCGCATGCAACGTGGCGGGATGCTCCTCGCCCAGCACGCGGCGGCGTCTCTCGAGAACGTCGCGGTAGCCTCGTTCAGCCTCGCTCCATTTGCCTTCGTCGTTGAACGTCATAGCCAGGTTGTACATCGACGTCAGCGTGTCCGGATGGTTCTCGCCGAGCACACGCCTCCGCTTCTCGACCGCTTCCCTGAGCACGGCCTCGGCCTCGGCGAGCTTCCCCTGGGCTGAGAGCAGATTGCCGAGTGCGTTGAGCGATCTCAGCGTGTCGGGATGCTCCTCGCCGAGCACTTGGCGGCGCTCCGCCACGGCGCGTTGCTGCAAAGGCAGTGCGGCGTCGTACAAACCGAAGAAGATGTAGCGGTCGGCCAGCTTGTGGCGCAGCGCCGCATCGACCACCGGTTGGCCTTGGAACTGCTTGTCGATCGCCTCCGCGGCGGGCTTGAGGATCGTGCGATCGATCAAGTCGCGTGCCGTATCCGTAGCGTTGACGTGCTGCCACAGCTTGCCGAAGGCGTCGACTTGCGCGGTGCGCTCGGAATCCCCGACGCCCGCCCGGCGCAGCGCGTCGTCGAGCTTGCCGCGCACGTCTTCGCTGAGCTGCTTGCCGGCCTGGGTGATGTCCACCTGGTCGAGCATGTCGGCCTGGAATTTGGACACCTGTTCCAACTCGGCCGCGCGCTGCCCGGCGATGCGCGCCTGCCAAGCGAATGCGACGATACCGAACAGCATCGACAAAACGACGAGCGCGCTTGCCGACACCGCGACCCTGTTTCGCAGCACGAATTTCTGCGCGCGATACCAGCGGTGTCCGCCGCGCGCCTGCACGGGCCGGCCGTCGAGATAGTTGCCGAGGTCGGCCTCGAGCTTCTCGACCGATGCGTACCGCTCGCCCGGCAACTTGCGCAGGCAGCGCATGACGATGCCGTCGAGATCGCCGCGTAACTGGCGGACGCGGACTTTCGACTGGCCGTTGCGCGCCGCCGCGCTGCTCGGCGCGGCCGGCGGCACGTCCTTGATGAGCCGCTCCATTTCGCCCGCGCTCAGTCCGGCCAGTTCGAACGGCCGGCATCCGGCGAGCACCTCGTAAAGCAGCAGGCCGAGCCCATACACGTCGCTGGCGACGCCGACCGGCGCACCGCCGAGCTGTTCCGGAGCCGCATAGTGCGGCGAGAAATACCGGTAGGCGGTTCCGGTTTGCTCGTTTCCGTCCAGCGCTGCCGAGAGGGGCTTGGCGATGCCGAAGTCGAGCAGCTTCGGATTGCCCGCGGCATCGACCAGGATGTTGCTCGGCTTCAGGTCCCGGTGCACGATCAGCTCGCGATGCGCTTCGGCCACCGCGCCACACACGTTTCGCATCAATCTCACGCGTTCTCTCGCGTCGAGACCCTCCCGTTCGCAATACTCGGTGACCGGCACTCCCTCGACGAACTCCATGACGTAGTACGGCGTTCCGTCGTCGAGTTGTGCGGCGTCGAACAAGCGCGCGATGAAGGGATGGTTGAGTGCCGCCATCACCTGGCGTTCGAGCTGGAAACGCTTGAGCGTATTCGCGTCGAGCAGTTCGCGGCGCACGAATTTGATCGCCGCGCGCTGCACCACGCTGCCGTCGACGCGCTCGGCCCGGTATACCGCGCCCATCCCGCCACGTCCGATTTCCTCGTGCAGGCGATAGGCACCGATGCGCCGGCCGCTCAACGACGGCTGAGATGCGAGCGCCGGCAGCAGCTCTTCCAGGGCGGTCGCGACGGGCTGCGCCGTCGTACCGTGATAGCGGGAATCCGCCTCGAGCAAGGCTTCGATTTCGGCCAGCAAGTGCGCATCGCCCGCGCATTCCCTCGCGAGCATGTCGGCGCGGCGCTCCGGTGGAAGTTCCACGGCGGCCGCGAATAGCGATTGCAGGCGCTGCAGACCGGTCATTGGCGTACCCCTGCCGCCCGCGCGGTCACAGGTTCTGGTAGTTGGGTCCGCTGCCGCCCTCGGGCGTCACCCAATCGATGATCCCGTAGGGATCCTTGATGTCGCAGGTCTTGCAGTGCACGCAGTTCGCCGCGTTGATCTGCAGCCGCCGGTCGGCGCCTTCGCCGACCATCTCGTAGACGCCGGCGGGACAGAAGCGCGTGCAGGGATTCTTGTATTCCTGCGTGCAGCGGCCGATGCAGATGGTCGTGTCGGCCACGTGCAGGTGCACGGGTTGGTCTTCGTCGTGCTGCGTGGACGCGAAATAGACCTCGGCGAGGCGGTCGCGCGGCGGCAGCGTGCGCTCGATGTAGCCGCGTTGCGGCGAAGTATACTCGTCCACTTTTTTAAGCGCGGTGTGGTCGGCATGGTTGTGCAGGGTCCACGGCGACAAGCCGGCCGTGATCGTCTCCCAGCCGGCGTTGACGAGCCCCATCCAGAAGCCGCGGTGGAAGCCCGGCCGGATGTTGCGCACCTTGCGCAGCTCCTTGGCGACGGCCGACGCGCGCAGCTTGGCGTCCCATCCTTCGGGCGTGCCGGCGGCGGCAACGTGCTCGGCCGCGAGCATGCCCGAGCGGATGGCCTGGTGCGTGCCTTTGATCTTCGGCACGTTGAGCAGGCCCGCGGCGTCGCCGATCAGCAGCGCGCCCGGCATCTCGCATTTGGGCAGCGACTGCCAGCCGCCTTCGACGATCGCGCGCGCGCCGGCCGAAACGATTTGCCCGCCCTCGAGCAGCGGCTTGACCACCGCGTGATGCTTGAGTTGCTGGAAGGCCTCGAACGGAGAAAGCATCGGGTCTTCGTAGTCGAGTCCGGTCACGAAGCCGATCGCGACGCGATCCTTGTCGAGGTGGTAGAGAAAACTGCCGCCGTACGTGCAGTCGTCCATCGGCCAGCCGATCGTGTGCACGACTTTGCCGGCTTCCGCGCGCCCGGGCGGCAGTTGCCAGAGCTCCTTGATGCCGATGCCGTAGGTCTGCGGATCGGCGTCGCGGTCGAGGTCGTATTTGCGGATGAGCTGTTTGCTCAAGTGCCCGCGGCAACCTTCGGCGAGCACGGTGATCGGCGCTTTGATGTCGATGCCTTGCGTGTAGCCCGGCTTGTGCGTGCCGTCTTTGGCCACGCCCATGTCGCCGATGCGCACACCGCCCACCGAACCATCGGGATTGAACAAAGGTTCGGCCGCGGCGAAACCGGGATAGATCTCCACGCCGAGCGCCTCGGCCTGCGGCGCCAGCCAAGCGCACAGTGCGCCGAGCGAGACGATGAAATTGCCGTGGTTGTGCATCTGCGGCGGCGTCGGCAGCTTGGTCGCACGCTGGGCGTCGCGCAGCCACCAGAATTCGTCCTTGGTCACGGGCACGCAGACGGGCGGTGGATTCTTGCCCCACTCGGGCAGCAGCTCGTTGAGGGCCTGCGGCTCTATGACGGCGCCCGAAAGGATCTGCGCGCCGATCGTCGAGGCCTTCTCGATCACGCAAACGCGGATGTCGGGCTTGCGCTGCTTGAGCCGGATCGCGAAAGCGAGCCCCGCAGGGCCGGCGCCCACGGTCACGACGTCGTATTCCATGGACTCGCGCTCGCTCATGGACGGATGATCCTCGATGAAAGGAACGGAATTGTGCGGATTCGCGCGCGCTGCGGCAATGCGTCAGCCGTGCGAGCGCGGATCGCTGCGCTCGAATTTGGTGAAATAGCTGAACAGATGGCCGGGGTGCAGCGTCACCGCGACGAGCGCGAGCCGACCCTTGATGTCGAAATACCGGCGCACGCTGCGGAAGCCGGGCGTGTCCGGCGGCACCTTGAGTTCGCGCGCCTGTTCTTCGGTCATCGTCACCGCACTCAGCGACTGCTCCACCTTGCCGATGCGCTGATCGAATTCCACTTCGATCATCTGGCGCATCGCGTCTTCCATGCGTGTGAAGCCCTGCGGCAGCCCCTGCCAGCTCGCACGCCGGTACACTTCGCCGAGACAATAAGGTTCGTTGGTGCGGCGATGGTAGCGGATGCCGTGAAAATGGATGCACTCGGCGCCGACGCGCAGGTTGAGCCAGCCGGCGAGCACGGAATCGGCCTGGATGCGGTCGGTATACAAAAAATGGAAGCCGGTCGCGTTCGTGTACTGGAGCAGATCGTCGATCGAGCGCACGTGCTGCTCGTAGCTCACCTGCGCTTCGGCGTGCCGTACCGTGGTTCCCGAGCCGCGCCGGCGCAGGATGAGTCCTTGCTCCTCGAGCAGGCGCAGCGCGGCGCGCGCGGTGAAGCGGCTGATCCCGAACCGCTTGCAGAGTTGGTGCTCGGTCGGCATGTGCCGCCCCACCGGATGCTCGCCGTGGCTGATCTCCTCGCGCAGCGTGTCGGCGATCTGCAGATAGCGCGGCTTGCGCGGCGAGCGCAGCCCGCGATGCGGTTCTTCCGGGGACGGAGTGGCCGCCTCGGTGGTCATCGTGCCGGCGATCTCCTCGTATGCATGCGCGGAACGATAGCAAACCCGCGCGGCGGGCGGGAGTTGCGCGCATGAACGCGGGCTGGCAGCGCATCGAGCTGCCGGGTGCGGACGTGCGCCTGGGCCAATTCTGCGGCGCTGCCGAGGCGGCGGCGTGGTTCGCGCGGCTCGATGCCGAGATCCCGTGGGAGCGCCACCGGCTGCGGCTGTTCGGCCGCGAGATCGAGGCGCCGCGGCTGTCGTGCTGGATTGGCGATCCGGCGGCCGTGTACACCTATTCGAAAACGCGCTTCGTGCCGCGGCCTTGGACGCCAGCGCTCGCGGAGTTGCGCACGAGGCTGGAGCCGCTCTGCCGCGTCGAGCACAACAGCGTGCTGTGCAACCGGTACCGCGACGGCCGCGACGCGATGGGCTGGCACAGCGACGACGAGCCCGAGCTCGGACCCGAGCCCGTGATCGCGTCGCTGAGCTTCGGCGCAGCGCGGCGCTTTCGTTTGCGTCATCGGCGCGCTGCCGGCATCGGCGTCGACCTCGAGCTCGCGCCTGGATCGCTGCTCGTCATGGCCGGCGCCACGCAGGCCAATTACCGCCACGCGCTGCCGCGCAGCGCGCGTGTGACGGCGCCGCGCATCAACCTCACGTTCCGGCGCATTCTCGCGTGAACCTCGAGCGCAACGTCGAAGCCGCGCCATGGTTCATAGATAATGACGCGCTATGACCAACGCCAGCGTCACGGTGCGCATGCAATTCGTCGTCGAGATCGCGCGCCGTCTGCACCAGTACGGCGCGACGGCGCCGCGCCTGGAAGCCGCCATCGACGCCGTCTGCGCGCGGCTCGATCTCAACTGCAACAGCCTGTCGACGCCGACCTCGATCATTCTTTCGTTCGTCGACCGCAGCCGCGGCGATGAGGCGCTCGCCGAGGTCACGCAGGTGATCCGCCTGCCTCCGGGCGAGGTGAACCTGCGGCGGCTCTGCGAGATCGACGAGATCGCCGATCAGGTCGTCGACGGCACGCTCGACATCGACACCGGGTTTCATCGCCTGCGCGAGATCGTCTCGCGGCGCGGCTGGCGCGGCCGCGCGCTGACGGCGGTCTCCTACGGCATTGCCTCGGCGGCTATTGCGGCGATCCTGCACGCCTCCGCGGCCGACACCATCGTCGCGGCGGCGATCGGTGTCGTGATCGGCGCGCTCGCCCTAGTCTCGGAAGGCCGTCCGCGGCTCGGCGCAAGCTTCGAGGCGATCTCGGCGCTGCTCGCGACGACCATGGCGACCGCTGCGAGCGTTTGGTTCATGCCGCTCGGCGTGAAGTCGGTCGTCGTGGCGAGCCTCATCGTGTTGTTGCCCGGCATGACGTTGACGACCGCGGTTCGCGAACTCTCGACGCAGCATCTGATTTCGGGCGTGGCGCGGCTTGCCGGTGCGGTCATGACCTTGCTCAAGCTCGCGTTCGGCACCGTCGCGGCGGCCCAGATCTGCCGCGTGCTGCACCTCGCGCCGGTGACCGTCGCGGCAGCGCCGTTGCCGGCGTGGGTGCAATGGACGGCGCTCGGATTCGGCTGCTTCTCGTTCGCGGTGCTCTTCCGCAGCGCATGGCGGGATTTTCCGCTGGTCATGGCCTCGGCCGCGGCGGGGTATGTCATCGCGTATTACGGCAGTTCGGAGTTCAGCCCCGAATTCGGCGTATTCCTGGCGGGCCTGTGCATCGGCGCGCTCGGCAATCTATACGCACGGCTGGCGCGACGCCCAGGCGCGCTCGTCCGCGAGCCCGGCATCATCCTGCTCGTGCCGGGCAGCGTCGGCTTCCGCACGCTGTCGCTCATGTTCGAGCACGACGTGTTCCTGGGTTTCGACGCGGCCGTGACCTTGACTGCGCTCCTGATCTCGCTCGTCGCAGGGCTGCTGTTCGGCGATCTCGTCGTAGCGCCGCGCCGCAGCCCTTAGCGCAAACGAAAACACCGGCGCACCGCGGCATTTTTACGAGATCCGCACAGACACCGCCGAGCCGGCGGCGAAACCGTCGGTCGCTTATTTCAACGAGCGCCGGAATCAGATCAGCAGATCTTTTTCCTTCTTGCCCGCCGCGAGCGCCGCATTGAACCAGCGCGGGCGCTTGCCGCGGCCTGACCACGTCTGCGAATGATCGGTCGGATTGCGGAATTTCGGCTTGGCGCCGCGACGTGTCTTGCGGCGGCCGCCGAACAGTTCGTCGATCGTGAAGCCCTCGGCTTTGGCGAGCGCAATCAGTTTGTCTCGCACTTTGCCGGCGCGTTCTTTCCCCAATTCGCGCTTGCGCGATTCGGCGCGTTCGATCAAATCATTCAATTGGGTGTGGTTTAAATTCTTGAGATCAATAGCCATCGGGCCCTCTGTTTGCATTGCGGTTTTAACGCTCCGTGGATGGAGGAGCGAATTGGCGTGAGCGAAAAACATCATCCCTTGAATAGCATCGCATTTTCGCGCATGAAAGTTAAACGTTTTCATTAAAAATAATCCACTATCGCCAGTGCGGCTGAGCACGCGCGCTCCGCCGGTGAACGCCCTCGGCCGAGCGGCGCGGCCAGCGATCCCGGCGCAGCCGGACCGCCACCCTTGCGCGCGAGCCGCGCACGGACTAACTTACCCGGCAAGGCCGGTCGCCGCCGGCGGGTCAAGGAGGCGGTTTTCGCCGGGCGGTGCGTTCAGGGGGCAAGACAAGTGGGATTGCTTGACGAACTCGAACAGGAAGCGCAGAAGCGCAAAGCCTCCGCGGAGGACGCCGAGAAGCGCAAAGCCGAGCGCGAGGAGATCTTTCGCACCAGGCTCGATCCCGGCATGACGGCGCTCAACGAGTACCTGACCAAGCTGGTCGGCAGCCTCAAGGTGCTGCAACCGAAAAAGCAGCTCCGCTACAACCTCCAGGGCTACGGCGACATCGTCGGCTACGTCGAGCACGATTACGAACTCAAGGTCAATCAGACCCCGGATTCGAAAGAGATCGTGCTCACCTATCCTTGCGCCGTCGCCAACGAGGAATGTCCGACCGTCGAGGTGCAGGGTGCGAGCAAGGTGCGCACCGTGGCGGGCGCGTTCCAGCGCTATCACCTCGGCGGCCTGCTCGACCCCAAGAAGGATGCGAGCGGCGAAGTCGTCTCGGCCAAGTTCAAGGCCAAGGGCCGCATCACGCTCACGGCGACGTTCACCGCTGACGTCGACAGCGCCGTGATCAAGCTCCAGTTCGTGAACTTCGACTCGCTCGGCACCGCGACGAAGAACGTGCCGCCGCAACAGCTCAACGCGGAGCTCTTCGACGATATCGGCCGCTACTTGGCGCACGAGCCGAACGGGTTGTTTCGCGAAGCCCTGTCGGATTCCTATCGCAACCAGTTGCGCACGAAGGTGCAGCAGGAGCAGATCAAGCGCCGCTGGGAATCGAAAATCAGCGAGCAGCAGAAGGCCGAGCTCGAGCAGATGAAACGCGAGCAGAGCCTCGCCGGCAAGTTCGGCAAGCTGGTCGGCAAGGACAAGGACAAACCTGCCGACGACAAACCCGCCGAAGCCGGGTCGTGGCTCGACCGCCTCAAAGGCCTCGTCAAGAAAGACAAGTAAGGGCGTCGCGGGGCGCCCGCGTGTTCACGGGATGTGCTCGGCGTCCGTGGGCGGGACGACCCAGCTGTGCATGCGTGACTCGTACACCGAGACGGCCGGCGGCGGAAAGCTCGGATCCGCGAATGCGCCGACGGGGATGATCAGATATTCGAGCATTCCGAGCGGTTCGTAGTACA
>DASRGX010000179.1:0-2840 GCA_035650835.1 Rudaea sp. | reverse complement strand
GTACTACGAGCAGGCAGGCGCGCTGCGCGACATGGTGCAGAACCATCTGCTGCAGCTCCTGTGCATGGTCGCGATGGAGCCGCCCGCGTCGCTCGAGCCCGATGCGATACGCGACGAAAAGCTCAAGGTGCTGCATGCGCTACGGCCGATCCACGCGGGCAATGCCGAGCAACTCACCGTGCGCGGCCAGTACCGTGCAGGCGTGGCGAACTCCGGCGCCGTGCCGGGCTATCTCGAAGAATCGGGCCGCGGCGACGTGCGCACCGAAACCTTCGTCGCACTCAAGACGGAAATACGCAACTGGCGCTGGGCGGGCGTGCCGTTCTACCTGCGCACCGGCAAGCGCCTGGCCGAGCGCATCTCGGAAATCGTGATCGCGTTCCGTGCGATCCCGCATTCGATCTTCGGCGCGGGCGCCGGCCCGATCGCGCCGAACAAGCTCGTGCTGCGCCTGCAGCCCGACGAAGGCGTCAAGCTCTGGCTCATGATCAAGTACCCGGGCCCCGGCGGATTGCGCCTGCGCCGCGTGCCGCTCGACATGAGCTTCGCGGAGGCGTTCGGCGTGCGCAATCCCGACGCCTACGAGCGTCTGCTCATGGATGTCGTGCGCGGCAATCCCACGTTGTTCATGCGCCGCGACGAAGTCGAAGCCGCCTGGCAGTGGGTCGATCCGATTCTCGCCGCCTGGAAGCAGAGCGACGATCCGCCAAAACCCTACACCGCCGGCACCTGGGGCCCGAGCGCCGCAGTCGCGCTCATCGAGCGCGACGGCCGCACCTGGCACGAAGACTGAGCGAGATGACCCCGATTTTCCGCCGCTTCGCCGATCGTGTCGCGCTCGCGCATGCGCTCGCCGAAACCGTCGCCGAACGTCTGCGCGCGGGCATCGCCGTGCGCGGCCGCGGCCTGCTTGCGGTGTCGGGTGGCAACACGCCGCGGCTCTTCCTCGAGACGCTCGCGGCGCAGCGTCTTTCCTGGAGCGATGTCACGGTCACGCTCGCCGACGAGCGCTGGGTGCCGCCCGAGCACGATCGCTCGAACGAACGCCTCGTGCGCGAAACCTTGCTGCGCGGCGCTGCCGCCGCTGCGCGCTTCGTGCCGCTCTACGCGCCTGCGCCTGCGCCCGAAGATGCGCTCGCGCAAATTGCGGCGAATATCGCCAAGCTCGCGCTGCCGTTCGACGCCGTCGTGCTCGGCATGGGCGAGGACGGCCATTGCGCGTCGCTGTTCCCGGATGGCGACCGGCTAGAAGAAGCGATCCAGCCCGACGCGTTCGCGCGCGTGATGCCGATGCGCGCGCCGAGCGCCGGCGAGCCGCGCATCACGCTCACGCTGCCCGTGCTCGTTTCCACGCGCACGCTCTGCCTGCACATCGAAGGCGAGCGCAAGAAATCGATATTCGAGCGCGCGGTCGCCGGGCAGGAGCCGTTCGCGCAGGCGCCGATCCGCAGCGTGCTCGCTCACGCGCGCGAACCGGCCGAAGTGTTCTGGTGTCCATGAAACGTGTCGCGCAATGGAGAGTGCCATGAGTCTCAATCCGATCGTCGCCGAAGTCACCGCACGCATCGCCGAGCGCAGCCGCGCATCGCGCGAGCGCTATCTCGCGCGCATCGACGCCGCGCGCGGCAGCGGGCCTCATCGGCGCCGTCTCTCGTGCGGCAACCTCGCCCACGGCTTCGCCGCCTGCGGCGCCACGGACAAGTCGCGGCTGCGCGCCGGCACGACGCCGAACATCGGCATCGTCAACGCCTACAACGACATGCTCTCGGCGCACGAGCCCTACGAGCGCTTCCCCGACGTGATCCGCCGCGCCGCGCGCGACGCGGGCGCCACCGCACAGGTGGCCGGCGGCGTGCCGGCCATGTGCGACGGCGTCACCCAGGGACGGCCCGGCATGGAGATCGGGCTCTTCTCGCGCGACGTGATCGCACTCGCGACGGCCGTGGCGCTCTCGCACGACATGTTCGATGCGGCGCTGTGCCTCGGCATCTGCGACAAGATCGTGCCGGGTCTGTTGATCGGTGCGTTGAGCTTCGGGCACTTGCCCGTGATCTTCGTGCCGGGCGGACCGATGCCGAGCGGCATCAGCAACGACGAAAAATCCAAAATTAGACAATTATACGCGGAAGGCAAGGCTACGCGCGAACAGCTGCTCGAGGCCGAGGCCAAGTCGTACCACGCCCCCGGCACGTGCACGTTCTACGGCACGGCGAATTCCAATCAGATGCTCATGGAGATCATGGGCCTGCACCTGCCGGGTGCGACGTTCGTGCACCCGAACACCGAGCTGCGCGACGCCTACACGGCGGAGGCTGCGCGCCGTGTGCTCGCGATCACGGCGCTCGGCGAGGAATACCTGCCGCTCGGCCACCTCGTCGACGAACGCGCGATCGTCAACGGCGTCGTCGGCCTGCACGCCACGGGCGGCTCGACGAATCACCTGCTGCACCTCGTGGCGATCGCCCACGCGGCGGGCATCGATCTGAGCTGGGACGATTTCGGCGCACTGTCCGGCGTCGTGCCGCTGCTCGCGCGCGTCTACCCGAACGGGCGCGCCGACGTGAACCAGTTCCACGCCGCCGGCGGCATGGGCTTGCTGATCGCGCAACTGCTCGACGCCGGCCTGCTGCACGGCGATGTGCGCACGGTGTGGGGCGACGGCCTCGGCGCCTATCGCGCCGAGGCGCGCCTCGGCGCCGATGGCGCGGTCGAGCGCGTGCCGGCGGCGGCGCAGAGTCGCGATCCGGCCGTGCTGCGGCCGGTCGCCGAGCCGTTCTGGCCCGACGGCGGGCTGCGCATGCTCGAAGGCAATCTCGGCCGCGCCACGATCAAGGTCTCGG
>DASRGX010000178.1:0-4855 GCA_035650835.1 Rudaea sp. | reverse complement strand
GAATTTCTCCATGTACACCTGGTCGTTGCCGAACGCCGCCTTGGCCTCCGACTTCGTCATCGCGACCGCGTTGTTGAGGTGCGCTTCGGTGTGCACGACGCGCATGCCGCGTCCGCCACCGCCGCCGGCGGCCTTGATGATGACCGGGTAACCGATGTCGCGCGCGATGCGCGCGTTCTCGACGGCATCGTCGCCGAGCGGTCCGCCCGAACCCGGCACGCAGGGCACGCCGGCGGACTTCATCGCTTTGATCGCTTCGACCTTGTCGCCCATGAGGCGGATCACGTCGGCCGTCGGTCCGATGAAAACGAAACCGGACTGTTCCACGCGCTCGGCGAAATCGGCGTTCTCGGAGAGGAATCCGTAGCCGGGATGGATCGCCTGGGCATCGGTGACCTCCGCCGCGGAAATGATCGCCGGCACGTTGAGATAGCTCTCCGCCGCCGGCGCGGGACCGATGCAGACCGACTCGTCGGCCATGCCGACGTGCTTGAGGTTGCGATCGACCGTCGAGTGCACGGCGACGGTCTTGATGCCGAGCGTATGACAGGCGCGCAGCACACGCAGCGCGATTTCGCCGCGGTTGGCGATGACGACTTTGTCGAGCATAGGAGCGGGATTCGGGATTTGGGATTAGGGATGGGACCTCGACGCTTTCGCTCGGGTCGATCGCTGGAGCGATCGGACCAGACCGTTGAGCTTCGCGAACAGCAAGTCAATGCACTCGGTGAGTTCCTTCGTGTCGCGAGCGAAACCAAGGCGCTCGGCAATCTGCATATGTGTATCCAGTTCAGACAACGATCCGCGAGCGATGGACAAGAAGCGTAGATATTCGAGTGTCGAGCGGCGCGCGGCCCCTTCTGCAATGTTCGTCGGAACGCTTGCTGCCGCCCGTCGCATTTGGGCCATGAGGCCAAAACGTTCACCTTCTGGGAATTCACTGGTCAGTTTATGGACACCCTCGACCAGCGACATTCCCATGTTCCACACATCGGGGCGCTTGTGCGGACGCTCTTGCGAATCCCGAATCCCCACTCCCGAATCCCGCTCAGCCGATGACAAAGAGCGGCTCGTCGAACTCCACCGGCTGCGCATTCGACGCGAGCACCGCGACCACCGTACCGGCGACGTCGGATTCGATCTGGTTGAACATCTTCATCGCCTCGATGATGCCGAGCGTATCGCCGACTTTGACGGTCTGGCCCACCTTGACGAACGCAGGCGCTTCGGGACTGGCCGACGCGTAGAACGTGCCGACCATCGGCGAGCGCACGACATGCCCGGGCGGCAGTTCGCGGCCGGCCGCAGGCGCCGTGCCCGCTTCGGCGGGAGCGGCGCTGGCAGCGGGCGCTGCGCGTTGCGGCTCGACGTGCACGTGCGTCACGGGGGGCGAGGCCGCGGCGGCGACGCCGCCCTTGGGCAGTCGGCTCAGGCGTACCGACTCCTCGCCTTCCTTGATCTCGAGCTCGGCGAGATTCGATTCTTCGAGTATGTCGATGAGTTTCTTGATCTTGCGTAGATCCACGGAGAGGTCCTCGAAAAAGCGGCGCTATTCTGCGCGGGCCAGGCGGTCTATCGCCGCGCGCATCGCGTACGCGTAGCTGTCCGCGCCGAAACCGGAAACGACGCCGACGGCGAGATCGGACAAATACGAGTGCCGGCGGAACGGCTCACGCGCGTAGACGTTCGACAGATGCACTTCGACGAACGGGAGCTTCACCGCCGCGAATGCATCGCGCAGCGCGATGCTCGTGTGGGTAAAAGCGCCCGGATTGATGATGATGAACGCAGTACCGTCGTCGCGCGCCGCATGCACGCGTTCGATGAGCACGTGTTCGGCGTTCGACTGCAGGCTGTGGACGGCGTGCCCCGCTGCACTGCCTGCCTCGGCAAGCATGGCGTCGATATCCGCCAGCGTCGCGCGCCCGTAGATGTCGGGCTCGCGCGTGCCGAGCAGATTGAGGTTCGGGCCGTGCAGTACGAGGATGGTCGCCAAGACGCGCTCCGCCGCGCGATGGGTTCGTCGAGGCGCGCAAGTGTGCGTGAGCGGATTCGAATTGTCCAGCGACGATCCTGCCATGATCGCAGGAGTTGGCCGATGTTCGTCAGAGGTAAGGTTTTAGCCAGCGGCTCAGGTTCGGCGAGGAGAAGCTGCCCGCGCGCTGCGCGAGCACTTTGCCATCGCGGCCGACGAGCACGCTGTATGGCAGCACGCTGCGCGTATCGCCGTAGAGGAGCGAGGGGTTGGGCTCGTCTTCGCCGCCGAGCAGGATCGGATAGTGCACGGGGCTGTCTTTGAGGTAGTCGGCGACGGCTTCCGGATTGTCGATCGCCACTCCGACGATTTCGAGCCCGTCCTTCGCATGCTCGGCGCGCACGTGATCGAGCAGCGGCATCTCGTCGCGGCAGGGGCCGCACCACGTCGCCCAGAAGTTGATGAGCACGAGCTTTCCGTCCCACTCGCTGAGCCGGTGCGTGCGGCCGTCGGTGCCCGGCAGGTCGAGATCGGTGCGCAGGTCGCCGGGCTTGAGCACGGTGACGCCCGGCGGCGGCGCGATCTCGGGCGGCTCGCCGAAGCGGGTGCCGGCGAGAAGGCCGAGTGCGGCGCCGACGATCGCTACCAGGACGACGAGGAGATTCGCACGGCTGAACATTTCAGCGAGGCTTGTCTTCGAGCGCAGCCTCGACGATGCCCTCCGTGAGCACGGTGGGCAAGGCATGACCCTCGTCGCCATGCCGATAGACGACGTACAACGGCACGCCGACCGCATGGAACTTCGCCAGGAACGCCTCGATTTCCGGGTCGGGGTTGGTCCAGTCGCCGACCACGAATTCGGTGTCCGTGCGTTTCAGGAGATCCTGGAACGCATCCGTCGCGAGCACGGCATGTTCGTTGAGTTTGCAGGTCGTGCACCAATCGGCGCCGATGTCGACGAAAATGGACTTGCCGCTGCGGCGCAGTTCTTCGATCTTCGCCATGCTGAAACTCGCGGTCACCGCCTTCGGTGCTATGTGCGCGATCTCGTACAGCGGCAACAACGCAAGAATCGCCGCGCCGAACGCGAGGGCGCGCTGTGCGTTGGAGCCGTAGCGATTGCGCTCGAACCACCAGCACGCCCACGCGAGCACGACGATTCCGATCAGAGCCAAGGCGACGGCATCGACGCCACGCTGATTGCCGAGCACCCAGATCAGCCACACGGCGGTCAGGTACATCGGGAAGGCGAGGATCTGCTTCAGCGTCTCCATCCAGGCGCCGGGTCTCGGCAGATAGCGGCCGAGCGCAGGCACGAAGCCGATCAGCAGGAACGGGAGCGCGAGGCCGAGTCCGAGCGTCAGGAAGACGAGGAACGAGATTGGCGGTGGACTCGTCAACGCATAAGCGAGCGCCGAGCCCATGAACGGCGCCGTGCACGGCGTCGCGACGACGACTGCGAGCACGCCCGTGAAAAAATCCCCCGAGGGTCCGGAGCGCGCGGTCAGTTCCTGCCCGGCGCCCGTCAGCCCGACGCCGAACTGGACGACGCCGGACAGCGACAAGCCGACGGCGACCACGACGTACACCAAGACGGCGACGAACAACGGCTGTTGCAGCTGGAATCCCCACCCGTAGGCCAGGCCCGCCGCGCGCAAGGCGATGACGGTCAAGCCGATGAAGGCGAAGCTCAGCATCACGCCGGCCGTGTAGAAGAGCACGTGCTTACGGGCTTTTTGCGGCGTTTCCCCGCCTTCGAGTATCGAGATCGCCTTCAGTGAAAGCACCGGCAACACGCAGGGCATCAAATTGAGGATAAGCCCGCCCACGAGTGCGCCGAACAGCGCAACGAGCACGCCGCCGAACGTGATCGCCTGCGTTTCGGGACGCGCCTGCTGGGCCGTGTCCGCCCCGGCGTTCGCCGCAGAAGCCGCCCCGCCGGCGGCCGGCAGCGGCACGTTCACGGTGCGCGTGATCACGGGATAGCAAACGCTATTCTCGAGACAGCCCTGGAAGTTTGCGGTCAGCGCGAGCGTCTGCGCCGCAGCGTTCGTTCGCGTGAGGCCGATCGGCACTTCGACTTGATCGTAATAAACCGTCGTCGTGCCGAAGTTGGCGTCGGTATGTTCCGTGCCGGGCCGCCAGCGCGGCGCAGCGAGCGACACGCCGCTGTCGGCCGGTGCGCTGAAGTGCGTCTTGTCGCGATAGAGATAGTAGCCCTTCGGCATCGTGAATCGCGCGAGCACCTCGTCGGGGCCCGTGGCGATCGCCTCGAACACGAACGCCTGCTCGGCAGGCAGCGGCCCGTTGCCGAGCAGCGTGCCCGTCGGCGCCGTGCCGAGCGCGGTGGTCAGCGACGTGCCGCCCGCCGCGGCGGGTAAAAGTATACTGAACGTCTTCTTCTGCGGAGGAAAGCAGATCTTGGGGTCGACTTGGTGGCATCCCTGGTAACCGAGCTCGATGGAGACCGCAGCGGTCGACGACGGTGCCGTGAGGTGCTGCACGATGGCGAAATCGTGGTGGTAGAGCTCGAAATCGCCGTTCAGGAACTCGTCGTGCTTCTTCTCGCCGGCGGGCAGGTCCGTCGCGCCGAGCGTCACCGCCGGATCCTTGCTCTTGACGTGGATGCGTTCGCGATAGAGGTAATAGTCCGGCGCCACCTTGACGTCGAATTCGACGCGCTCGCGATCGAGCGCTTTCGCTTCGATCTTGAACGCTTGGTCGACGGGCAGCAGGCCGTCGCTCTGCTGTGCATGCGCGGCGCAGGCGAAGAAAGCCAGGGCGAGAACGCTCGAAAGTGATCGGTTCATTGGCGGATTGTCGCAGGTTGAACGTGACGATGGCAGCAAGACCGGCGCTTGCGCGCCTGGCTTGCGTTGA
>DASRGX010000177.1:0-21914 GCA_035650835.1 Rudaea sp. | reverse complement strand
ACGGCTTCAGCGGCGACGAAACGCTGTATCTCGCCGACGCGACGTGGAAATGGGCGCCGAACGGCAATACGAAGGACGGCGGCGTCACCGTGCGCAGCGAGTTCTTCTTCGACCGCCGGCGCGGCGAGCTCGTCGCCTCGTCGGTGGCGGACGATGCGGCCCTCGATGCGGTCGATCTCACCGATCCCGCGCTCGCCGAGCCCTGGGTCGGCGAGCGTCGCGGCGCCTACCTCGAAGCCGTGTATCGCCTGAGTCGCACTTGGGACCTCGGCTACCGCTACGACAAGCTCTGGGCCGGGGCCGGCGATCCGTACGGCAGCGGCTTCGACCCGATGCGCCACAGCGTGGAACTCACCTGGCGCAACAGCGAGTTCAGCTTCTTCCGTTTGCAATTGAGCCGCGACGAAGTCGCGCGCGGCCTCATCGACAACGTGCTGTTCCTGCAGTACGACGTCGCCCTCGGCGCGCACGGCGCGCACAAATTCTGAGCAGGCTGTCGACATGAAAAAGTATATTTTTATCCTAGCGGCGCTCCTGGTCTGCGTTGCGCCGCGCGCGCAGGCGTTCGCCGCGTTCGCCTGCGAACCCGAGTGGGGTTCGCTGCTGCACGAACTCGCGGGCGACGCGATCTCGATCGACGTCGGCACGAGCGCGCTGCAGGACGTGCACGTCATCGAGGCCAAGCCGAGCCTCATCGCCAAAGTGCGTCGCGCCGATCTCGTGGTCTGCACGGGCGCGGATCTCGAGGTCGGCTGGCTGCCGCAGTTGATCCGCCAAGCCGGCAATCCGAAGGTGAGCTCAGGGCCCGGATATTTCCTGGCCTCCGACCAGATCACGACCCTCGAGAAGCCGTCCAAGCTGGACCGCTCCGAAGGCGACATCCACCCGCAGGGCAATCCGCACTTCCAGCTCGATCCCTACCGCATGCTCGTGATCGCCAAGGCGCTTGCGGCGCGCCTCGGCGAGCTCGACCCCGCGCATGCCGCACAATATCAGCAGCGCTTGGCGGATTTCACGACACGCTGGCAGGCCGCGATCAAGACCTGGGAGGCGAAAGCGGCGCCGCTCAAGGGCCGCAAAGTGGTCGTGCACCATTTGAGCTGGGTCTATCTCGAACAATGGCTGGGTCTCGAGCAGATCGGCGCGCTCGAGCCGAAGCCCGGCGTGCCGCCCACCAGCGCGCATCTGGCGAGCCTCGTCGACCTCACGAAGAATTCGCACACGCTGGCGATCCTGCGCGCCGCGTACCAGGACCCGAAGCCCGGCGACTGGCTTTCCGAGCAGACCGGCGTGCCGGCCGTGACGCTGCCGTTCACGGTGGGCGGCGACGAGCGTTCGAAGGATCTTTTCGGGCTCTTCGACTCGACGATAGACAAGCTGCTCGCGGTGGCGAAATGAACTGGCAAGGTCTCGAACTCAGCATCTTGGGTCCGGCTTGCCTGGCGGGGCTCATCGTCCTGTCGACGCACGTGCCCCTCGGCCAGCAAGTGCTCGCGCGCGGCATCATCTTCATCGACCTCGCCATCGCCCAGGTCGCGGCGCTCGGCGTCATCGTCGCCCAATATTTCGGCATGGACGAGCAGGGCTACGGCGTCGAAATCGCCGCGGCCGTGGCGGCGCTCGCGGGCGGCGCACTGCTCACCTATACCGACCGCAAGATGCCCGAACATCAGGAGCCGCTGATCGGCACGTTGTTCGTGCTGGCGGCCACAGGCAGCCTTTTGCTGCTGGCCAACAATCCGCATGGCAGCGAGCATCTGAAGGACCTGCTCGTCGGCCAGATCCTCTGGGTCAGCGTGCATCAGCTCGTGCCCGTGGCCATTCTGTCGGGCGCGCTGCTCGCGGTCATGTGGTGGCAGCGTGCGCGCCTCGGCGGGCCGCTGTTCTACGCCGTGTTCGCGCTGGCGATCACGGCGTCTGTGCAGCTCGTCGGCGTCTATCTCGTGTTCGCGAGCCTGATCGTTCCCGCGCTCGCCACGACGGGCGCGACGGGAGTGCGCCGCATGGCCGCCGCGTACGCGGTCGGCATCGGCGGCTACGTGCTCGGCCTCGTGCTGTCGGCGCTGCTCGACCTGCCGAGCGGCGCGATGATCGTCTGGACGCTCGCCGGCTGCGGCATCGTCGGCCGCGTGGCGCTCGCCCTGGGCGGCGGACGCGCCGCTTCGTCGCCGGCGCCGGCCTCGTCCTGAAGTTCCTGCGCAGGACGTGTCGGCGGCGGACATCGCGCTGTGCTAGTTTAAGCGCTTGGTCTACGACGAGACTGCCGCATGGACTCGCATCTGCGCCGCACCAAGATCATCGCCACGCTCGGCCCGGCGACGGACCGGCCGGGCGTGCTCAAGCGCATCCTCGAAGAAGGCGTCGACGTGGTGCGCCTGAACCTCTCGCACGGCGCCGGGGAGGATCATCTGCGCCGCGCCGAGGAAGTGCGCGCGGTAGCCGCCGAGCTCGGCCAGGAAGTGGCGATCCTCGCCGACCTGCAAGGGCCGAAGATCCGCATCACGAAGTTCGCTTCGGCACCCGTGCTGCTCGAGCCCGGCCAGCCGTTCGCGCTCGAGTGCGACGCCAATGCGCCGCCCGGCGACGTCACGCGCATCGGCGTGAGCTATCTGGATTTGTATAAAGATGTAAAACCCGGCGACACGCTGCTGCTCGACGACGGCCTCATCGCCCTGCAGGTCGACCGCGTCGAAGGCACGACGATCCGCACGCACGTGACGATCGGCGGCCCGCTGTCGGACCGCAAAGGCATCAACCGGCTCGGCGGCGGACTGTCGCTCGCGGCGCTCGCCGAAAAGGACAAGAACGACATCCGCCTGGCCGCGCGGCTCGGCGCCGACTTCCTCGCCGTGTCGTTCGCGAAGTGCGCCGCCGATATCGAAGAGAGCCGCCAGCTCATGCGTGCGGCCGGCGGCAGTGCGGCGCTCGTGGCCAAGATCGAACGTGCCGAGGCCGTGTCGGCCCTTGCCGAGATCATCGACGCCTCGGACGCCGTGATGGTCGCGCGCGGCGATCTCGGCGTCGAGATCGGCGACGCGGAGCTGCCGGGCATCCAGAAGAAGATCATCCGCGAGACGCTCGCGCGCAACAAGGTCGTGATCACGGCCACGCAGATGATGCAGTCGATGGTCGAGTCGCCGATTCCGACGCGCGCCGAAGTGCTCGACGTCGCGAACGCCGTGCTCGACGGCACCGATGCCGTGATGCTGTCGCAGGAAACGGCGGCCGGCAAGCATCCCGAGAAAGCCGTCGCGGCGATGCGGCGCGTGTGCCTCGGCGCCGAGCGGCAGTTCGAGCCCGATGGCGATCTCGAAACCAAGTACCAGTTCGACCGTACCGACCAGGCGATCGCCATGGCGAGCATGTTCCTGGCCGGGCGCATCGGCGTCGCGGCGATCGTCGCGCTGACCGAATCGGGCGGCACGGCGCAGTCCTTGTCGCGCTACCGCTCGAGCGTGCCGATCTACGCGCTGTCGCGGCGCAAGGCCGCGCGCCGGCGCATGATGCTTTATCGCGACGTGACGCCCATCGATTTCGACCCGCACGGCGTCGACGCGACGCACGCGGCGAAGGCGGCGATCCAGCACTTGTTCAATATGCGCCGCCTCGCCGAGGGCGAGCGCGTCATCCTGACCCACGGCGACCATACGGGCCAGCACGGCGGCACGAACACGCTCAAGCTCCTGCGCGTGGGCCCGGGCGGGGTGGCCGAAGGGCTCAGCGATTTGTGACGGAAACGGGGGAAGCCATGCGTACGTCGCTGTATTCGATCCTTTGCATCGGCGTTCGCCTCGCGGCGCTGTTATTGGTCGTCAATACCGTGCTGTTCGTTCCTACCGGGTACGTCACGGCGGGTCGCGGCGACTGGACTGCGAACCAGATCGGAGCGTTCGTCGGAATCTGGTGCCTCGTGCTTTTGTTTGCGCTTTGGCTATGGGTGTACCCCGGCGTTCTCGCGCGCCTCGCGGCAGGCAAGGCCAGCCAGCAAATCTTCGAAAGCCCCATCAGCCCCGAGGAACTGCAGCAGATTGCGTTCTCGATCGTAGGACTTTGGGTGCTGCTCGCGGGGTTGATCGGCGCCGCCGATCTCGTGTTGCGCGACGTGCTCGTGGAGCATCTGCTCGGCGAAACCTCTTGGGGCGTTGCTGGTCCGGCGCGCTCTCGGTTGATCGGAGACCTGATCACGGATGTGTTGCGCATGCTCCTGGGCGTCACCCTGGTGACGCGTGCGCAGGGACTCATCGGAATCCTCCGCAGCTTCCGCGAGCGCGGGTTGCCGCAAGCAGTGCAAGAAACCGACGACGCAAAGGAGAACGCATGACGATGCCACGCTGGATATTCCTCGCTTCGGCCGCCGTCGTGGCCGCCGCCGTGCAAGCTGCCGACAAGGTGCAGACGATCCCGCCCGAGCGCGTGGCCAACTACTGGCTGCTCGATCCCGATTCGGCCGAAGCCAACGTGCCGAATTCGGGCTACAACATCCACGACTCGGGCTGTGCGGCCGTGGCCTACGTCATCGAGAAGGACGGCTCCACGAGCCACGTCAAGCTCATGCGCCTCGTGCCGCAGAGCGAACTCGGCAAGACTGCCGTCGGCATCGTCGCGGGCATGCGCTTCGTGCCGGCCAAGCAGAATCTCGGCAAGGATTCGATCTACACCTACGTGGTGATCCCGTTCAACCTGCCCGACGCCGCCTCCAAAGACCCGGCCGACCGCGCGACGCGCGAGCGCGTTTTGGCGTCGTGCAAGCTCGAGGGCTTCGGCGGCAAGCCCGGCGAGGACGTGATCCGCGTCCACTGACGACCCCCTTCCCGCCGGATTGCCGTATAATCCGCGCCCTCTCAGCGCGGCCGCACAGGGGCGGGCGCGGAGCCAAGATTTTCGGAGTCCGACATGAGCATCGAGCAGCTTGAAAGCATCGCCCAGGCGATGGTCGCACCGGGCAAAGGCATCATCGCCATCGACGAATCGAACAGCACGATCAAGAAGCGCTTCGACGCCGTCGGCGTGGAGAACAGCGAAGAGCACCGCCGCGCCTACCGCGAAATGCTGCTGACGACGCCGGCGCTCAACCAGCACATCTCGGGCGCGATTCTCTACGACGAGACGATTCGCCAGTCGACCAAGGCCGGCGTGCCGTTCACGAAGGTCATGATGGATGCCGGCATCCTGCCCGGTATAAAAGTGGACAAGGGTCCGCAGCCGCTGGCCGGCTTCCCGGGCGAGGTGGTCACCGAGGGCCTCGACGGTCTGCGCGAGCGCCTGACCGAGTACGCACGTCTCGGCGCCAAGTTCGCGAAGTGGCGCGCGGTCATCAATATCGGCGAGGACGCGCCGAGCGGCACGTGCATCGAAGCGAACTGCCACGCGCTCGCACGCTATGCGGCGCTGTGCCAGGAAGCCGGCATCGTGCCGATGGTCGAGCCCGAAGTCCTCATGGACGGCGACCACGACATCGAAGTGTGCTACGACGTGACGGAAGCGACGCTGCGCTCGCTGTTCGGCGCGATGTACGAGCACAACGTGCTGCTCGAGGGCAGCATCCTCAAGGCGAGCATGGTCATTTCGGGCAAGAGTTGCGCCGACCAGGCGAGCGTCGAGGAAGTCGCCGAAGCCACGGTGCGCTGCCTCAAGGCCTCCGTGCCGGCGCTGCTGCCCGGCATCGTGTTCCTCTCGGGCGGCCAGTCCGACGAGCAGGCCACCGCGCATCTCAACGCCATGAACCAGATGGGTCCGCATCCGTGGCCGCTCTCGTTCTCGTATGGCCGCGCCATGCAGCAAGCCGCACTCAAGCTCTGGGCCAAGGACATGAAGGCCAACTTCGCAGAGGCGCAGAAGACCGTCGCCTTGCGCGCCAAGGAGAACGGACTTGCGGCGCTCGGCCAGTGGAAGCGCGCCGCCTGACCGGGGCGGAACGAGCACCGACGATTCACGACGCCGATCGGCGTCGCTTCTCGAGCTCTCGCCGGTAGGCTAGCGCGGCATCCGCGCCGAAGCAGGCGAACACGACGCGCTGGATCGACGCGTCTTGGTCGATTTCGGCCACGACCGTATCGACCGCGATCGCCACGGCGGCGTCGAGCGGATAGCCATACACGCCGCAACTGATCGCGGGAAAGGCGAGCGAGGCGACACCGTGCTGGCGAGCGAGCGCGAGCGATTCGCGGTAGCACGACGCCAGGAGCTCGGCCTCGCCGCTGCGGCCGCCGTGCCAGACCGGCCCGACCGTGTGGATGACGAACTTCGCCGGCAGGCGGAAGGCGGGCGTGATGCGCGCCTCGCCGGTCGGGCAGCGCACGCGCGGCTGCACTTGCGGGATCGCGCGACAGGCGGCGAGCAGTTCCGGCCCGGCGCCGCGGTGGATGGCGCCGTCCACGCCGCCGCCGCCGAGCAGCGTTTCGTTCGCGGCGTTGACGATCGCATCGAGCGCGAGCGTCGTGATGTCGGTTTCGAGGACGTGCAATCTCTGCATGGGCATCGCGCGTGCGGAAAGTGTTCGGCACACGATACTACGCGCGCCTTGCGGAGTGCTGTCAACGCGCGGCGCCGAGGGAAGCGATCGTCGCCCTCGTCTCTTCGGCGAGGCGCCGGACGAGCTCGGCTGCCGCTTGCTTGCGCGCAAGCCGCGGCGCCTGGCCGCACCACAGCGACAGGAATTCGGCGCGACCCTGCGTCGAGGCGGTGCTGCGCAGCGTACGCGTCAGCGCGTTCTGGATCGGGAACGGCGGAATGGGCTTGCCGTCGGCTTCCACCTCGCGCATGAAGCGATTGACGATGCCACGCGCCGGCCGCCCCGAGAACGCGCGCGTGATGCGCGTGTCGCTCTCGGCCGAGTGTAAAATGCTAGTTTTATACGCATCGGCGACGCCGGCTTCCTCGCAGGTCAGGAAGGCGGTGCCGAGTTGCACGGCGCCCGCACCGAGAGCCAGCGCCGCGGCGACGCCGCGGCCGTCCATGATGCCGCCCGACGCGATCACCGGGATGCCTGCGGCGTCGACGATCTGCGGCACGAGCGCCATCGTGCCGATCATCGCGTCGGCGAAGTCGCCGAGAAACGTGCCGCGATGGCCGCCGGCCTCGCTGCCTTGCGCGACGATCGCGTCGAAGCCGGCCTCGCGCAGCGCGAGCGCTTCGGCGACGGTCGTCGCCGTGCCGACGAGCACGATGCCGCGCTGCTTGATCGCAGCGAGCGCTGCCGCCGATGGCATGCCGAACGTGAAACTGATGGCGCGTGCGCCGCTGTCGAGCGCCGCCGCGAGTTGGGCCTCGAAGACGTCGGCGATCGCCGGAGCCGGCGGCGGCTGCAAGCCGAACTCGGCGTAGTAGGGGGCGAGGCGCGAACGCGCGGCGTCGAGGTCGCCGGGCGGCGCCGTGGCCTGCGGCGCGAACAAGTTGATGCCGAAGCGCGGCGTCGCCGCACGCACGCTCGCGGCCGTTTCGGCGATCTGCTGCGGCCCGAGATACGCAGCGCCGATGAAGCCGAAACCCCCGGCTTGGCCGACGGCGGCGACGAGCGCCGGCGTGTCGCCGCCGCCCGCCATGGGGGCCTGCAGGATCGGATGTTCGCAGTCGAGCAGTCGTGTGACGGCCGTGGTCATGCGCGTTCCTTTCAGGGCGCGACGGGGCGCGTGCCGAGATATACGCCGATCGCGGCCAGCAGGAAACCCGCGAGTTTGAGCGCGGTGAAGTCCTCGCCGAGCAGCGCGAAACCGAGCACGGCCGTGACGGGCGGGATCAGGAAGAACAATTGCGCGACGCGATTCGCCGCGCCGCGGCGCAGCAGCACGAACAGCAGGGCGAAGCCGCCGATCGAGTTGATCGCGACGAGCCAGGCGAGGCTGGCGACGAGCGCGCTGCTGCCGTCGAAGCGGAAGCCTTCGCCGATCGCGAACGGCAGCATCGCGAGAGCGGCGACGGCGTGCTGCACGGCCAGGCCGAGGCGCATATCGATCGCGCTGGCGTGTCGCTTCTGGTACAGCGTGCCGAGACTGATGCCGACGAGCCCGAGCAGCAGCAGCACGTACGCGCCGGCGCTCGCGTGGCCGAAGCCCAGCCGGTCGGCGAGCACGAGCAGCACGCCCGCGAGTCCGAGCGCGAGCCCGAGCCACTGGCGGGCGCCGACGCGTTCGCCGAACCAGGGGGCGAGCGCGGCGGTGACGAGCGGCATCGCCCCGATCACGAGCGCGGCAACGCCGACTTCGGCGCCCCACTGCACGCCCACATAGATCGCGCCGAACTGAAGCGCGAGCGACAAGAGGCCGACGACGGCGCTCGGCGCGAGCGCGCGCAGGCCCAGCCAGCGCGGACGCGCTAGCGCGGCGGCGACGCCGAACGCGAGCGCGGCGCCGGCGAACCGCGCCGCGAGCAGGCTGAACGCGCCCGCGTGCGCGAGCGCCGTTTTGCCCGCCACGTACCCGGACGACCAGACGAGCACGAACATGAGGCTCGGCACGAGACTCGATGCCGTGCGGGATGCGGCAGCGATCGTCGGTGCGGGTGGGGCAAGCGTCGAAGAGGTTCCGTCCATGTCTGATCTCCTGCGTCGGCGAGCACTCTACGTCCCAGCACCGTTGCGATAAACTGTCGCAGAAGCAAACCACTATTGCGGAAATCGCAACAATAAACATGTCCGACCGCTTCGGTGAAATCGCCGCGTTCGTCGAAGTCGCGCGCCAATTGAGCTTCGTGCGCGCGGCCGAGCAGCTCGACGTCAACGTTTCCGCCGTGAGCCGCGCCGTGGCCGCGCTCGAGGCCCGGCTCGGCGTGCGCCTGCTCCAGCGCAGCACGCGGCGTGTCGGTTTGAGCGAGGCCGGCCGGGCGCACTTCGCGCGCTGCGAGGCGCTGCTCGCGGAACTCGCCGAGGCGGAGGCCGCGACCAGCGAGCGCGCCAGCGCGCTCGGCGGTTCGCTGCGCGCGAGCGTGCCGAGCGGTTTCGGTCTCACGCACCTCGCGCCGATGCTGCCCGAATTCCTGCGCCGCCATCCCAGGCTCACCCTCGAGCTCGAGATGTCCAACCGCTTCGTCGACCTCATCGAAGAGGGCTACGACGTCGCGATCCGCGTCGGCACGCTGCGCGATTCGCGGCTCGCCGCGCGCAAGCTCGGTGCGAACCGCCGTGTGCTCGTCGCCGCGCCGGGCTATCTCGCCGGGCGCGCGCCGCTGCGCCATCCGCGCGAGCTCGCCGAGCACCCTTGCCTCGTGCTCGATATCGGCGTGCATCCCGACGTCTGGCCGCTCGTGTCGCGTGACGCGCGCCACTCGGCGCGCGTGAGCGGACCGCTGCGCTCCAACCACGTGCTCGCCGTGCGCGCGGCGGCTGCGGCGGGACTCGGCATCGCGCTGCTGCCGACGTTCGCGCTCGCAGAGTCGCTGGCCGACGGCAGCCTCGTGCGTGTACTGCCGCGCTGGCAGACGCCCGAGCAGGGCATCTATGCGGTCTATCCGACGCATCGGCTGATCCCGGCCAAGGTGCGTGCGTTCGTGGATTTCATCGAAGCGCGCTTGCGCGGAGCCCGCGCGGAGTAGCGCTGAAGCGATACCATGCGGCGCGCGACGAATGGCACCTTCGACGTCCGCACGCTGCGATTATGATGCGCGTTCGGCCATCCATTCCGGAGTCGTTCATGCCGTTCCGCCGTCTGCTCGTCCTGATCCCGCTGCTCGCCGCCGGCTTCGCCGCCGCGCAGGTTCCGCCCCGCCTATTCGACGGCTTGGCCTGGCGTTTCGTCGGTCCGTTTCGCGGCGGGCGCGTGCTCACGGTCAGCGGCATTCCCGGCGACGATCGGCATTTCTATTTCGGCGCCGTGAACGGCGGCGTGTGGAAGACCGAAGACGCCGGCCGTACCTGGCAGCCGATCTTCGACGGACAAGGCATCGCCACGATCGGCGCGATCGCGCTGGCGCCCTCGGCGCCGGACACGCTCTACGTCGGCACCGGCGAAGCGGACATGCGTTCGGACATCGCGCAGGGCGACGGTGTATACAAATCCACAGACGGCGGCCGCAGCTGGCGCCATATCGGACTCGCCGACACGCAGCAGATCGGCAAGATCCTCGTCGATCCGCGCGACGCGAACTTCGTCTACGTCGCCGCGCTCGGCCATCCGTACGGACCCAACGCGGAGCGCGGCGTATTCCGCTCGCGCGACGGCGGCGCGCACTGGCAAAAGGTCCTCGGGCCGAATGCGGACACGGGCGCGATCGACATCGTCTTCGCGCCCGACGATGCACGCACGCTGTTCGCCGCGTTGTGGCAAACCCGGCGGCCGCCCTGGAACGTGTATCCACCTTCGAACGGCCCCGGCAGCGGCGTATACAAATCCACCGACGGCGGCGACACCTGGACGCGCATCGCGGGCGCGGGCTTCCCGGCGAGCGTCGGACGCGTCGGGTTCGCCGTGTCGCCGGCTGCGCCGCGCCGCGTGTACGCGCTCGTCGACGGCGATGCGGGCGGCCTGTACCGTTCCGACGATGCCGGTGCGACGTGGCATCGCGGCTCGGCCGACCCGCGCATCTGGCAGCGCGGCTGGTATTTCGGCGGCCTCGCGGCCGATCCGCGCAACGCGGACCGCGTTTTCGCGATGAACACGCTCGTGCTGCGTTCCGAAGACGGCGGCGCCACCTTCACGCCGTTCAAGGGCGACGCGACCGGCGACGACTATCACACGCTGTGGATCGACCCGACCGCGCCCGAGCGGCAGATCCTCGGCTCAGACCAGGGCGCGCAAGTGACGCTCGACGGCGGCACCACGTGGAGCTCCTGGCACAACCAGCCGACCGCGCAGATCTACCACCTGAGCACCGATTCGCGCTTCCCGTACCGGCTCTACGGTGCGCAGCAGGACTCCGGCGCGCTGAGCCTGCCGAGCCGCGGCGGCGGCAACGACGGCATCAACATGACTGAATTCACGGAAGTGGCCGCGGGCGGGGAGAGCGACAACATCGCGCCCGATCCGGCGGACCCCGATCTCGTGTTCGGCGGCCGCGTCGACCGGCTCGACCTGCGCACGCAGCAGGTGCGCCACGTCGATCCCACGTTCGCCGAACCCGATCTGTACCGGCGCACGTGGACGCTGCCGCTCGCGTTCTCGCGCCGCGATCCGCGCGTGCTCTATTTCGCGAACCAGCGCCTGTTCCGCACCGAGGACGGCGGCGAGCACTGGACGCCGATCAGCGGCGATCTCACGCGCGAGGCTCCCGACGTGCCGAAGACGCTCGATGCGAGCACCGCCGCCGACAACCTAGGCCAGGGGCCGCGGCGCGGTGTGATCTATGCGATCGCGCCTTCGCGTACGGCCGACCGCGACATCTGGGTCGGCACCGACGACGGGCTCGTCTGGCGCACGCAGGACGAAGGTATACATTGGGAAAATATCACGCCGCGCGCGCTTACGGCCTGGTCCAAGATCGGCGTCATCGAGCCCTCGCCATTCGACGCCGGCACGGCCTACATCGCCGTCGACCGGCATCGCCTCGACGACTTCGCCGCGTACATCTACCGCACGAACGACGGCGGCAAGCACTGGTCGGCGATCGCGAGCGGCATTCCCGCCGGCAGCTTCGTCAACGTCGTGCGCGCCGATCCGACGCGGCGTGGTCTGCTCTACGCCGGCACCGAAAAAGGCGTGTACGTCTCGTTCGACGACGGTGCGCACTGGCAATCGCTGCAGAAGAATCTGCCGGTGACTTCGGTGCGCGATATCGACATTCACGATGCCGACCTCGTGATCGCCACGCACGGTCGCGGCTTCTGGATCCTCGACGACGTGAGCGCGCTGCGCCAAGCCGACGCGACCGTCGCGGCGGCGCCGGCGTGGCTCTACGCGCCGCACGCAGCGGTGCGCGTGCATCGTCCGCCGTTCTTCGGCACGCCGCTGCAGAAAGACGAGCCGCTTGCAGCGAACCCGCCCGACGGCGCCCACATCGACTACGTGCTCGCGGCGGCGCCGAAAACCGCGGTGACGCTCGACATCCTGGACGGCGACGGCACGCTCGTGCGGCGCTACACGAGCGAGGACGCGCCGCCCAAGGACGATCCGACCAAGCGCCTCATGGCCGACGAATGGGTATCGCGACCGGCGACGCTCGCGGCCTCACCCGGCATGCATCGTTTCGTCTGGCCGCTGCATTACGCCGCACCTGCCGCACTCGCGGACGGCAACCCGTTCGCCGACGGCGTGTGGGCACCGCCCGGCGACTACACGATCGCCCTGCTCGTCGACGGCCAGCGGCTCACGCAGAAGCTGCGCGTCGAAGCAGACCCGCGCGTGCACGTCGCCGAGAGCGCCTACGCGCAGGAGTTCGCGGTGGCACGCGCCATCGAACAGGCGCGCGAGCCGATCGTCGCCGCCGCGCAACGCGCGGAGAAGCTGCTCGAAGCGATCGAGGATCGGCGCAAACGGGACGGCGCACCGCGCAAGGATCTCGATGCGTTCGCCGCGCGCGTACACGCCCTGGCGGGCACGCAGGACGCCCCGAACCCGCACAACGCCTGGGCGTTCCCGCCGGTTCGTACCGAAACGCTGCGCTTCGTCGGCGACTCGCTCGAGGCTCTGCAGCAAGCCGCCGACGACGCGGACGCGGCCCCGTCGCCCGACGTGCAGGCAGGTTTCGCCAAGTTGCGCCCCATCGCCGCGGCGACGCTCGCGCAATGGCACGCGCTCGAGCAGAACGATTTGGCGGCGCTCAATGCGAAGCTGCGCACCGCCGGACTCGAGGCCCTCGTCTCGTCGCCGTAAGGCGGTTCAACGATAGAAGTAGTACGTCGCCGAATACGGCGAGCGCTCGATCGCATCGACGCTCGCCTCGGTGCAAGCCTTCGCCGGCGCGACACCGCCGGCGGTCGCCACGCGCTGGATGCTCTTCGTCGCGGCGAACACGCCGCTGCCGCGCGTCGACTTCGCCGATAGCAGCAGCCAAGGCACTGCCGTCGGCGACGGGCCCGCATCCTTCGCCTTGACCTCGCCGACGACGGCGCTGCCGTCCGTGGATTCCCAGGTCGGGCCCGCGTAATGCTTGCCGATCTCCTTGCCGTCCGCCGCGGACAGCGTCGCCTCGGGCCCCTGCAGCGCCCATTCGAAGGCGCCATCCGGCTTCCGAGTACACTTGTATATCTGTACACCGGTTGCCGTCGCGGCGAGGAACACGGACTGGCCGGCCGGCGGCTGCAGCGGCGCGGGCACGTTCGGCGGCTGGATTTCATCGGCCGCCACACAAGCCGCGGCCGCGCAAAGCGATGCGATGCAAACGAGCGTGCGGTGCATACGGAAGCTCCTCGGGCGTGTCTGACGCCTCAGTGTATTGCGCGCATCGAAGCGGCACAAACTCGCCCGATACGGGAGTACGGCCGCAATTGGACGTCTTTACGTATGGAAATAAATCGTTCCAATTGGCGCGAATTAGGCCGATAAAATCGGGTCTGAAACACACCTTTTGCGTAAACGTTTACAACTCGAAGAAAGCGGCAGCGACAGGGATAAAAATCCAAGCCGTTACGGCACCTCTCGACGGTTCGCTCGAGTGGCGCGAGCGCAAGCCAGGCGAATGCAGGAAAAAACTAGACCATGCCGCTGCCGCGAAAACGAAACGTCCGCGTAATGAACCGGCGCGCCCGTGAGGGCGCGTCGGTACGGTCGTGCGTGAGGCTGGATTCGAACGACGAATTGACGGCGTAACTCGCCAGGCCGCGTCACGCGGTGCGGGAGAGCTTTTGCCGCATGTCGTGCACGGGGTTTCTTTCGCCGATCACGAGGCGGTCTTCGTTCCAATCGAACGAAAACGCGCCCATGCCGAGCGGGACGGGAGCGAACCCGGCGAAGCTCGCCACGCGGGCCGCTTCGTCACGCTTGCGCCGCCACGCGCGTACGAATGCCGCCACGCGGCCGTAGGAGCCCGCATAGCCGCCTTCGACGAGCCGCGCGTACATCTGCCGCACGGTCATGCGCCGCTTCGACACGTGGCGCGGGTTGCCTTCCAGCCATTCCGTGAGCTCCGCAGCGAACGGATCGAGCTTCGTCGCCGTCTTGCGTCTCGAGTACTTCGGTTTGACCACCTTGCTGTCGAGGTATTTCGCGATCGTGTTCCTGGAGAGCTTCGTCCGGCGAGAGATCTCGCGGATCGACAAGCCATCGCGAAAGTACCAGCGACGCACCACGCTGAGCAAAACCATGTCTATCACTCTAAGCCTCCCTAGCTTTAAGCATGGCTCAAAATTAAATGAAACCCACGGCTCAAAATTACGTGAAACACGTGGCTCAAAATTATTTGCAATCTCCCGCCGAAAGCGGCTCAGTTTTCGATACAACCGGATGCGCTCGCTAAGCGGAATGCGACGGTATTCACGAAGCTTCGTAGATATCGCGAATGCTGCGAGACGCTGCTACTGCGCGGTTCGGCGCCCCTTGTTTAACATCGCCGAATGAAATGCTGAAAGCTGTCAGCATTGCCAGTAGACATTCCTAGAATGACGCAATCCACTTCGCCGATGCAAGACGTGCTCGGAGCGCGTCACAAAATCGACGTGAATTGCGTACTAGACTTGCTCGCGCGAATTCGCTGTAATCGAATTAATCACATCGTCGAAAATTAGAGTTGCGGCGCGCAACGGACGATGCGAAAACAGGGGTGCATTGCAACGTCGTGCGACGGAGGCGATGCAAGACTGAGTGGCGCGCCGCGGGTGTCGAACCTTTCTGCTGCGATCCGCCGGTTGCTGAGACGACCCGGGTCTGAACCGGACGTCGAGCGGCCCGTTCACGGGCGCCGGCCTGATCGCAGCCCGCGAAGGGAAAAGCATTTCATTTTCTGCCGATCGGGCAGCGGCTCGCTGCTGCCTGCAGGAATGGTGCGCCCTCGCAATCGGCATCGGATCGGCGGCGGCGCTTGCGTCGGCGCAGGGCGAGGTTCGCGTGAGCCTCAGGACGAAGAATTAAGGGAGTTCCGAATGTCGCTGCCTTTGAAAGACCAAACCTGGTACGGCAAGACCTTTCTTGCGCTGCTCGCGTTGCTCATGATCGTGGCGGTGGTGGCGCGCTGGCGCCTGGAACCGATCGCGCCGGCGGATGCGGCCGCGCAGGGCTTTTCCGCGGCGCGCGCGAAGCAAGTGCTCGCGACCGTGCTCGGCGACGAACGTCCGCATCCCATCGACAGCGTCGCCGAAGCCGGGGTGCGCGAGCGCATCGTCGGCGCGCTCGACCGCATCGGTTACCACGCGGACGTGCAGGACGCCACCGCGTGCCGCGAGATACCCGTCCACACCTGCGCGCGCGTGCGCAACATCGTCGCGCTGCGCGAAGGCACGACGGCGGGCCGCGCGATCTTGCTCTCGGCGCACTACGACTCGGTGCCCGCAGGCCCCGGTGCGAGCGACGACGGTTCCGGAGTGGCCGCGCTGCTCGAGATCGCACGCCTGCTCAAGCAGCAGCCGCCCTCGAAGAATCCCGTGGTGCTGCTTTTCACCGACGGCGAGGAGCCCGGCCTGCTCGGCGCGCGCGCGTTCATGGCCGAGCATCCGCTCGCCAGCAAGATCGCATTCGCGATCAATCTCGAAGCGCGCGGGACGTCGGGCCAGAGCGCGATGTTCGAGACCGGCGACGCCAGCGGTTGGCTCATCGACAAGTACGCGGCCAGCGCGAAGCGGCCGCTCGCGAACTCGCTGCTCAGCACGGTATACAAATTGATGCCGAACGACACCGATCTCAGCGTGTTCAAGGCGCACGGACTGCAGGGGCTCAACTTCGCTTACGGCGAGCACGTCTCGTACTACCACACGCCGGCGGACACGGTGCAGGAGCTCGATCCGGGCAGCCTCCAGCAGCAGGGCGACAACGCCTACGATCTCGTGCTCTCCCTGCTCGACACCGATATTCCCGCCGGCGCGAGCGGCACGCGCGTGTATACCGACGTGCTCGGATTCTTCGTCGTGCGCTGGCCGACGGAGTACAGCGTCGGCATCGCCGCCGTGGCCTTGATCGGACTTGCGCTCGGCGCGTGGCGCCTGCGCCGGCGTCAGGCGTACTCGGCGGGAAGCGTCGTGCTCGGGGTTCTGTGCTTCGTAGTGTCGATTTTCGCGGGCGGTCTCGCGGCTTATCTGCTGACCACACTCCTCGCGATGGTGAACGGGCCGGCGAGCGCTTGGCACGTCGACGGCTTGTTCAACCGCCTGTTGCTATGGAGCGTGGTGCTGCTCGTCGCGTTCTCGGTGCAGCGTCTGTTCGCGCGCAAATCGGACCCGATCGGGCTGGCCGTCGGTGTCGCGCTCG
Source organism: Rudaea sp. (assembly GCA_035650835.1). Taxonomy (GTDB): domain Bacteria; phylum Pseudomonadota; class Gammaproteobacteria; order Xanthomonadales; family Rhodanobacteraceae; genus Rudaea. The sequence continues at coordinate 5,655 of DASRGX010000177.1, read as the reverse complement.
CGTGGTCGATCGTCGCGGTCGCGCTTGCTGCAATCTTGCCCGGGCCGAGTTACCTCTTCATCCTGCCGGCGGCAGCGTTCGCCGTGGCATTCCCGCTTGCCGCCCTCGCGGCGTCGCGGTTCGGTGACGCCGGCTACCGCGTGCTGTTCCTCGTGCCGGCGCTCGTCGCGTTCGTCGCGGTGTTCCCGGCGATTCATCTCATCGAAATCATGATCGGGTTCGGCGCGCTGCCGGGCGCGCTCGCGACGGGCATGCTGCTCGGCTTGCTCGCCACGTTCCTGGCGCCGCTTTCGGTCAAGAGCCAGGTCGTGCATTCGCATCGGTATTTCCGCTATGCGACGGCCGGCGTCGCGACCGTCAGTGCGGTGCTGTCGATCCAGGCGAGCGCCTATACGAAAGCACAGCCGCAAGCGCTCGACGTGATGTATTTCCAGGACCAGGACGGTGCTGCGACGGCGTTCGCTGGAACGCCCTACAGTCCGCCGCCACCGGCCGTGCTGCGCGCGCTCGGCAAGGACGCCGCTCCCAAACAGGTGCTGCCGTGGACGCGCACCCGGTTCTATGCGGCCGCGACGCCGAGCGCGGAGCTGCCGACGGCCAAGCTCACGATAGTCGACGAACAGCGCACCGACGACGCACGCGAGGTGAAGACGCGCATCGACGCCGACGGCGCTGCGGGCGTGCTCGTGCTCGTACCGAATTCCGCGAAGCTCGCGCGCATCAAGTTCGACGGGCATGCGCTCGACTACGCATCGGGCAAATCACAAATCGGCGACTACCAGGCGTTCATCTGCCGCGGCGACTCGTGCTCCGGCAAGGAGCTCACGTTCTCGCTGCGCGCATCGTCGCCGCAGAAGGTGCTCGTCGTGCGCGTCGGCGCTCTGCCTGAAGCGACGAAAGCCGTCGCTCAGGTGCGCGACGTCTCCGCGATCGCCCAGAACGACGGCGATCAGAGCCTCGTCGCGGGCGAGAGCAGCCTCTGAAATCACCCCGAGTAGCGTGCGCCATGCGGACGAAGAACGAAGAGACGAAAGGGCCGTCGGCGGATCACGCGCCGGCCCGCAGCGGCGATGCCGCCGGTACCGCATGGCGCGAGACGGTCGGAGCGGCCTGGACCGCGCGGCCGAAGGTCCCTAACACGGGTTCACGTCGGGTCCGCGCAGCGCGGACGGTCGTGCCGGCGACGCGGCGAACGTAGAGGAGAAAGTCATGCAAACAGAATTGTGCGAAGTCGACAATGTGGATGACGCCGTCGCGGAACGCGGTACAGCGGGCGCGACTCTGGAGACGGTCCTGCGCTGCACGTCCTCGTTCCACGTGAACGTCGACAAGGCAGCGGCCGTGATCCGCGCGAACCGGCAGCTGCTCGAGCATCCGCGACAGAATTTCGCCGTGCTCGATCCGCTCATCTCGCACATCGAGTCGAAGATCTTCTTCGCCAACGCCGCCGACGAGCTCGTCTTCAACCTCAAGCACAACCGCGAGAGCGTCAAGCTGCTCAACGACGCCTACTGCGCGTGGGAAACCGCGCTCGAGCAGATCTTCTCCAAACGCATCTGCCTCGACGACGCGAACTCGCTCAACGACTACCGCCTCAACAGTCGCTTTCAGCGGTTGTTGAAGCGCGAGACGTCGATGCTGCGCGGCCGGCAGCACAAGCGTGCGCTGTTCATCGGCTCGGGTCCGTTCCCGATCAGCTCGATCTGGCTGCACCGTCTGCTCGGCATTCCCGTCGACGGGCTCGATCATTCGTTCGACGCCGTGCAGCGTTCGCGCGAGATGCTCGAGAAGCTCGGCCTCGACCGCTCGATCAGCGTGATCCACGAGACGTCGCACAGCTACGACGTCTCGGCGTACGACGTGATTCTGATCGCCCTGCTCGCCAAGCCGAAGATGGCGATCCTCGAGAACATCTACGCCTCGGCCAAGGACGATTGCGAGATCGTCTGCCGGACCTCGTTCGGGCTGCGCAGTGTGATCTACGAGCCGACGGTCATGTCGCCGGACATGCTCGAGCGCTTCAGCATCGAAGACGCGCGCATCATCTCCGGCAGCAGCGACGACACGATTTCCTCGCTGCTGCTCAAGAAGGTCGTCTGAGGACCCGGATGGCCGCTGCACGCCTGAATCACGCCATGGAACGGGCCGCCATGCTCGAGCTCACACCCACCCAACGCGAGATCTACCTCGACGGCAAGCTGTCGGGCGAAGTCGTCAACAACTTGGGCGGCGTGCAGCGCTACGCCTGCGAGATCGACGTGGCGCGCTTCCGGCGTGCGCGCGATCTCGTCCTGCAAGGCAACGACGCGTATCGGCTGCGTTTCGTCGAGGTGGAGGGCCGCTGTACGGCGATGCTCGGCGCAGGGATGTATCCGGAGCTCGACGTGCGCGACTACTCCGCTTTCGAGGGCGCGTCCGCGCTCGCCGAAGCGTGGATGCACGAGCAGATGGAGACCGCGTTCGCGCGGCTCGACGGCGCGCTGTTCGCAGACGCGCTGATCAAGATCGCGCCGCGCGAATACTGGTATTTCGCCAAGGCGCATCATCTCGTCATGGACGGCTGGGGCTTTGCGCTGCAGATGCAGCGATTCCTCGAGCACTATGCGCGTCTTTCCGAGACCGCCGAAGATACGTCGCAGGCGGCCGCTTATCCCTCGTTCGCGGCGCAGATGCAGCTCCAAGCGGAGCGCGCGTCATCGGCACAAGACCACGGCGAAAGCCTCGCATACTGGCTGAGCCGACACGCCGGTGCGTCTTCCACGCTGTTTCCGCCGCGCGATCGCATCGCGGCCGCCGCTGCGTGCAGCCGCCGCGTGAGCACCACGATCGGCGCGACGCTCCTCGCCGCGCTACGGCGCGTGGCCGACGCGGCGCACGCCAATCTCGTCGCCGTGTTCCATGCGGCGTTGTACGTGTATTTCACGCGCGCGCATCATCTCGACGGGCTCGTCGTCTGCTCGCCCGTGCACAACCGCCGCACGGCGCAGGAGAAGGAAGCGATCGGCTCCTTCGTCAACGTCAATGCGCACCGGATCCCCGCCTACGGCGCGGTCCGTTTCGCGGAGCTGGTGCGCAACATCGCTCTGCTGCAGAAGCAGGACTATCGTCACAGCCGGCTGCCGCTCGGCGCGCTCGTGCGCGCGCTGCGCGAGCGCGAGCCGGTCGCTGCGGAGCGCCTCAACGAGCTCGCGTTCAACTACCAGAAGCTCGATTTCGCGCTGAGCGTCGACGGCACGCCGGTCGCCACGCACTATCTCTCGCATCAGCGCGAGCGTACGCCGCTCACGTTCGTGCTCTGCGAATACGCGGCGGATCAGGAACCGGTCCTGCATCTCGACTACAACACGGCGTACGTCGACGGCCCGGAAGCCGATGCGATTCTGGTGCGCATCCACGAGCTGCTGCAGCAAATCGCCGAAGCGGACTTGCCGATCGACCGCTATCGCTTGCCGAGCGCGTCGGAGTGGAGCCGCCAGCTCGCCGTCTGGAACGACACGGGCGCCGCCTTGCGCGAGAACGCGTGCATTCACGACTTCTTCGAGGAGCAGGCGCGCCGCGCGCCCGACGCCGTGGCACTGCGCTGCGGCACGCAGGTGCTGAGCTATCGCGAGCTCGACGCGCGTGCGAACCGGCTCGCGCACCGGCTCATCGAGCTCGGCGCTGGACCCGAACGCCTCGTCGGTGTGTGCCACGGGCGTTCGCCCGATCTCGTCGTCGCGCTGCTGGCGGTGCTCAAGGCCGGCGCGGCCTACGTGCCGATCGACCCGGGGTATCCGGCTGCGCGCATCGCGCACATCCTCGACGATGCCCGCGTCGAGCTCGTGCTCGCGGACGCGCAAGGACGGCGGGCGCTCGCCGGGCGCGAACCGACGATGCTCGATCCCGGCGCTGCGCTCACGGCGTATTCGGCGACGCCTCCGCCGCGCGCCCGCAGCGATCTCGCGTCGCACAACCTCGCTTACGCGATCTACACCTCGGGTTCCACGGGACTGCCGAAAGGCGTGCTCATCGAGCATCGCAATGCTGCCGCGCTCATCGAATGGGCGCTCACGGTCTATTCCGCCGAAGATTTACGCGCCGTGCTCGCCTCGACGTCGGTGTGCTTCGACCTTTCGGTGTTCGAGATTTTCGTGACGCTCGCCGCCGGCGGCTGCGTCGTGCTCGTCGAAAACGCACTGTCGCTCGTCCACGCGCCTGAGGACGTGTCGCTCATCAACACCGTGCCGTCGGCGATCAAGGCGCTGCTCGATGCGAAGGCGCTTCCGGCTCGCGTGCGATGCATCAATCTCGCCGGCGAGCGGCTGCGTCAGGAGCTCGTCGATGCGCTGTACGAGGCGACGCGCGCCCGGGTCTACGATCTCTACGGCCCGTCGGAAGACACGACGTATTCGACGTTCTGCCTGCGCACGAAACACGGGCGCGAATCGATCGGACGTCCGATCGCCAATACGCAGGTCTACGTGCTCGATGCCGCGGGTGAGCCCCTGCCGATCGGCTGTGCCGGCGAGCTCTACATCGGCGGCGCCGGACTGGCGCGCGGCTACCTCGATCGGCCGGCGCTGACGGCCGAGCGCTTCGTGTTCAACCGGCATGCGAACGCACGTCTGTATCGCACCGGAGACTGGGTGCGGTTCTTCGAGGACGGCAGCCTTCAGTACCTCGGCCGCCGCGACACGCAGGTCAAGATCCGCGGCCACCGCGTCGAACTCGGCGAGATCGAAGCGCGCCTGCTGCGTCATCCCGACGTCGCTGAGTGCGCCGTGCTCGCCCGCGAAGACGTGGTGCCCGACGGCAGCAAGGTGCTCGTCGCCTACGTCGTGCCGCGTCGGCCCGGCGCGCTGCCGCAGGCCGATGCGCTCGCGAATTTCGTCGCGGAAACGCTGCCCGCGCACATGGTGCCGTCGCTCGTGGTGCAGATGGCCGCGTTGCCGCTCACACCGAACGGCAAGGTCGATCGCAACGCGCTGCCCGCACCCGATGCGGCGAGTCCGCACGAGCCCGGGGACCGCGAGCCGGCCGGCGACGTCGAGCGCGCCGTCGCTGCGCACTGGCAACGTCTGCTCGGTGTGTCGCGCGTCGGTGCGCGCGATCGCTTCTTCGCGCTCGGCGGCGATTCGCTGCTGCTCGTCAAGCTGGCCGCCGCGCTCGAAGCGGAATTCCGCATCGGTCGGCTCGATCCTTCTGCGCTCTTCGCGGCGCCGACTCTCGAAGCACAGGCGGCGCTCGTCGAACGCAAGCTCGGTCTCGCGCGCATGCTCGCGGCGGTCGGCGCGCGCGACGAGGCAGCGTGCACGAGCCACATCGACCTTTGACGAGCATGCCGACATGATCCTCGCCGTTCTCCACCGCAGCCGAGCCCGCATCGCCGCTGTCAGCGCGATCAGCGCGCTCGCAGGCGTGGCCAACATCTGGTTGCTCGCCCTGATCGGCCGCAACGCGCAACTCGCGACCCCGGGCGTCTTCGAAGCCGCGGAGTTCGCCGCGGCGCTCGCGTGCATGTTTTCGATCAATTTCCTTTCGCAGCTCGTGCTCTCGAAGCTCAGCGCCGCGCTGTTCTATCGCCTGCGCGAACAGCTCGTGCACGGCATGGGCGCACTCACGACGCAGGAGATCGACGCGATCGGCCGTCACCGCCTGCACGCAGCGCTGACGAAG
>DASRGX010000176.1:0-2290 GCA_035650835.1 Rudaea sp. | reverse complement strand
CGCGATGAGCTCGCGCAGGCGCGCGTCCTGCGCCTCTCGCGGCAGCGCGGCGAGCGCGGTGAAATCGAGCGATGCCGTCGCAGGCGCCGACGCACGCGGCAGCAGACCGAGCAGCGAGCGCGCCGCCGGCACGACTTCCCACTCGATCTGCACGCGATCGGGAGCGGCCATGCGCACGGGGTAATGACGCACGACGCTCGAGGAGGTGCCGTACCAATGCTGCACGCGCGGCGCCGGTCGCGCGATCTCCGCCGCAAGTGCCGCTGCGAGTTCGTCGCCGTCCACGCCAAGCTGCAATTCGACGAGCCGGCGACGATAGGTCGTCGGGCCGTCGTCGGACATCACGCGGCTCGTTTCCCGCACGATGCGAGCGCTGCGGATTTCGGCGTACGGAATGAACGCGACCGTGAGGTCGTCTTCCGGGAAATGGTAGTTCGCGTAGGAACGGAAATGAACGTAGATGCCGGCATCGTTCGCGCGTACGAGCCAGTTCGACCCACGAAGACGCGCAAGGAACAAACGCCGGAAGAGCAGGAGTCCGAGCAGGATGAGCAGCGCGATCGCGCCCGGCACGAGACTGTTCGCCTGCGCGCCATACCGCAAGAGCGCCGTCACGATTGCGACGGCGACGGCGAGGAGCAACGACGCCCGCAGCAGCGAGTAGCGGAACACGTGGTCCTCGGCACGCTGTTGGACATCTCGAAGACGCATCAGGCGCATGGCCGTGGTCCGGGAATCGGGAATCGGGAATCGGGAATCGGGAATCGGGAATCGGGGCGGAGCTTAACACCCGTATTTTACGATTCCCCATTCCGGTCCGCGAAAGCCGGTTTTTTCATGCCAACGAGCTCTGGCTGCAACTTTCCTGGCCGTTTATCCGTCTATACAACGACTTGTGCCGAAGATTGTGCGTTCGAGCTGAACAAGCGCGGCACGAGTGTTGATTTGGCAAGAACAGGGGGTGGTGCCATGGGCATCATCTGGAAAGGCGTCGACGGAACTCTTTACGATTTCACCGAACACCGCTACGACAGCGATTGGGCCGATATCGGCGGCATCTTCATCTTCGCGGCGAGGCTGCCGAGCGGCGACTGGAACCCGCTTTACGTGGGCAATGCCGAAAGCCTCGCCAAGCGCATCCGCGGCAACGAAAAATGGCCCTGGGCCGAGCGGCTCGGCGCGAACGGCGTGCTGGCCTGCGCGGTCGAGGACGAGGTCCGGCGCGGCAAGATCGTCGCCGAGATGATCGCGAGGCTCAAACCGCCGTTCAACGACTATCCGCAGCCGCGGCTCGACGAAACGCCGATGCGGCGTGCCGGCGGCGGCTGACGTCAGCTGACGAGCGCGACGGGCACGCGCTCGGCGAGGTGCTCGACGAGCATGCGTACCGAAGGCAGCATGCCGCGCCGGCTCGGGTAGACGACGTGGATGTCGGTCTCGGGGCTGCTCCATTCCTTGGCCACGCGCACGAGCGTCTGCTCGTCGAGTCCGGCCCAGGTGAGCCTGAGCGGCACCAGCGCCACACCGATGCCGCCGAGCGCGGCCTGGTGCTGCACCACGAAATCCGAGCACAGCAGGCGCGGCTGCACCTGCACTTTTTGCGTGCGGCCATCGCTCGCCACGAGCGACCACGTCTGCTCGGCGCCGTAGCGCAGTCCGCCGATCGTGGCGTGCTCGGCGAGATCGCTCGGATCGAGGATCGGCGGCCGGCCGGCCAGGTATTCCGGGCTCGCCACGAGAATCAGGCGCCCGGAGGCCAGGCGGCGCGCCACGAGCCCGGGTTCGGCGATGCTGCCGAATCGCGCACGCAGGGCGATGTCCACGCGTTCTTCGACCAGGTTCACGACGCGGTCCGTGGCGTCGAGTTCGACACGCACTTTCGGATACTTGCACATGTACTCGGCAACGATGCGCGTCACGAACGCCTGCGCCATCGACGCCGCACAGGTCATGCGCACCGTGCCGGCCGGTTCGCCACGCAATTGCTCGATGGCGTCGCGCGCCGCGTCGGCTTCGACGACGATCGCCGCGCAATGTTCGTAGAACGCGCGTCCCGCATCGGTGACCGCCAAGCGGCGCGTGCTGCGCTGGAGTAGACGCACGCCGAGCCGCTCCTCGAGCAGGGCGATGCGCCGGCTCAGCTTCGACTTGGTGATATGCGTCAAGCGCTCGGCGGCCGTGAAACCGCCGTGCTCGACGATCAAGGCGAAATAACGCAGGTCGTTGAGGTCCATAGGATTATCCTAATTTCAGGATAATAAATTGCGAATTTGCCGACTTATCATCGATT
>DASRGX010000175.1:0-9889 GCA_035650835.1 Rudaea sp. | reverse complement strand
CGTGATCGATCCGTTGACGGCTTCGACGGTCTTGGCCACCTTGACCCCGCCGCCGAGATGGATGCCGCCGTTGACGGTTTCGAGCGAGTCGACGGTCGCGCCGTCCTCGACGTCGATGCCGCCGTTGACCGTCTCGGCGCTTTTCGCGCGCGCGTTCGCGCCTACGTGGATGCCGCCGTTCACGGTGCTGAGCTTGCCGACCGTCGCGTTGTCGGGCACGTGGATGCTGCCGTTGACCTTGTCGATGTCCATGTCTTCGTTGCCGGCGAACGCGACCTGGCTCAGAGCGGCGGCGGCGAGCAGTAGGGCGAGGCGGATCATGGCGGGTTCTCCGGTAGCGGTCGTTCGAGACTTGGGATGCGGCGAGGAGCGCCCGAGTTTAAACGAGGCGGTCGCCGCGCGGAATTCCGCTAAAATCCACGGAAAACCGAACTCCACGTAACCAAAATCCACGCAAAAGCCGAGGGACCGACGTGCCGAGACCGAAACCCGTGCTGCTCTTGATCCTCGATGGCTGGGGCCACCGCGAGGAGAGCGCCAACAACGCCATCGCCCAGGCGCGCGCGCCGAACTGGCGCCGCCTGCTCGCGGAATGCCCGCATACGCTCGTCGAGACGCACGGCCGCTACGTCGGGCTGCCCGACGACCAGATGGGCAATTCCGAAGTCGGCCACATGAACATCGGCGCCGGGCGCATCGTCTACCAGGACCTGACCCGCATCGATGCCGCCATCGCCGACGGCAGCTTTTTCCGCAATCCGGCGCTCGTGGGGGCCTGTGCGGCGGCGCGCGCCGCGACCCTGCACGTGTTCGGACTCGTCAGCCCCGGCGGCGTGCACAGTCACGAGGACCACATCCTCGCCATGCTCGATCTCGCGGCGCGGGAGAACGTTCGTCACATCGCCGTGCACGCCTTTCTCGACGGCCGCGATACGCCGCCCAAGAGCGCGCGCGCTTCGCTCGAGAAACTTGCCGCCAAGTGCGCGTCGCTGCCGAACGCGCGCATCGCGACGGTCAGCGGGCGCTACTACGCGATGGACCGCGACAAGCGCTGGGATCGCGTCGAGCGTGCGTTCGACGCCGTTGCCGAAGCGAAGGCGGAATATCGCGCCGACGATGCGCTGGCCGCGCTCGACGCGGCGTATGCGCGCGGCGAGACCGACGAATTCGTGAAGCCGACCGTGATCGGCGGCGGCGCGCAGATGGCCGACGGCGACGCCATCGTCTACATGAACTTCCGCGCCGACCGCGCACGCCAGCTCACACGCGCGTTCGTCGATCCCGCGTTCGCCGACTTTCCACAAGTGCGCAAAATCCACTTGTCCGCTTTCGTCACGCTGACGCAATACAGCGACGATCTGCCGGTCACCGCGATCGCGTATCCGCCGCAGTCGTTGTCGCATTCGCTCGGCGAATACCTGTCCGAGCTCGGTCTCAGGCAGTTGCGCATCGCCGAGACCGAGAAATACGCCCACGTGACGTTCTTCTTCTCGGGCGGGCGCGAAGAGCCGTATCCGGGCGAGGACCGCATCCTCGTGCCGAGCCCGAAGGTGGCGACGTACGACCTCAAACCCGAGATGAGCTGTCCCGAAGTCACGGACAAGCTCATCGCGGCGATCGGCAGCGGCAACTACGACTTCATCGTCTGCAACATCGCCAATGCCGACATGGTCGGCCACAGCGGCAAACTCGAGGCAGCGATCCAGGCGGTGGAAGCCGTCGATACCGCGCTCGGGCGCCTGACGGCGGCGATCCGCGCCGCGGGCGGCGAGATGCTGATCAGCGCCGACCACGGCAATCTCGAACAAATGGTCGCCGACGATGGCCAGCCGCACACGCAGCACACGGTGGGGCCGGTGCCGCTCGTCTATGTCGGCCGCAAGGCGAAACTTTCGCACGGTTCGCTGCGCGATCTCGCGCCGACGGTGCTTGCGCTCATGGCGCTGCCGCAGCCGGCGGAAATGACTGGCCATTCGCTTGTCGAGTTCAATTGACGATTCGGATTCCGCCGGCGACGGCTGCCCATTGAAAGGCGAGGGCTTTCGCTCGCCCTTCGGTCTTTTGCGTATTTTTCTTTGGCCAGGCAAAGAAAAGTACGTCGCTCGGCCGCAGGGCGAGCGGAAGCTCGTGCTGATACTCGCCGTTCTCGTCGCCATCTGCACGTATCACGGAACCACCGTCGGTGCGACCGGCGACGATCCACAGCACGCCGCGCAGGAAGCGCAGGCGAAGCAAAAGCTCGAGGCCGTGCGTGCGGAAATTCATGCGCTGAGCGACGAAATGCAGCGCATCGGCGGCGAGAAGGCCAACGCGGTCTCCACGCTGCGCGATGCCGAGATGAAAGTGGCCGCCGCCGCAAAACGCTTGCGCGAATCCGATCAGAAGCTCGATGCGCAACGTGCGAAGCTCGCCGCGCTCGAAAAACAGCGCGATACGCTCGACGCCGCGCTCAAGGACCAGCGCGAGGCCCTTGCCGCGCTCGTGCGATCGGCCTACGCCATGGGACGCGGCGAGGAGCTCAAGCTCTTGCTCGCGCAGGACCGCATCGACGACGTCGGCCGCATGCTCGCCTACTATCGCTATTTCGAACACGCGCGCGTCGGCGAGATCGAAGGGCTGCTGAAAGACCTCGATGCGCTGGCTGCCGTACAGGCGGCCATCGAGCAGGAAACCGCGGCAATGCGAGCGCTGCGCGCGGAGCAGACCGCGGAAGCCGAGCGCCTCGAAACCGAGCGGGCAGCCCGTGCACAGGCGCTCGCGGAGCTCGAAGCGACGCTCAGAAACCGCCAGGAGCGGTTGGCCACGTTGGGGCGCGACGAGAAGAGCTTGCTTGAATTACTCGACAAGTTGCGCGACATTTTCGCCGACATACCCAGAGAGCTGGCCGGAGCGGAACCATTTGAGCGTCTGCGCGGTCGATTGATCTGGCCGGTGCACGGCCGCATCACGACGGCGTTCGGCGCCAGCGACGAAGGCGAACATGACAGCCACGGGCTCATGATCGCAGCGCCGCCTGGAAGCGAAGTCCGCGCTGTATCCCACGGAAGGATCGTTTTCGCGGACTGGCTGCGTGGTTTCGGCCTGCTCGTCATCATCGACCATGGCGACGGCTATCTGAGTCTGTACGGATGCAACGAAGCCTTGCTCAAGGACGTCGGCGAATGGGTCGATGCGAACGAAGTCATCGCGACGAGTGGCGCCAGCGGCGGGCGTAGGACGCCGGGACTGTACTTCGAGCTGCGTTATCAGGGAAAAGCGATCGACCCGCGCGGCTGGCTTAAATCTTCTTCACGTTGAGCGGAGCCCGACGTGCCTATAATCGGGACACCTAGAGAGTAATTGCCATGCGTAACCTGCTGTTTTCCCTCCTCGTTCTTGCGGTCGGAACGCCCGCATTCGCGGCCGACGCCGTGAAGACCGCGACACCGCCGCCGAAGCCCGGCGTGAGCCTCGACGACATCCGCACCTTCACCTCGGTGTTCAATCTGGTCAAGCAGGCATACGTCGAGCCCGTCGACGACAAGGTCCTCATGCAGGCGGCGATTCGCGGCCTCCTGGCCGGTCTCGATCCGCACAGCGAATACCTCGACCAGCACGCGATGGACCAGTTGAGCGAAGACACGAGCGGCAGCTACGCCGGCTTGGGTCTCGAAGTGCTGGCGACCGACGGCGCGCTGCGCGTCGTCGCGCCGATGGACGACACGCCGGCCGACCGGGCGGGCGTCAAGCCCGGCGACATCATCACGCGCATCAACGACACCACGATCACCTCGGACAACCTCAACGAATCCGTGAACCTGCTGCGCGGCAAGCCGGGTTCCGAAGTGGCGCTCGGCATCCTGCACGAAGGCGCGAGCGCGCCCGTGGAGCTCAAGCTCAAGCGCGAGACGATCCGCGTCGCCAGCGTGCGCGTGCGTGCGCTCGATCCTGGTTACGTCTACATCCGCATCGCCCAGTTCCAAGAGGACACGGGCAGCGAGTTGCGCAGCAAGCTCGCCAAGGTCAAGGCGAAGTCGGGGCCGTTCCGCGGCGCCGTGCTCGACCTGCGCAGCAACCCCGGCGGCCTGCTGACCTCGGCCGTGGAAGTCAGCGACGACTTCCTGGACAGCGGCGTGATCGTGACGACGCGTGGCCGCCTCAAGCAGGCCGATTTGAGCTTCAGCGCGACGCCGGGCGATCTGCTCGACGGCGCCCCGATGGTGACGCTCGTCGACAACGGCACGGCGTCGGCCGCGGAGATCGTCGCCGGTGCACTCAAGGACAATCACCGTGCCCTGATCATGGGGCGGCGCAGCTTCGGCAAAGGTTCGGTGCAGACCGTGCTGCCGCTCGACGACGCGCATGCGGTCAAGATCACGACGGCGCGCTATTACACGCCGAGCGGTACGTCGATCCAGGCGTCCGGCATCCAGCCCGACATCGAACTCGCCGATCTCAAGCTCAGCGTGCGCGATTCGGCACCCTCGCTGATCACGGGCGAACGCGATCTGCCCAATCACCTGAAAGGCGATCACGAGAAAGAAACCCGCAAGGAGAACGATGCGCCGGCGCGCGACAACATCGACGACTACGCCTTGACCGAAGCGCTCAACGTGCTCAAGGGCATGGCGCTTCAGCACAAGACCACGGTGCCGGGGACGGCGATCGCGGAGCAGCAGCCCGACAAACGCGGCTGATCGGCTCCTGAAACGACACAAGACGGGCGCGGCGCGAGCTGCGCCCGTTTTGTTTTCGGCGCGCCTACTTGCCGCGTTGCGGCGGCGCAAGCGGGAACGGCGTGATCTTCTCGCCGCTCTGCGCGTCGCGGATCGCGAGCGGTCCGCGTTTCTCGACTTCCTCGATGCGCACGATGCTCTGGATGGGCAGGTGCAGCACCTTCGTGTTCTTGAATTCTTCGCGCAGGCGCTCTTCGGTCGGATCGACGACGACGCTTGCGCCTTGCTCGAAGACGAGTTCGCCGACCTCGGTGAAGCCCCAGAGCGCACTGCTGCCGACGTGACGCGCGTAGAGCTCGAGCGTGCGCCCCTGGCTCAGGAACGTGATCTTGTATAGCTTCTTGCGCATGGAACCGATTCTAACGCCGGCGCTTCGCTCATTGCCTGAGCCGGCGCGCAATTGCCGGACGCGACACCAGCGCAAAAAGTATACCGGCGGCGAAACCCGCGATATGCGTCCACCAGACGACGGCGCCGAACGACGGCCCGACGAACGTGAACAACAGCTGCAACAGGATCCAGAAACCGATCAGGGCCGGCGCCGGGATGCGCACGAACTCGAGGAACAATCCGAGCGGCAGCACGAGGCCGAGGCGCGCGCGTGGGAACAGCGCGAAATACGCGCCGACGATCGCCGAAACCGCGCCGCTCGAACCGATGATCGGCGCGCTCGCGTTCTGCAGCGTGAGCGCCCCCGTCAGGTTGGCGACAGCGCCGGCGGCGAGAAACAGCGCGACGAAGCGGCGCGAGCCGAGCGCACGCTCGGCAGAAAGGCCGAAGATCATGAGGAACAGCAGATTGCCGACGATATGCAGCCAATCGACGTGGATGAACAACGACGTGACGAGGCGCAGGCCCTTGAACGCTAGCGGAACGGCGTCGCTCGACAGCATGGCCGGCACCGTGCCCCAGTTGCGCAACGCCTGCGTGCGTGCGTCTGCGGAAAGGCCCGCGAGCGAGAGGAACACGGCGACGCAAATCGCGATGATCGCGATCGTCGCCCAAGGTACCTGTTGACGCCGCCGCTGTTCGACCGTGACGAACATGCGGAGCCTGCGTCAGGAACCGTCGCGCGGATAGAAGAACCGTTGCCCGTGGAACTCGAACACGACGCCGTCGGGGCGGATTTCGCGCACGGCGAGATCGTCCTGGGTGTCGCCCTCGACCATGCGCGAGCTGTTGAGAATGATGAAACGCTGGTTCGCTTCGGGCGTGTAGACGTGCATGCTGAGCTTGAGCGGAGGCAGCTCCTTGCGCACCTGGAAAGGCAGGGCGTAATAGGGCTGGGCATTCGCGTCGGCCTGCTGCGCGCCTTCGGGTGGCGGCGGAAATGCTTTCTGCGAGCCGGCGCCGGGCGTCGGCGCGGCGGGTTTGCCCGCCGTCGCCCCTTCGGACTCCGAAGGCGCTGGAAATGCTTTCTGCGAACCCGTAACCGCCGCCGTGACCGTGGGTTTGCCGGCCGCGGCGCCATCGGCAGCAGGAGTTGTCGGTGGAAGCGGTTTTTGGCCGGCCGGGTTCGCCGTCAGCGCAGGTTTCGCGGCGGCGGCCGGCGCCGGTTTCGACGCGACGACCGTCGGCGGCCGCGTGCTGCGACCCGCGGGATGTGGCCCAAAGCGCGGATCCATATCCACGGACCCCTGGCCGACGAACGGATCGAATTCGCGCGGTGGCATTTCAGGCGGCGGCGCAGGCTCCGGCTTCGGTGCCGTCGCCGCTGGTCTCGGCGCCGGCGCCTGGACGGATGTCGCCGCGGGAGGTGCGGCGACGCTGGCGCGATGCTCGGGCGCCGCGGTCGGCGTGCTCGCGGGCGGTTCCTTTGCGGGCGGGGCGCGCAGCAGCCACCAGCCGGCGCCGGCGGCGACCACGATGGCGACGAAGAGCGCGGGCGCGGCGCTGCGCCTGCGCGGCGCCGTCGCGAACGGCGTGGCGAGATCCGGAGTTTCGCCGAGCCGCCGTTTCGCTTCGGATTTCTTCAGCGCTTCGAGAATCAAGGACATTTCGCGGTCATCACAAATCAGGGCAGGTTGCGGAACAGGTGCGGCCCGCTCTCATCGAGCGAAGACAGCGCGAACAACGTCTCCGGGCCGACGATGCCGTCGGGACGTATCCCGTAGGCGATCTGCAGCTTGCGCACGCGTTCCACGAGTCCGGCGTCGAAATATGCCGGCCCGGCATCGGCCGCCTTGCCGCCGTCCATGCGCGCAAGCTCGGCTTTCATCCAGGCGACGCCCGGCCCGGCATCGCCGTCGCGCAGCGTCGCCGGAATGCTGGGCGGAAGACGCCAGATCGCGACGAACTCACCGTTCCAGACGTTGCCGAGCTCGGCCTTGTCGACGAGCTGATCCTGGCCCGCCAAGTTTAGCCGAACCTGCTTCGCGCCGACGCCCTGCAGCAGCGCTTCGGCGTGTGCGTCGCCCGCGCGCAGCACGAGAATCAGCGGCCGGTCGAAGCGGGCGAGCTGTTCGATCGTACCCGAGCCGCGCAAGCAATCGAGCCCGGCGGCGATCACGTTCTGACAGCGCGCCGCGTCGCGTACCGACACCTCGCTCGAATTGACCTGCCAGCGGGCCAATAGTTGCGTCCAGGCGGTGAGATCGGCATCGGGACTGTGCGTCATGGCGTCGCGCAGGCGCGCCAGCGGGTCGGTCGCGGCGCTCGGCGAGGGCGGCGCGACCGTCGCCGCCTGCATGGGCGCGGACGTCCGCGACAGCCAGTACGGCACGATGCCGGCGATCAGGAGGATCGCCGCCGCCGCGGCGGCCCAGCGTCCATACCGGTGCATCCAGTAGCGCGCGGTACCCGGCAGCGTCTCGTCGGCGGCGCGGTCGACGAGGCGCTCGCCGATCGCATCCTGCTCGCGCGCGTAGCCGGCCATGAGGGCGCGGTCGGCGATCACGTTGATGACGCGCGGTACGCCGCCCGAACGCTGGTAGAGCGCACGCAGGCCGAGCCGCGTGAACGGCAGGCGTGCGCCGCCCGCCACGGCTATGCGATGGCGCACGTACGCCTCGCTTTCGGCGCGGTCGAGTGGCGTCAGATGGTAGCGCGCGGTAATGCGCTGGGCGAGCTGGCGCAGCTCCGGCAACGCGAGCTTGTCGCGCAGCTCCGGCTGGCCGAGCAGTATAATTTGCAGCAATTTCTGCGTCGGCGTTTCGAGGTTCGTGAGCAGCCGCACCTGCTCGAGCGCTTCGATCGAGAGGTTCTGTGCCTCGTCGACGATGAGCACCACGCGCAAGCCTTGTGCGTAGGCGTCGAGAAGATACGCGTTGAGCGTATCGACGAGTCCCTTGAGGCTGCCGCGCTGGCTGCCGATGTCGAGCTTGAGCTCTTCGCAGATCGTCTCGAGGAGCTCGACTGGCGACAATTTGGGATTGAGCACGAGCGCTACGCGGGTGTTCTCCGGCAGCTGCTCGAGCAGCAGCCGGCAAAGCGTCGTCTTCCCGGTGCCGACCTCGCCCGTGAGCTGCACGAAACCACCGCTTCCGCCCTTGCCGATGCCGTACAGCAGGTGCGCGAGCGCGTCCCGGTGGCGCTCCGACAGGAACACGTAGCGCGGATCGGGGGTGATCGAGAACGGCGCTTCTTTGAGGCCGTAGAATTCGAGGTACATCGGCGTACTTTACCGCATGGCTGCGCATTTCCGCTGAAGCGAGGCCGAGCACCGCTCGCGTTCGTTAGCACATCGTTAACATCCTGCCTCGCACACTGTGGGCAGTCCGGGACGGGCGGCGCGCAAGCGCTCCGGTTCTGGGGGAGCAAGAGCGACAAGGAGGTTGCATATGCGCGCATTTGGGCTTCGCACGTTCGGTTTCGCCGCCGTCCCGGCCGTTCTTGCGCTTGGCGCAGGGCAGGCGTCGGCGAGCGGGTTCCAGCTCCGGGAGGACGATGCGGCCGGTCTCGGCCGCGCTTACGCGGGCGTCACCGCCGCACCCGACGACGCGGCTGTCGTCGTCAACAATCCGGCAGCCATGATCGATCTGAAGGCGCCGACGCTGCAGGGCGACGTGACCGGCGTGAACTTCAGCACGCATTTCGGCGGCACGGGTTTCGACGCGCTCGGCCGGCCCCTGACCGGCGGCAACGGCGGCGACGGCGGCACCACCAAGGCCGTGCCCGCATTGTTCTTCGCGATGCCGGTCGCGGACCGCTTCGCGGTGGGTGCGGGTTTCAACGTGCCCTACGGGTTCCAGACGAGCTACGACCCGGGCTGGGTGGGACGCTATCAAGCGCTCGACTCGAAACTGGAGTCGCTGGCGATCACGCTTTCGGCGGCGTATGCGCTCACGGACCAGTTCTCGATCGGCGCGAGCGTCATTGCGCAGCGGACGAAGGCGACGCTCAGCGAAGCGGTCGATTTCGGCGCGATCCTCGCCACGAACGCGGCGCTGCCGCCCGGCACCTTCCTGCCGCAATCCGCCGACGGCTACGCCAAGATCAAGGGACACGATTGGGGCTACGGCGGCCAGCTCGGGTTGCTCTGGAAGGCGACCGACGCCGACCGTATCGGCTTCGACTTCCGCTCGCGGATCAATCACACGTTGGCCGGCAGCGCCACGTTCGGTGTGCCGGCGACGGTAGCCGGCATCTTCGCGGCCGGTTCGGTGCCGCTGTTCCAAAACACCGGGGCGAACGCCGATTTCGCCACGCCCGCCACGGCCGATGCGAGCTGGTGGCACACGCTCGACGACCGCTGGAGCTTCGGCGCGGACGTCGGCTACACGCGCTGGTCGTCGCTCTCGGGCCTCACGGTCGTCTATCGCAATCCCGCCCAACCGCCCTCGACCGAGGTGTTCAATTGGGACGATTCGTGGTTCGGTTCGATCGGCGCCGAATACCGGCTCGACCCCGCATGGACGCTGCGCGGCGGGCTCGCCGTCGACGGCACGCCGACCTCGGCCGCGACGCGCGATCCGCGCGTACCCGACGCGACGCGGCGCTGGGTGACGGTCGGCCTCGGCTATCGCGCCGACGATCGTTGGAACGTCGACATCGGCTACGCGCACCTGTTCGTCAACGACGCGCACGTGGCCGACGTGAGCGCAACGGGCGACGTGCTGATCGGCAAGTTCTCGAACAAGGGCAACTTGCTCGGCGCGTCGGCGCAGTATAAATTTTAACTTTGCGGCATCGCACGGGCGCGCGCGTGAAGCGCTATCGCAATCTCCAAGGCAATT
>DASRGX010000174.1:0-20274 GCA_035650835.1 Rudaea sp. | reverse complement strand
TAATCGCCACGATCTACTGGAAACGATTGATGTCGACCGCAACCCAGCACTTGCCCCGCACCGTCCAGCGTTTCGTCGATGTCCAGGCGCTGGCGGCACCCGACATGGCCGCGGTCGATGCGCTGATCCGCGCGCGTCTGGCTTCCGACGTGGTGCTCATCAATCAGATCGCCGAGCACATCATCGGCGGCGGCGGCAAGCGCCTGCGGCCGATGCTCGTGCTGCTCGCCGCGCAAGCCGCCGGCTACACGGGGCGCGATCACGTGCTGCTCGCCGCCGTCGTGGAATTCATCCACACGGCCACGCTGCTGCACGACGACGTCGTCGACGAATCGGAGCTCCGGCGCGGGCAGAAAACGGCGAACGCGCTGTGGGGCAACGCAGCGAGCGTGCTCGTCGGCGATTTCCTCTACTCGCGCTCGTTCCAGATGATGGTCGAAGCCGACGACATGCGGGTCATGCGCATCCTCGCCGACACCACGAACCGCATTGCCGAAGGCGAAGTGCTGCAGTTGCTCAATATCCACAATCCCGACGTCGACGAGGCCGCGTATTCGCGCGTCATCGAGCGCAAGACCGCGGTGTTGTTCGCGGCCGCGACGCGGCTCGGCGCGGTGCTCGCCGGCGTTCCCGCGGACGAGGAGGAGGCGCTCGCCCGCTTCGGGCTCGATCTCGGCTTCGCGTTCCAGATCGCCGACGACGTGCTCGACTACGTGTCCGACGCGGGAACGCTCGGCAAGAACATCGGCGACGACCTCGCGGAGGGCAAGGCGACGCTGCCCGTCATTTATGCGATCGAGCGCGCCGCCCCGGCCGAAGCCGCGAGCCTGCGCCGCGCGATCGAAACCGGCGGTCTCGATTCGCTCGACAACATCGTGGCCGCGATCCGCGACACGGGCGCGATCGAGCGGGCGCGCCGGCGCGCCCAGCGCCATGCCGATGCGGCAAAAGACGCATTGTCCACATTGCCGCCTTCCGCGGCGCGCGACGCGCTCGGCGTGCTCGCCGACTACGCGCTGGCGCGCGATCACTGAGGCGGCCGCGGGCGCGAAGCGGCGCTCCGCGCCCGACGGCGATCACTTCGCCGCGAATGCCTCGTCCAAGAAGCTATGCATGAGCGCAAGCGCGCGCTTGGCCGTGCGCTCGTCGTACTTGCAGCCCGGCACTTCGCCCTTTGCGCTCGGGATCGCGAAGCAGTGCACCGCGCCGCCGTAGTTCACGAACTGCCAGTCGACGTTGGCGTCGCGCATCTCCTTCTCGAAGGCGACGATCTGTTCCTCGGGCACGAATTTGTCGTCGCCGCCGTTCATCGCGAGCACCTTGGCCTTGATGTTCTTGGCGAGCGCCGGATCGTCGGTCGAGAGATTGCCGTGGAACGAGACGACGCCCTGCACGTCGGCGCCGCTGCGTGCGAGATCGAGCGTGGTCGCGCCGCCGAAGCAGAAACCGAACGCGCCCCAGTGCTTGCCGTCGAGCGGCGCCTTGCCGGCTTGCGCCTTCAGCTGCTCGAGCGCCGCCGTGATGCGCGCACGCAGATCGGCGCGATGCTCGTACATGGACTTCGCCGCCGCACCGGCCTCGTCGGGGTTCTTCGGCCGCACGGCGGTGCCGTAGACGTCGGCGACGAGGATCACGTAGTCCTTGCCCGCGATCTGCTTCGCGAGTGCGATCTGGTTCTCGTTCATGCCGAGCCAGTCGGGAGTCATGACGAGGCCGGGACGCGGCGTTTTCACCGCGTCGTCGTATACAAGTACACTCTGCATCGGCTTGCCGCCGACGTCGTAGTCGATGTTCTTGGCCACCATGGCCGCGTGCGCCGCTCCGGCGCCGAAGCAGAGCGTCAAGGCGAGGACGATCGTCGATTTCATAGCGAATCTCCTTGCAGGGGGAGCAGCATGATACGCGCAGGCGTGCGGCGCGCACATATGGCGCACACATGGCCGGACGGCGAACGCGGCCGCAGCTGCTGCTAAACTTGACCCGCCGTCCCGTCCGCGGCTTACACGGAGCACCGCCATGACCCGCCTGCCCCGGATTCTCGCCCTGTGCCTCGCCGCGGTCGGCGCAGCCGCGGCTTCCGCGCAGACCAAGCCGGACGCCGCGATCCGCTACCGCCAGGGTCTCATGGCGGCGATGGGCTGGAACGTGGACCAGCTCGGCGCCAACCTGCGCAGCGCCGGCGGGCCCGATCTCAAGGACGCGGCCACGCGCGCCGAGCGTCTGGCGGCGTTCGCACCGCAGATCGCCGAAGGATTTCCGAAAGGCTCGGACAAAGGCGCCGTCACCGACGCCGGGCCCGAGATCTGGTCCGACGCGGCAGGATTCCAAGCGGCGCTCGACGATTACGCCGCGGCTTCGAAGAAGTTCGCGGATGTCGTCAAATCGGGCGATGCGGCTGCGATCAAGGACACCTACCGCAAGGTCGTCGCAAGCTGCAAGGCGTGCCACGACAAGTACAAAGCCGATTGATTTCTTCGACGGACCGAGCGAGAACACGCCATCGAGCGATCTCGCAACGTCGCCCCCATCCGCCTTCGGCACCTTCCCCCGCAAGCGGCGGAAGGAATCTCAGCGTGCGGAAAAGACGAGCGCTGCCACGGCAGCGACGGCGATCGCGAGCAGAGCGAGCGCGCGCGTCGGACTCGCCTGCTCCGGCTCCTTCCCGACGATCGTCTTGCGTCCCGTGATCATGGGCAGGATCAGGTTGTCGTTGCCGAGCACGAGGTAGAGCATCACAGCCACGATGTGGATCGCGACGAGGATCAGCAGCAGATTCTGGTTCCACTCGTGCACCTCGCTCATGAAGCGCACCGTACGCTCGGAGACGTGTGCGGCGAGTGCACCGGCGTTGCCGGCGAAATCGCGCGCAAAGAGGCCCGAGACGCCTTGCAAGACGACGCAACCGAGGAGCGCGAGCACCGCCCAGCCGCCCGCAGGGTTGTGGCCGATGCTGCGTTGTGGATTTGTGGACAACACCGCGCGCAGATAGCCGAGCACGGCCGCCGGGCCGCGCACGAATGCGGCGAAGCGGCTCGTGGGCGAGCCGAAGAAGCCCCACAGCACGCGGAACAGCACGAGCGCCAGCGTGGCGTAGCCCAGGTACACGTGCCAGCGCATATCGAGCACGCCGAACGAAGCCGTCGCATATTGCATGACGAGCAGCACGGTCAGAATCCAGTGGAAGAGGCGCGTCGGCAAGTCCCACACGCGCACGTCGTTCGCGCTCATGCGATGCCGAGCCCCTCGATCGAGGCGATCGCCGCCGGATCGAAACCGGCGAGGCGCGCAAATTCGCGGCCGCGCTCGGCATAGTCGCGGAACGCGTCGAAACTCGGCGCACCGGGCGAGAGCAGCACCGTGCCGCCGCCGCCCAGCGCGGCGCGTGCGCGCGAGACGGCTTCGGCCAAGGCGGGCGCCTCGGTCGACGCGAATGCCGGTGCCGCGATGTCGGCGAGCTTCGCGGCGATCGCCGCGCCGTTCGCGCCCGTGGTCACGATCGCGAACGGCGGGTGTTTTGCCACGAATTCCACGAAAGGATTCCAGTCGAGTCCGCGGTCGAACCCGCCGACGATGACGGCGACCCGCCGTCCCGCGAGACTGCGCAGCGCTTCGATCGTCGCGTACGGCGTCGTCGCGATGCTGTCGTTGACGAAGGCGATGCCGTTGCGCTCGCCCAAGGATTGCAGGCGATGGGGCAGGGGCTTGAAGCTCGCCGCGTGCACGGCCAATGCGCGTGCATCCTCGCCGGCGGCCTCGATGGCGGCCAGCGCGGCGCAGACGTTGAGCGCGTTGTGCGCGCCGGGAAGCGGCAGGTCCGCGAGCGCGATCACGCGTTCGCCGCCGCGCAAGATCGCGTCGTCGCGCACGTGCCAGCCGGCCTCGTCGCCGAAACCCGTGCGCTGCGCGTGCGTTGCCGTGCGCGCGAGCAACGCCGGTTGCTGTGCGTTGACGACGAGATGCCGCGCCTTCGCCGCGATCGCGAGCTTGTCGGCGACGTACCGCTCGCGCGTGCCGTGCCAGTCGAGGTGCTCCTCGTAGAGATTGTTGATGAGGGCGACGCTCGGGGCACCGCCGAAATCATGGGTCTGGAAGCTCGAGAGCTCGATCACCCACCAGTCGGGTTCCGCCGCGCCGCCGATTTCGAGCAGTTCTAGCAAGGGCAAGCCGATGTTCCCGGCGAGCGCGACGCGCCTGCCGCCTTTGCGCAGGAGGTGCGCGACGAGGGCCGTGACCGTGCTCTTGCCCTTCGTGCCCGTCACGCAGATCGTGCGCGCATGCGGATGTTCGGCGAACCACAGCGCAGAACCCGATGTGTAGCGGACGCCGAGGCGCTTGGCTTCGGGGTATGGCGGCTTGTACGGACTGATGCCCGGGGACTTGATCACGATGTCGTAGGCGCCGAGCGCCGCCGCTGTCGGCATGCCGGCGACGACGGTCAGACCGGCATCGCGCGCCACGCCGGCCGTTTCGGCCTCGCTGCAAAAGAGCCCGAGCGGCTTCTGCGGAAAGCGCTGCCGCAGCGCCGCGAGCGCGGCGCGGCCTTCATGACCGTAGCCCCACACCGCGACGGCCGCATGGGCCAGGTCATCGAGTCGCATCGGCGAGCTCCCGCAAGCGCGCGGGCAGACAGTGCTCGGCCGAGGGGGCGAGCAGCGGTTCGAGCGCGAGCTCCGCGCGGTCGAGCTCGGGCAGGATCTCCTCGGCGAAACGGGCCACGAGCGCGTCCTCGCGCCACTCGGGGCGCTGCGACAACGTATACATTGCGGCGCGCGACTCGACGCCTTCCCCCACGCACTCGAACGGCTTGTGGTCGCGGTATTCGAGCAGCGCGTCGTAGCCCGGGGCGAGCGACGCGTCATCGAGCAGGTTGCGCCCGAAGATCGCGAGCAGACGCGGCTTGGCCGTGAAAGGCGCGAGCGAGAGGAACACGAAATGGCATTTCGGGCACTGCCCGCACCAGCGGTCGGCCGGCCGCTCGCCGCGTATGCGGAAGTTGCGGTTGCAGCTCGAGAACGCGTCGTCGTAGCGGGTCGTCTGCGCGAAGGCCCGCGTGACGGCGAGCTCGGACCAGGGCCTGAGCAGCGAGAAGTAGTCGAGATCCGCCGCGATGTGCGAAGCCACGTAGGCGCGCAGGCGCCGCTCGAATTCGAGGCTCTTGCTCCATTGGTGATTCACCACCTGGCCCTGGTATTCGAGCGTCGCGGCCGAGGCCGAGCGTTCGTTCGAGAACGCGATCGCATCGTAGCCGTAGAGCAGGGCGGCGCAGACGAGGATCGCCGAATTGATCGCCGTGACCGGGATGTGTCCGTTCCAGGCGCCGATCCGGTTGTATTCGAAAAGCTCGGGTGCGAGCCGGCGACCGAGATTCAGCGTCGGCAGGCCCGTGCGCTCGGCGCAGGCGGCGATCAGCGCCGAATCGCCGATCCAGACCGCCGTCGCGGGCTCGTTTATACTTTTCAACTTTTCCACCGCGACGAGCGAATCCTTGCCGCCGCCGATCGGCACGAGCGTGCGGCGCGGCAGGCCGAGGCTCGCCGCCGTGACGAGCGGAGCCTGCGCCGCATGCGGAAAGCGGATGCGTCCGCGCAGGTCGAGCTTGTTCTGGTACGCGAATTCCGCGAGGCCGTGCAGATATACCGCATCGAGCAGCTCGGCGGTTTCTGCGTCGAGCGGCTCGCCTTCGACGACGATCTCGTTCGGCACGCCGGCTTTGTAGTAGCTGACGCCCGCGATCAGGTGCAGCAGGCGCAGCGCCGCCGCGAAGGCGCGCTCGCGCTCGGGCGGAAGCTCGGGCGCATCCGGAAACGCGATGCGCTCGACCAGCTCGGAGCCGCCGTCGAAGGCGTAGACGAGCTGCGCCTCGCCGCTCGCATACATGCAGCGCACGAAGCGGAACGTGCGCGCCTGGCGCGGATCGGCGAGGCTCACAGCACGGCCTCCGCCGCGGGCTCGCGCAAGTTGTAGCGCGACGCCATCGACGCGCCGTAGGCGCCGGCCTGGGCAATCAGCAGCACGTCGCCTTCCTTCGTCGGCGGCAGGCGCCGATTGCTGCCGAGCACGTCGCCCGATTCGCAAATGGGCCCGACGATCTGCACGAGTTCGCTCGCCGGTTCGTCGAGGCGCGTCAGGTTGGCGATCTCGTGGTAGGCCTCGTAGAGCGCAGGGCGGATCAGCGAATTCATGCCCGCATCGATGCCGACGTAGCGCACGTCGCCCTTGCGCTTGAGCTGGGTCACGGTGGCGAGCAGCACGCCGGCCTCGGCGACGAGATAACGCCCGGGCTCGGCCCAAAGCTCGAACTGCGGATAGGCGGTGCGCACCTCGGCGAGCGCGAGGCCCAGCGCATGCAGATCGAGCGGTGTCTCGTCGGCGCGCGCGGGCACGCCGAGGCCGCCGCCGATATTGAGCGTGCGCACGCTGCCGATCTTCTCGGCCAGGCTCGCGAGCTGCACGTAGACGTCCTTCCAATGACCGACGTCGAGGATGCCCGAACCCAAGTGCGCGTGCAGACCCATGATGCGGACGTCGCGAGCGGCGGCGAGGCGGCGGAACTCGGCAAGCTCGTCGAGCGCAAGGCCGAATTTCGATTGCGCGCCGCCCGTCTTCACCTTGTCGTGATGGCCGCGGCCGTGGCCGAGATCGAGACGCAGCAGGATTTCGCGGCCGGCGAACGTCGCGCCCCACTCGGCGAGCGGATGGAGGTTGTCGAGCGTCACGGGCACGCCGGCGGCGAGCGCCGCGGCGTACTCCTCGCGCGTCGCGAAATTCGGCGTGAACAGGCGCGGCGCGGCCGGAGCGGCTTCCGCGGCGCGCGCGAGCTCGCCGGGCGACACGCATTCGAGACCGAAATTGAGCGCAGCGATTTCGCTGAGCAGCGCCGGGTGTGCATTGGCCTTGATCGCGTAGAACCAGCGGTCGACGGCGACGATGCCGCGCAAAGCGCGCGCCCGTGCGCGCACCGTGGCGAGGTCGTAGATGTACCGGGGAGTGCCGCCGCGAGCGAGCAGCAGGAGTTCGGGCTGGCGCGAGCGCCACCAATCGCGCGCGCGCGTCGCCGCGTCGCCGCGGTAGAGATCCTGCCAGCTCGGTCCGAACACGGCGGCGTCTTCCACGCGCATGGCTTCGGCCTTGATGAGCAAGGCATGCAGGCGCGGCACGAGATCCGCGGCGACTTCCTCGTCGACGACGAAGGTCAGGTTCAAATTGTTCGACGACTGCGAGATCAGGTGCACGCGCAGCGGCCCGAACTCGGCGAGCACGCCGGAGAGCCGGTG
This sequence comes from Rudaea sp., assembly GCA_035650835.1. GTDB lineage: Bacteria > Pseudomonadota > Gammaproteobacteria > Xanthomonadales > Rhodanobacteraceae > Rudaea. Next base: position 13,000 of record DASRGX010000174.1, on the reverse strand, counting down.
CAGCATCGAACGCATGCCGCGGCCGACGAGCGTGATCGCCGCGCAGGGCGCGATGACCTTGACGCGGCACACGCGGGCGAGGTCCGTGCAGAGCGCCGAGAGCACATCGGTGTCGACGAGGTTTTCGGTCGGATCGAGCGATACCGTGACGTTGGTTTCCGAAGTGCCGACGAGGTCGATCGACAACCCGTGACGCTTGAAATGTTCGAACACGTCGGCGAGGAAGCCCACCTGCTGCCACATGCCGATCGATTCCATCGAGATCAGCGTGATGCCGCTGCGCGAGCTCACGGCCTTGACGCTCGGCGCGGCGTCGACCGCGCCGGCGGCGATCTCGGTGCCGGCGAGATCGGGGTGGTTGGTGTCCTTGATGACGAGCGGCACGCGTGCCTCGCGCACCGGATTGATGCAGCGCGGGTGCAGCACCTTGGCGCCGGTGGTGGCGATTTCCTGCGCTTCTTCGTAGTCGAGCCGCGAGAGCAGGCGTGCGTTCGGCACCTGGCGCGGGTTGGCGCTGAACATGCCGGCGACGTCGGTCCAGATTTCCACTTTTTCCGCCTTGAGCAGGGCGGCGAAGTAGCTCGCCGAGGTGTCCGAGCCGCCGCGGCCGAGGATCACGGTTTCGCCGCTGGCGTTGCGCGCCATGAAGCCTTGAGTGATGAGCAGATCGCCGCGCGACGCGAGCGTGGCCGGCAGTGCCGGATCGGGCGCCGTCGGCACCGAGGCCGAAAGGTACCTGCCCCAGGCGTTCTGGTTCGGCAACGGCTGCGCAAGCAGGTGCTCGCGCGCGTCGAGCCAGTGCGCGTGCAGTCCTTTCGTGTTCAGATAATTGACGCCGAGCGTGCTCGACATCTGCTCGCCGAGCGCGAGCACCTCGGCCTGCCACGGCAGCGCCGCAGCATCCGCGCGCGGGTTCGCGACGAGGGCGTCGAGCCGCTCGAGCCAGTAGTGGATCGGCGCGTGATCGCTCAATCCGAGCTCGGCGAACATCGCGCGATGGCGCTCGACGATCTCGTCGCGCACGGCGGCGCGCCGCGCCGCATCGGCATGGGCTTCGGTGATGGCTTTGAGCTTGTCGGTGATGCCCGAAAGCGCCGACACCACGACGAGCACGTGCTTGCCGCGCGTGCGGTGGCCTTGCGCGATCGCTGCGATCTTGTCCCAACGCGCGCGCGTCGAGACGCTCGTGCCGCCGAATTTGAGCACGATCCAGGCCGACGTTGCCGGGACGGGCTGCGATGCGGCGGTGGAAGTCGACATGCGCGACGAGGCTCCATGGGAAGTCGGGACCGAGCGGCCATTGTGCTTGTGCAGCGCAAAAAAACAAGCGCCATGCCTGGCGAAATGCTGGCAATTCGCGGGCCGCGCCGAGAAGCGAAAGATCGAACCGGGAAGTACACGACGAACACGAAGGGGAAGTGCGAAATGCTGAAGCGGAGCCTTGCCCTCGTCGAACCGGCATTTCTTCGCGCTCTTCGTGTCCGTCGTGGTTCCGCCTTGATAAACCGGCAGGGGGGAACACCCGCGCCTCGGCAAGCTGCGAACGATCCCGTATAGTCGTCTCTCCGACGGCAGAGCCCAGGCGACATGCATACACGACCGACGCTGCGCACGAGCGCCTTCAAGCAAGTGGACGTCTTTACCGCCGAACCCATGCGCGGCAACGCGCTCGCCGTGGTGTTCGATGCGGAAGGCCTGAGCGATGCGGCGATGCAGGCCGTGGCCGCGTGGACGAACCTGTCGGAAACCGTGTTCGTCCTGCCGCCGACCGCCGCGGGAGCGGACTACCGCATCCGCATCTTCACGCCGCGCAGCGAATTGCCGTTCGCCGGCCATCCGAGCGTCGGCACCGCGCACGCGCTGCTCGAATCCGAACGCATCGCGCGCAAGCCCGAGCTCGTGCAGGAATGCCTGGCGGGCCTGCTGCCCGTCAGCGTCGAAGGCGGCGGCGCCGAGCGGCGCATTTTCGTGCGCTCGCCGACCACGAAGCTCCACGCGCCCGACGCCAGCCTGGCCGAAGCGGCGCGTGCGGCGCTCAAGCTCGGCCACGGCAAGCTCTACGCGCGCGTCGCCGACAACGGTCCGAAGTGGCTGCTGTGCGATATCGGCGAGGCCGCGCACGTGCGCACGCTCGCGCCCGATTTCGCCGCCGTCGCCGAGGTCACGCGCGAGCTCGACGTCCTCGGCATGAGCGTGTTCGGCAGAAGCGAAGAACCCGATGCACCGTTCGGCCTCGTCGTGCGCACGTTCTGCCCGCGCGACGGCATTCCCGAAGACCCCGTGACGGGCTCGGCGAACGCGGCGATCGGCGCGCACCTCTGGGCGAGCGGAGCGCTCGCCGCGATCGGCCATCGCTATCGCGTGAGCCAGGGCCGCGAAGTCGGCCGCGACGGCTACGTCGACGTACGCGTGGACGAGGAGACCGGTGCCGTCGACATCGGCGGCAGCTGCGTCACTTGCATCGACGGCACGCTCGCGCTGCCGTCGCTTTGATTCGATCGACGAGGTTCACGTGACGACAGACTCCGCACCGGCTCCGGCGCCGGTCACCTACGCGCGGCGGCTCGGCGTCTGGGACGCGAGCATGGTCGTGGTCGGCGGCGTGATCGGCTCGGGGATTTTCCTGACGCCCGCGGCGATCGCGAAGGAAACCACGTCGAGCGCCGAGCAGCTCCTCGCCTGGGCGATCGGCGGCGTCATCGCGCTGATCGGTGCGCTCTGCTATGCCGAGCTCGGTGCACGGCGGCCGAGCGCGGGCGGCGGCTACGTGTACCTGCGCGAGGCGTTCGGGCTCGTCGTCGCCTTCGTCTACGGCTGGAACCTGCTCACGGTGAACCACTCCGGTGCGATCGCCTTCGTGGCCACCGTGTTCGTGAAGTACGCTGCGGACGCCCTCGGCGTCGCCATCGAACACAAGACGGCCTACGCCGCGGGCGTGATCGTGTTCCTGACCGGCATCAACTGGTTCGGCATCCGCACGGGCGCGCTCACGCAGAACATCCTGACCGTGCTCAAGCTGCTCGCGATCAGCGCATTGATCGTCGTCGGCATTCTCGCGGCCGGCGCGCCGGAGCCGGTCGCGCCGCCGCCGCCCATGAATCCGCTCGCGCTGGTCGGTGCGTTGATGCCGGTGCTGTTCTCGTACGGCGGCTGGTACTACATCAACGACATCGCGGGCGAATTGCGCGACCCGCATCGCAACCTGCCGAGGGCGCTGATCTTCGGCATGCTGCTCGTGGCCGCGTGCTATCTGCTCGCCAACGTGGCGTACGTCGCCGTGCTCGGCCACGACGGCCTCGCCCACAGCGAAGCGCCCGCCGCCGAGGTCATGCGGCACGTCTTCGGCGACACAGGCGCGCGCCTCATCGCCGCCGGCATCGCGATTTCCACATTGGGATTTTGCAACATCTCGGTGATCGGCGCAGCTCGCGTGTTCCAGGTCATGGGCGCCGACGGCGTGTTCTTCCGCGTCGCCGGCCGGCTGCATCCGCGCTGGCGCTCGCCGAACGTCGCGCTCGCGTTGTTGGCGGTGTGGTCCTGCGGGCTGGCGCTCTTCACCGATGTCGGACAGCTGCTCAACTATTCCACGGTCGGCGATTGGCTCGGCATGGCGGCCGTGATCGGTACCTTGTTCTGGTATCACCGCCGCCGCAACGACGAGCCCGTCTCGTTCCGCGTGCCTTGGTTCCCGTATCTGCCGGCGTTCTTCCTGCTCGTCGTGCTGTGGATCGTCGCGGCGACGGTGATCCAAAGCCCGCGCGATGCGGGCATGGGCGTGTTGATCACATTGGCGGGCCTGCCGGTCTATCTGCTCTGGCGTTCGCGCTGGTTCCGGACTCACTTCGAAGGTGAATATTCCGACTCGCCTCGTGGGTGAACATCGGTCGCCTTCGCGTGGTCGGTCCGGAGAGTCATTGCGAACGCAGTATACAAATTGCAATATATACTCATTGCGAATCCTCTGCCGCGCCCGCCAACCCCGTGCAAGTCGCAACGGAACTCGTCTCGCGGCTTGCATCCTGCACCGCATACACGACGCGGATTGCGCAAACGCGCGAGCAAGCCTTCGATTCCGCCATGGCACGCAACTTGGATGACTAGCACCCGTGAGGCGGCGCAGGAGCGCCTCCCCACAGAGTTGGAGACGACGGAATGCAAAGCAGGCTATTCGCTTTCATGCTGTTCGGAGCGGCGGTCGCGTTCGGCGGCGCCGTGGCCATGGCCGACGACACGGATCGGCAAGCCACGCTGCAATCGGATGCGGATTCGCAGCAACCGGGTACGGATGCCTGGATCACCGCGAAGGTGAAATCCGAACTCATGGCGACGCGCGGCATTCCGTCGACCGAGATCAGCGTAGCCACGACGAACGGCGTGGTGACTCTGGTCGGCGTGCTGGACGACAGGGCCGAGGTCGAGCGATCGATCGTGGTGGCCCGAAACGTCAAGGGCGTGCGTAACGTCGATGCGTCAGCGTTGACGTCGCGTCGGAGATAGTGCGCAGGACGCGCACCACTACAGGGATGTGAACGCGGGCATGGAGCGTCATCTCGCCCGCCGATGGTTCCAGCGGGAACAAGGATAGATCCAGGGACGGTTCACGGCGGTAGTCTGCGATCCCCTCCCTCCCCGCAGGCGACAACCCGCCGCTCCACGAGCCGGCGCCCCCTTCCCCCCGGGGCGCCGGCTCACTTTCGTGGTCCGGCGGGCAGGTCCAGTGGTCGCCATGCCCCGATGGGCAGCCGATTTTCGAGGTGTGCATTTCGCGCATTTGGGCGTCGCGACCCTTGCAATATGCAGGTCGCGCGGCGGCTTGCCGTGCGGATCGAAAGGCGCCGCGACGACGGATCAGTACGTTAGCGAAAGCTCTCGCGTGGCACGACACTTGCGACGCCGTGAGCATGCGCAACGCATCCGGAAAACGTTCGGTGAGGCAGTGCGCGGCGGCCGTACGGCGCGTCGCGGCGCTCGCCGTCGTCGTGCCGATCGCGGCCTCCGCGATGGTGGCCGAAACGCCGAGCACGGCCGACGCTCAGATGCATGCCGTCGCGATCGCGAACGCGCTCTCGGCGGCCGCGAAGGTGCAAGCGGCCGTCATCGCGTACCGCCAGCACCACAAGGAATTCCCGAGCAGCAACCAGGAGGCGGCGATCAAGCCGCCGGCGGCCTTCATGACCGCCGACGTCAAAGGCATCACCGTGCGCGATGCCGGCGTCGTCGAAGTCACGCTGACCGGTAGCTCGGGCGTCGACGACGGCTCGATCGTGCTGACGCCGACACTGGCGAACGATCCCGACTCCCTCAAGATCGACTGGACTTGCGCGAGTCCGAGTTACGCGACGATCGCGGACATCACCGGAGGTGTATGCGAATACACCAAACAGCCGTGAGCGTGTGCGGCAGGAGAGAAAGCATCATGCGAAGCGAAAAACAGCAGCATAGGCACAGCGCCAGCGAGAAACACACACCCTTGCACGACCGCAAGGACCCGCCCGAGCACAAGGGTCCGCTGCAGGCGGAATCCGCGGAGGAACGCGCGCGGCGCAAGCGCAAGGAGAGCGCGAACATCGACAAGGCGCTCGAGGAGACTTTCCCGGCCAGCGATCCGGTCTCGCCGTTCATACCGGCCAAGCCGCGTTCGCATTGACGTAGACGGAGTTCCGCACACCATGGAGAAGGAGAACCACATGAACATGCGTAGTCTCACCCTCGCGGCGGCGATGCTCGCCACCGCCGTCGCTCTCGGCGGTTGCAATCGCGGTCCCGACATGAACAAGGTCCGCGCCGACGTGGCCAAAGCGCAAGCCGACGGCCAGAAGATGATCGCCGATGCGCAGGCCAAGTACGACAAGGTCGTGGCCGACAACAACAAGAGCGTCGCCGATTCGCAGGCCGATGCGAACAAGTCCAATGCGAATGCCAACGCGAACGGCAACGCCAACGCGCCGGCCAACAACGGCGACGACGTCGCGAAGGCCCGCGCCGACGCGGCGCAGAAGCTCGCCGACGCACAGTACGACGTCGACAAGGCGAAGGCCGAAGCCGCCTACAACGTCGCCCAGGCGCAGTGCGAAGCGCAGACGGGCGACGCGGAGAAATCGTGCAAGGACAGCGCGAAATCCACTTACGATTCGGCGGTTTCCGCAGCAAAGGCCAAGAATGCCGATGCGCACCAGCGCAATCAGGCCTGAGGGCTCACAGGGCGGAATGCGTTCCAGCATTCCGCGTCCGCCGGCCGCGGCAGCAGACCGCGGCCGGCGGGGGGCAGGGGGCGCCGAAGTTTTCATTCACGGGCGGGGAAGCGCGCCATGAGTGCGCTTCCCGCCGAGGTGCTCCCACGGCGTGATGCGCCGCTGCCCGACGCGGGCGCGCGATGGGCGTTGTTCCTCGACGTCGACGGCTGCCTCGTCGAGTTCGCGCCGAGCCCGGAGCAAGTGACGATCGCACCGGCGCTGCTCGCGCTGCTCGACGGGCTGCGCAGCGGGCTCGGCGGTGCTCTGGCGATCATCAGCGGACGCACGCTCGACGAGCTCGACCGCATGTTCGCACCGCTCACGTTCGCCTGCGCCGGGCAGTATGGGCTCGTGCGCCGCGCCGCCGACGGCAGCAAGCACCGCGCTGCGCTGCCGCCCGCGCCCGCGATGGAAAGCATCCGCGCCGCGTGCCTCGCATTGCTGCCTCGCTTCCCGGGCCTCAAGCTCGAGGACAAGGGCACGTCGATCGCGCTGCACTATCGCTCGACGCCCGAGATCGGCGAGGCCGTGACGATCGCCGCGGCCGAAATCGTCGCACCGTTCGAAGGGCTTTACGAGGTGCAGCCGGGCGCGATGGTGCAGGAGATCAAACCCGCGACGTGCAGCAAGGGCGCCGCATTGCGCGCGTTCTGGCGCGAGCCGCCGTTCCAAGGCCGGCAACCGGTGTTCGTCGGCGACGATCATGCCGACGAATCCGCGTTCGCCGCCGCGAACGCGCTGGGCGGCATCAGCGTGGCCGTAGGTGTCCATCGCGAGACGCGCGCGGGGTATCACCTGCAGCATCCGGCCGACGCGCGCCGCTGGCTCGGCGAGCTCCTGCACGCGCTGGCGGGCGGCGCCTAGATGCAGTTGACTGCGCTGATCGCGCTCGCCGCGGCCGTGACGCCGGCCCCGCAGCAGCGCAGCGTGATCGCCGAACTCGTCAACGACCCCCTGGTCCTGATCGCGCTCAAGATCGTCGGTGCACTCACGCTCGTCTGGATCGGCATGCGCATCGGCCGCTGGATGGCCAATATCGAGCATCGCGTCCTGCTGCGCGCGCATGTCGATCAGATCCTCGCCGAGTTCCTGCGCAATCTCACCTATGCCGCCGTGCTCGCGCTGATCCTGATCAGCGCGCTCGAGCTCGCCGGGTTCCCGATGACGTCGCTGTTCACGGTGCTCGGCGCGGCGGGGCTCGCGATCGGCCTCGCGCTCAAGGATTCGCTCGCGCACATCGCCGCCGGCGTCGTGCTCATCGTGCTGCGGCCGTTCCGCGTCGGCGATGCGGTCAAGATCGCCGGGCAGGACGGCGTCGTCGAAGGCGTCTTCATCTTCCAGACGCGGCTGCACACCTACGACAACACCGATCTCGTGTTCATGAACGGCCAAGTCATCGCCGGGCCGATCATCAATTATTCGCAGCGCACGACGCGGCGCTCCGACATCACGCTCAAGCTCGTCCACGGCGCCGATCTCGGCGCGATGTTCGCCTTCGCCAAGGAAGCGGTCGCCGCCGACAAGCGCATTCTCAAGGACCCGGCGCCTTACATCGCGATCGGCGACATCACCGAGCAGGGCATCGTGTTCGTGATCCAGGTGTGGAGCACGGCAGCCGACATGGGCAACGTGCGCGGCGATCTGCTCGTGAAGTTCCAGCGCGAGTTGCCTGGCAAGGGCGTCGACTTCGCTCGGCTTTATCCCGCCGCCGCCCCCGTTTCGGCACAGGCGCGCTAAGCTGTGCGCCACATGAGCGCGACGACTCCTTCGACGAAGACGCGCGTGCGCGGCGCACGTGCGGACGCGAAGCCGAGCTTCGGCACGGTGACGCTCACGCATGCCGAACGCGTGGTGTTCGCCGAGGGCTACACGAAACGCGACGTGGCGGCCTACTACGCGGCCGTGATGCCGCAGTTCCTCGCCGGCGTCGCCAAGCGCCCGCTGTCGATCGTGCGTTGTCCGGACGGCACCGCGGGCGCCTGCTTTTTCCAGAAGCATGCGCTCGCCGGTTTGAAGCGCGTGCGCGAAGTGGCGCTGCGCGAGGAGAGCGGCGTCGTCGACAGTTATCTCTACGTCGCCGATGCGGACGGCGTGTTCGAGCTCGTGCAGTTCAACGCGATCGAATTCCATCCCTGGGCCGCGAAAGTACGCGATCCGGAACGCACGGACTACATCGTGTTCGATCTCGACCCCGGCCCGGGCGTCGATTGGCCGCGCGTCGTCGCCGCGGCCGAGCTCGTGCGCGCGGCGGCTGCCGACGAGGGGCTCGAGAGCTTCGTGCGCACGTCGGGCGGCAAGGGCCTCCACGTGGTCATTCCGCTGAACCCGGCCGCGCCGTGGGAGCGGGCCAAGGCCTTCGCGCACGCGCTCGCCGCGAACGTCGCCGAGGAGCGGCCGCGCGAGTTCGTCGCGGTCGCCAGCAAGGCCAAGCGTCGCGGCCGCATCTTCATCGACTATCTGCGCAACACGCGCGGCGCGACAAGTATCGCGTCGTATTCGCTGCGGGCGCGGCCCGGCGCTCCCGTGGCGTTCCCGCTCTCCTGGCGCGACTTGCGCCGCATACGCAGCGCCGCCGAGTTCACGCTCGCCGACGTTCCGGCGCGGCTCGCACGGCGGCGGCGGGACCCGTGGGAGGGCTTCGCGACCCTGCGTCAGAGCCTGCCGAAGGCCGCGAAATGACGGAATTCACCCGGCAGCCGGCCGTGGCCGGCGCGACTGCACGCGAGGGCGGCGCGCTCTATAATGCGCCGACGAAGAGGCAGCCGCAGGACGCAAGGCACGCCATGCATACCGCCGACATCGACGCACCGGCCCAGGGCGACACGGGCTTCGACCTGAGTTCGTTCATCCGCAGTCTCGCCCACGAGATCGCCAATCCGCTCAACGCGATGACGATGAATTCGGAGCTCGTCAAGCTCCTCATCGAGCGCGGCGACACCGCACGCGCACGCGAAGCGCTCGAACGCCTCGTCGCGGATTGTGCGCGCTGCGGCAAGCTCGTGCGCGGCCTGCAGCGTTTCGGCTCGGGCCTGCGCGTGCAGTCGCCCGATCGCGTGGCGCTGCGCGATCTCGTCGACGGTGCGATCGCCGCGCTGGCGCTCGAGTACTCCGACCCGATGCCCGCATGGCGCCTCGATGTGGCCGACATCGAGATCGTCGCCGATCGCGCGGGGCTCGAACGCGCGCTCACCGGACTGCTGCGCAATGCGGCCGAGGCGGGCGCCGACGTCGTGGAGATCGGCGCACGCATCGACGACGGCTTCGTCGTCGTCGAGGTGCGCGACAACGGCGCAGGGTTCGGCGCCGAGGACCTCGGCCGCGTCGCCGATCCGTTCTACTCGACACGCCGCGGCGTCGGCAGCCTCGGCCTCGGCCTCGCGCTCGCGCGCGAGCAGCTGCGTCGGCACGGCGGCGGCCTCGCCATTTTCCACAATGCGCCACGCGGGGCGCATGTCGAGATGCGCCTGCCCGCTTCGCTCGTATTGCGTGGCGATTAGCCCGAAGACGCAGATTTGACGCGGGGGACCGCTATGCGTGCATGCGGATCACACCGCCTCGGGCAGCCCATCGAGCAGCGCCTTCAGCGTGTCGGGCTGCACCGGCTTGACGAGGTGCGCGTCGAAACCCACGGCCAGCGCGCGTTCGCGGTCGTGCTGCTGTCCATAACCCGTGATCGCGATGAGCCGCACGGCGGCGAGATCCGGGTGCTCGCGGATGCGACGCGCGACTTCGAAGCCGTCCATGCCGGGCAGGCCGATGTCGAGCAGCACCGCGTGCGGGGCGAAGGCGAGCGCGGCGTCGAGCACATCGCGGCCGTTGTAGACGATCTTCACGGTGTGTCCCCATAGCTCGAGCAGCGTGGCCGTGCTCGTGGCCAGATCGGCGTTGTCGTCGACGACGAGCACACGGCGCGCGCGCGGCGCGTGTTCGACGGGTGCGGGCGCCGGCGCGCGCGGTGCCTGCTCGGCGGAAACGAGCGGCAGGCGCAGCTCGAATTCGCTGCCGCGGCCCGGTCCCGCGCTCGCCGCGGAGACCGTTCCGCCGTGCAGTTCGCACAGCTTGCGCACGAGCGCGAGCCCGACGCCGAGACCGCCCGCCGAGCGTGCGAGCGACTGGTCGTCCTGGATGAACGGCTCGAAGATCCGCGGCAGGAGTTCCGCCGAAATGCCCTGGCCGTTGTCGCGCACGCGCACCGCGGCGACGTCGCCCTCGCGCGCGAGGGTCACCTGGATGCGTCCGTTCGGCGGCGTATATTTTGCCGCATTGTGGATGACGTTCGCGAACATCTGCGTCAGGCGCGTCGCGTCGCCTTCGACGTAGAGCGGCTCGGGTGCGAGGTCGAGCGCGAGCGCATGCCGGCGCGTGCGGATGAGCGGTTCCACGCTTTCGATCGCAGCGTGCAGGCTCGGTGCGAGTTCGACGACGGCGTGCTCGATGCTGATCTTGCCCTGGCTGATGCGTGCCGCATCGAGCAGATCGTCGACGAGACGCACGAGATGATCGATCTGGCGCCGCATCGAGGGCACGAGCTCGGCGACGACGCTTGCATCGTTGCGCTGTGCCGTATCGAGCAGGTACACGGCGTTGCGCAGCGGTGCGAGCGGGTTGCGCAGTTCGTGGGCGAGCATGGCGAGAAATTCGTCCTTGCGGCGGTCGGCGACGAGCAGGGCGTCCGTGCGCTCGCGCAATCGGCGCTCGAGCTCCTTGCGTTCCGAGATGTCGAGCGCGAAGCCGACGAATTCGTCGTCGGCGTCGGCGACTTTCGCATAGCCCACGAGCACGGGGATGCGCGTGCGGCCGTCCTTGTGCAGCAGCTCCTTTTCGTACGGTGCGCAGACGCCTTCCGCTTCGAGCTCGGCGAATGCGCGGGCGTCGGTTTCGCGGAATTCCGCGGGCGTCTGCGCGACGAGGTTCAGCGCGCCCGCGGCGATGTCGCCGGCCGTGAAACCGAGCATGTCGAGGAACGCGTAGTTCGCCTGCGCCACTTCGCCGCGGCGGTCGAAGCTCAGCACGAGACCGATCACGTTCGCCTCGACGAGTACGCGCAAGCGCGATTGCGTGACGCGCAGCTCGTGGTCGAGGCGCTGGCGTTCGGTCAGATCGACCCAGCTGTGGATCGCGCCGACGATCGTGCCTTCCTCGTCGCGCACGGGTTCGACGTCGACGATCACGATGAGCGGTTCGTGGCCTTTGCGTTCGATGAGCCATGGTTCGTCGCGCACCGACTGTCCGTGCAGCATCACGCGGTTGATCGGCAGGAGATCGGGCGGCGGTTCGCGGCCGTCGGGCAGCAGCTTGCGATACGCGGCATGCGCCGGCATGTTCTCGGCGGCGCCGATCCATTCCTTCATCTGCCGGCTGATGACGACGATCGGGTAGTCGGGTCCGGGACCCGTCATGCAGATGCCGATCGGCGCGTTCACGAGGATCGTATCGAGCGTGCGCTCGGCGACCATCGCGTCGTGCGCGCGGCGCGCGATTTCGGCCGAGGCCATGCTCAGCGCGATCTCGGCTTTGCGCCGCTCGGTGGCGTCGTGGAACACCATGACGGCGCCTTGGATCTTGCCGTCGGTGTCGAAACTCGGCGCGGCGCTGTCTTCGATCACGTATTCGTTGCCGTCGCGCGAGCGCAGCACCGTGTGGTTGGCGAGGCCGACGATATGCCCTTCGGCGATCGCGCGGCGCACCGGATCGATGGCCGTCTCGCGCGTGGTCTCGTTGATGATGTCGAACACCTCGCCGATCGTGCGGCCCGCGGCCTCGGTGCTGCGCCAACCGGTCAGCCGCTCGGCGACCGGGTTCATGAGCTGCACGACGCCGTCGCGGTCCGTCACGATGACGGCGTCGCCGATGCTGTTGAGCGTGGTGCTGAACCACTCGCGCTCGCGGAACAGCTGCTCGGAAGCCCGCGCGCGTGCAGCGAGATCGCGGCGCAGCAGCATGATCGCGAGCAGCACGAGCGCAAGACCCACGAGCATGCCGACATCGCGTGCCCAGCGGTTGGATTTGTACGTCGCCTGCACCGAAGCGTCGCGCTCGCGCTGACGTTCCAGCTCGGCGACGCGCATTCCCTGCGCGTGTTCGCGGATCTCGCGCATGAGCAGCATGCCGGCGTCGGTGACGACGAGCTGCAGGGCTTCGTCGTGGCGGCCTGCGTCGTTGAGCTCGAGCGTGTGGCGCAGCTCGTCGAATTTCTTTGCGATGAGCGGTTCGAGTTCGGCCAGGCGCGCGCGCTGCGCGGCGTCGTCGCCGACGAGATCGCGCAAGCGCGCGAGCTTGACGCCGGCGTCCCGCACGGCCGCGCGATACGGATCGAGGTACGCGGGACGCTGCGTCAGCAGATAGCCGCGCTGCCCGCTTTCGGCGTCGATGATCGTCGCCGCCACGTCGTCTAGCGCGGCGATCACGTCGCGCGAATGCGCGCTTTTCTGGGCGGCGTCGGCGATCTCCTCGGCGTTGTGCCTGGACACGAGGCCGTTGACGAGGATCGTCGCGGCGGCGAGGCCGAGTACGAGCACCCACAACATGCGGTTGACGAGACTCATTCCATTAGGCTCATCGATGGCTAGCGCTCACGGCGTATGCCGTGGTGCGCTGATCGCTTGGCACGAACTCTGCTGCGGAACCCGAAAACGAGGGTCCGCATCATGCTCACACAAGATCGCATCGAACAGGTTCGCCGTCAAACGCGTGTTTCTACGATGGACGCCATGCACGCCCTGAGCACGACGGGCGGGGACGTCGACCGGGCGATAGACGAGTTGAAC
>DASRGX010000173.1:0-3502 GCA_035650835.1 Rudaea sp. | reverse complement strand
AGACGACAAATGTGTTTCTTGTAGAACTGCTCCATGAGCACGTCTTGGTATTCCTGCGCGTCGAAGTCGCCGGCATCTTCGTATTTCTTGATCGTCGCGCGCGCTTCCGGCGGCAGTTGCGCCATGAGCTCGTTCACGTACTTGAGATACGCCGCGATGCCTGCCGTCATGTCGCAAAGCACGAGTCCCTTGAGGTGCTGCTGGTATTTGAGCGCATAGTCGATCGCCAGCATGCTGCCCCACGAATGCCCGAGCAGGTAGAAATTCTCGAGTCCGAGCCCACGGCGCACCTGCTCCACCTCTTCGACGAAACGCGGCAGCGTCCACAGCGAGGTATCGTTCGGCTGATCCGAATACACCGAGCCGAGCTGATCGTAATAGTAGAGCTCGAAACCGGCGTCGGGCAGGAAGTCCTCGAAGCACTCGAAGTATTCGTGCGTGCAACCGGGGCCGCCGTGCAGCGTGAGGACCTTCGCCTTGCCGTGGCCCACGCGCTTCGTCCAGACGTGGTATTTGCCGTCGACCTCGACCATGCGCACGCCGCCGGTCTTGATGCCGCCGGAAGCGGCTGCCCGAGGCGCCGGCGAATCCGCGGCGGACGGACGGACGACCGCACCGAGTGTGCACAGGCTCGCGACCGCGAGAAAACGACGGCGTTGCAGCGCAAAAGCTGTCATGCGGGCTCCCCTCCCGTTGACGACGTCGGGAGCCTGCCGAAGGTCATGCGAAAAGCGCGTGAAATGGAGCCTGAACCACGAAGATCACGAAGGTTTCTGCTGTGCAGAGCGATGGGCGTTCTTTCCCACCGTTCCTTCGTGTCCTTCGTGGCTCCATCTTCCGAAAAAGCAGCTTATTTCACCTCGCCGCTGCCGCTCGCGCGGCGCGGATCGGACGCCGCGTACATTTTTCCACTTTTGCGATCCCAGCTCACGACGTTCATGAAGCCCCAGGTGCGCTCGCCGGCGTTGACCACGTAGCCCATCTTTTCGAGCGCCTTCGTTTCTTCGGGCGTGAACGCGCGCGGCTCCGCCGAGATCACGTCCGGCAGGTATTGGTGATGGAAGCGCGGCTTGGCGACGATGGCGTCGGGCAGCTCGCCGTCGATGAAGGCGAGTATCCCTTCGAGCACCATCGTGATGATGCGGCTGCCGCCCGGCGTGCCGATCACGGCCACCCTGTCGTCGCCGATCACGAAGCTCGGCGTCATCGACGAGAGCGGGCGGCGGCCGGCTTTCGGCGCGTTCGCCTCGTTGCCGACGAGCCCGAACGCATTCGGCGTGCCGGCCTGGAGCGCGAAATCGTCCATCTCGTTGTTGAGCACGAAGCCGGTGCCCGCGACGACCATCGCGTCGCCGAACGGCAGGTTCACGGTCTGCGTCGCCGCAACCATGTTGCCGTCGGCGTCGATGATCGAGAAATGCGTGGTATGCATGCTCTCGTTCGGCTTCAGATATCCGGGCAGGCTGCTGCTCGGCGTCGCCGTGTCGGGCTTGATCCGCTCACGCTGCTTGGCGGCGTACGCGGGGCTCATGAGCCGCGCGATCGGCATCTGCACGTAGTCGGGATCGCCTAAGTATTCCGCGCGATCGCGATAGCCGAGCCGCATCGCTTCGACGATGTAGTGGACGCGATGCGCACTGTCGAGTTTGGAAAGATCGTAAGCGCTCAGGATGTTGAGCATTTCCGCCATGAGCACCCCGCCCGAGGACGGTGGCGACGCCGTGACGATGCGGTAGCCGCGATAGTCGAACGCGAGCGGAGCGCGCTCCTTGACGCGATAGCCGTCGAGGTCGGCGAGCGACCAGTTGCCGCCCGCCGCCTTGACGCCGTCGACGAGGCGCTTGGCCGTCTCGCCCCGATAGAACCCGTCGTCGCCGTGCGCAGCGATGAGCTCGAGCGTGCTCGCGAGATCGGGGCTCTTGAAGATCCAGCCCGGCTTGGGTACTTCGCCGTGATCGAGCAGCAAGGCGGCCGATGCCGGATAGCGCTTGACGACGTCGGCGCGGAGCTTGAGCTCGGCGAGGAAGCGCGCGTCGGGCGCAAAGCCTTCCCGCGCGATGCGGATCGCCGGCGCAAGCGACGCCGAGAGCGGCAGCTTGCCGTAGTGCTGGGCGAGCCAGACGAGCGCGGCGGGTTCGCCCGGGATCGCCGCGGCGAAGGGTCCGTTCCAGGATTTGTCCTGATCGAGCTTGCCGTTGGCGTCGAGGAATTCCTTGGGATCGACGGCGGCCGGCGCGGTCTCGCGCGCATCGACCATTACGTCCTTGCCGTCGCTCGCGCGGTGCAGCAGGAACAGGCCGCCGCCGCCGATGCCGGAGCTCTGCGGCTCGACGACCGAGAGCGCCGCCGCCACCGCGACGGCCGCATCGAAGCCGTTGCCGCCCTTGGCGAGCACCTCGAAACCCGCGTCGGTGGCGAGCTTGTGCGCGCTCGCAATCGCCGCGTGGCCCGGCTTGCCCTGCTCGGCCGCCTGCGCAAGGCCGCATGCGGCGGCGAGTGCGACGAAGGCGAGCCGCGCGGGAACTCGTACACAAATCCATTTATCCATTTTTTTCTCCGGTCAGTTCGCGGTACTTCGCTTCGAGCTGTTCGCGTGTTTCACCGAGCGCTTCGTCGACGAAGATGCATTCGACGGGACAGACCTCGACGCATTGCGGCGTGTCGAAATGGCCCACGCATTCGGTACAGCGCTCGGGCGCGATCTCGTAGACGACCGCGCCGAGCGAGATGGCCCGGTTCGGGCAAACGGGCTCGCAGACGTCGCAGTTGACGCACTGGCTGGTGATCTTGAGCGCCATCGCGCAGCCGCAGCCGCGGCGCGAGTGCGCCGCGGTCCTGCGAGGCCTATCTCACTTCATTTCGACGAAGCGGAAGTCCGCCCCGCTCTTGGCGACGCCGTCCTTGACGCGGTCCTGATCGGCCGTGGCGCCGACGAACAGCACGACGACGTTCTTGAACGAGCCGTCCTGCGCGCTCTTGAACGCCTCGACGACGAGATCGCCCGTGAGCTTCGAGTCCGGCCCGCCGAACGCCATCATGTTGCCGGGCAGCACGCCGCGCGCGACCGTGCCCGACACGTTGTCGAGCTGGTTCTTGCGCGCGTCCTGCGCCTCCTGGTCGTCGCCGCCGGGCACGAAATACATGTACGGGTGGTTCGTCTTCACGCCCTGCATGTTCTGCATGACGGTGCGGGCGAGATAGTTCTGCCAAGCCGCCTTGCCGGCGTTCGCCGCGGGCGCCGGCACCGGCTTGGCGGCTTCGGCCGCTGCCGCCGCCGCGGCGGCTTTCTGCTTTTCCTCCTCGCTCGGCCCGCACGCCGACAGAACCACGGTGCCTGCAAGAGCCAGCACGAGTATACGAATGTATTTTTTCATGTATTCACCTTTGTCTGAACTTCAGGAACCGCGCCAGCGCTGCCGCAAGGCTTGCTGCACGGCGGGATGGACGAAGCCCGATACGTCGCCGCCGAGCCGTGCGATCTCGCGCACCAGCGATGAGGAAA
>DASRGX010000172.1:0-6865 GCA_035650835.1 Rudaea sp. | reverse complement strand
CGGCGACGAGCTCGAAGCGCACCGGGGCCTTGGCCTGCAATTGGCGCAGCATCGCGAGCAGGGTGTAGGAATCCTTGCCGCCCGACAGGCACACCATGACGCGATCGCCGTCCTCGATCATGCCGTAGTCGGCGATGGCCTGGCCGGTCAAACGGCGCAGGCGCTTGGCGAGTTTGTTGGCATCGATGTCGCTTTTGCGCGCGGCGGTGACGGTCATGGCGGGAACGGCTTCGGCGGAACGCCGTATTGTACGACCTCGGCCGTCCAGGCTCGACTCGCCTGCCGGCCGCGAGCGGCGGTAGACTCCCAACGAAGAGGATCTCAGGTACGGGCGCGTGGCATCCGATCTGTCCGACATCGCAAAGCAGCTCATCGAGCTGCGTATCGAGCACCGCGACCTCGACAACGCGATCGCACGGCTCTCGTCCGACACGCGCTGCGACGAGCTTCAGCTCAGGCGCATGAAGAAACGCAAGCTCCTGCTCAAGGACACGATCGCGCGGCTCGAAAGCAAGCTGATCCCGGATCTCGACGCGTAAGGCTCATTCCTCGGGCGTCTTATCGTCTTCGACGGCGAGCGATTCGCGCCGCTCCGGCGTGAGCTTGAGGATGCCGTGCCGGATTTCGCGGCTCAGGATCACCTTGGCATTGCGCGTTACGGCTTCGAGCGAACTGTCGAAATCGAGTTTGCCCTGCTCGTCGGCCCAGACCACGCGGCGCTCGCGGAGCTTCTGGATGAAGCCGCGGAACAGCGACTTCTCGAAGAACTCCGGCGCATTCAACTCATGCAGCAGCGACAGACGCTGCGCGGTCAGCGTGCAAAGGTTCTCGAGCTCGCCCGCGCTGAGCGTGTGGGGACCGTTGCGCACGAGCGCGGCGATCGCGATGTAATAGCGCTCGAACGCCTGCAGCATGCTGTGTGCGATCACGCGTAGCTGGTAGGCGGCGTCGCCCTGGCCCGGGCCCCGCGTCAAGATGCGGCCGCCTTTGCCGGGTTCGATGAGACCGCGTGCGACGAAGAAATCGAGCGTCGCCTCGATGCGCGCGACGAAGGTGTCCTCGTCCCAGGGCAGGAAGAGCTCCGCCTGGATGAACGGATAAACGAGCCGCCCGAGCCTCGTGATCGACATGCGCGCCATCCGCCGATTGTTGAGGAAGCAGCACGCGACCCAGGCCGCCGTGGCGAACAGGTGCAACACGTTGTTGCGGAAATACGAGAGCAGGACGGCGGTCGTGCCTTCGCACGCGATGACGTCGCCGAGCGGATGCTTGATGCGCTGGATGGCCTGCATGCGCTCGCCGTAGGCGATGATCTCCGCCGGCGTGAGTTCTGTGACGCTGACGCGATCGGAATACGGAAGCTCCTTGAGCAGCCGCTGGCTCAGTTCGAGCTGCGCCACGAGGTCGCTCTCGGCCATCGCATGCTTGGGTGTCGAGAGCAGCGCGATCGCGAGCAGGTTGATCGGGTTTGCGTCCGCCGCGCGGTTGATGTTGACGAGGATGCGCGTGGAGAGCTCGTCGACGACGGGCTTGAGCCAGGCGGGCTTGGCGTCGGGATCGCCCGTCGCCTGGCGCCAGTCCGGTGCGAGCTGGTCAAGCAGTGGCGTCAGGAATACGGGCTCGCCGAAGTTCACGGCGACCTTGCCGTAGTGGTGGCGCAACACGCCGAACGCACGCAGCAAGCCGAGCAGCGATTCCTTCTGCTTCGGTTTGCCGGAGAGCTCGCCGATGTAGGAATTGCCTTCCATGATCTTTTCGTAGCCTATGTAGACCGGCTGGAACATGACCGGCCGCTGCGATTCCCTCAGGAAGCTGCGCAGCGTCATCGCGAGCATGCCGCCGCGCGGGGCGAGCGTGCGTCCCGTGCGCGACCGGCCGCCTTCGATGAAATATTCGATCGACACCCCGCGCGCGAAAAGCTGGCTCAGGTATTCGCGGAATACCGTCGAATAGAGCGCGTCGCCCTTGAAGCTGCGCCGCATGAAGAACGCTCCGCCGCGGCGCAGGATCGGCCCGACCACGGGCAGGTTCAAGTTCACGCCCGCGGCGATGTGCGGCACCACGAAACCGTTCTGGTACAAGAGCCAGGACAGCAGCACGTAGTCGATATGGCTGCGATGACACGGCACGTAGACGATTTCGTGTCCGGGCGCGACGGCGCGCAGCTTTTCGAAGTGGCGCATGCGCACGCCGTCGTAGATCTTGTTCCAGAAGCCGATCAGCAGGAACGACAGCGAGCGCACCACGGGGTGCGAGAGGTCCGCGGCGATTTCCCAAGCGAAGCCGCGCGCCTTGTCGCGCGCCTTCTCGAGAGTCGTATTGTCCTTGCTTGCCGCGGTGGCGATAGCGGCGCGCACCGGGTCGGCGTTGAGCACGGCGTCGATGAGCGTGCGTCGATGCGAGAGATCGGGCCCGATCACGAGCGCGCGGATGCGCTGGAAATGCACGCGCAGGACGCGCGAAAGCTTGCGCAGCGTGTTCGGCGCGTCGCGCTCGTCGGCGAGCATCTGGCGCAGCGAAACGGGCGTCGAGAACTGCACGAACGTGTTGCGGCCGTTCAAGAGCAGCGCGAGCAGACGCCGGAACCGGCCGACGACGAACCAGTTTTCGGAGAACAGCACGCGGAACCAGCCCATCTGCCGGTCGGGGGCGCGGCCGACGAAGATCGAGACCGGCACGAGCTGGATTTCGAGGTCGCGGTGCACGCGCACGCAATCGAGCAGCTGCGCGAGCGTTTCGGAATGCGTCCGCGAGCGCGGACGGCGGAACATCCAGCCCTCGCGCCGCGACAGCGCGAACATGGCGCGCTGCTTGCGCAGGTTGCCCACCTGGAATGGTCGCAGCGGCTCGGGCAGCCCGGCTTCGCGACACGCCTGCTCGAGGATCAGCGTGTCGGAAAGCCCGTAGCGTTCGGTGACGTAGCACACGGGCACGGCCGGATCGATCTGCGCCCGGGCATCGACGGGTTCACGTTTGATGCGCAACCACGGCTCGGCCAACGCGCCGAGCACGCGCAGCCACCACGGCGCACGCGGGATCTCGCTGACGGGGGCGGTCGGAGAAGGAACGTCCATGCCGCAATTGTACGGGAGCCGGGCGGCGACCGCCCGAAAACGCGCACGCCCGCAGGTCGCGGGCGTGCGTAGTCGGGATTCCGGCGAGAATCAGCCCTTGCTTTCCGTGGCTTTGTCCGCGGCGATTGCGGGCGCCGGCGTAGCGGCTTCCTGCTGGCGCTTGTTCCACTGCTCGACGGCCTGCTTGCCGTACCACTTGCCGTCGACCTTGACGAGATCGCTCTCGGTCGAGAACGGCTGATCGAACGCGACGTAGCTGACCTTGACCTTCGCCGTGTCGCCGGTCGTGGAGACCGTTTCGGTCTTCACCGAATCGAGCGCCTTGTCCATGTTGAGCCCGTAGACGGCGAGCACCTGCTTCATTGCGCCGAGAATGATACCGGCCTTCTGCATGGCCTGGTCGTAGGTCAGCGCGCGCGCTTCGTCGACGCTCTTGAGGTTGAGATCGCGCGCGGCCTTGCAAATCACGGCGATCGCGCCTTTGACGAGCGTCGGATCGGTGAACTTCGTGCTCTGCGCCCATTTCGCAGCGGCGTCGAGCATGGCCTGCACCTGCTGCTTCTGCTGATCGTTGAGATCCTTGTTCTGCTGGATCGAGCTCTGCGCGATGCCTTGGCCCATCGCGATCATCATCGGCATCTGCTGCGCGGACTGCTGGTCGAATTCCTTGAGCTTGGGCTCGATCTCGGCGTAGAGCTTGTCTTCCGCGCCAGGCGCGGTGAGCTTGGCCATCGTCTCGGCGAACTGCTTGCGGTCCTCGTCCGTGACGGGTTCCTTGTTCATGTCCTTGTTCCAGTCGGACTTGAGCTTGACGAGCTCTGCCGGCGGGACGAAGCTTTCGAGCAACGCGCTGACGTTGTTGTGGCGCAGCGCCGTAACCGTCGCGGTGATTGCGCCGTCGGGCGTGGCGGGTGCCGCCGCTGGCACGGCAGTAGTGGCGGCGGCGCCGGGTGCGGCGTTTTCGGACTGGCTGCAACCGACGGCCAGCGCGGCAACGGCCGCGGCAAAAGCAATACGCGCGAATTGGATGTTCATGCGAATCCCCAAGTGGATGGTGCGGAAGGCGTTGATGCGGTGCGGGACGGCCACTCTAGTGATTGGCTCTGCGGCTGGCAAGCGCGAGATGCCGCGCGGTCAGCGCACGTTCAATCCGTGCGCTCAGTCGGCGAGCAGGCTCGCCAGCCGCGAAAGATGCGAACTCGCGACCTCGCGGCGCGTCTCGGCGTCCTGGCCGGCGTCGCGCCCGTCCCAGTGCAGATCGTCCTGCGGCAGTTCCGCGAGGAACCGGCTCGGCTCGTTCGCGAGGATCTCGCCGTAGCGCCGCGAGCGCGCGGCGTAGGCGAGACACAGCCGCTCGCGCGCACGCGTGATGCCGACGTAGAACAGACGGCGTTCTTCTTCGATACGTCCCTCGGCGACGCTCGATTCGTGCGGCAAGGTACCCTGCTCCACGCCGGCCAAGTAGACGAAACGGAACTCGAGGCCCTTGGCCGAGTGCAGGGTCATGAGCCGCACGGCGTCGCCGGGGTCGTCGCGGTCGGCGTGCGTGAGCAGCGCGAGCTGGGCGGCGAGATCGCCCGCCCGGCTGCCGTCCCGCTGCATGGCGCGGAACCAGCCGGCGAGCTCCGCGAGATTTTCGGCGCGCCGCGCGCGCGCGGCGTCGTCCTTGACCTCGGCTTCGAGGTGCTCGACGTAACGCGTCCGGCGCAGCACTTCTTCCACCAATTCGGCGGCGCTCGTGTGCCGGGCCGCCGCGGCGAGCTCGCCGATCAGCGCAGCGAAGCCCGCCAGCGCCGATGCCGAACGCGGCGCGAGCGTCGCGAGCGCGGCGTCGCTGTGCGCGGCGCGCAGCATCGATACGTGCCGCGCCTGGGCGAGTTCGCCGAGCTTTTCGAGCGTCGTCGCACCGATGTCGCGGCGTGGGACGTTGGCGATGCGCAGGAAGGCCGAATCGTCGTCCGGGTTCGCCGCGAGGCGCAGATACGCCAGCACGTCTTTGACCTCGGCGCGGTCGAGGAAGGCGGTGCCGCCGGTCAGGTGATACGGCACGCGCGCCAGGCGCAGCGCTTTTTCGAGCGGACGCGACTGATGGTTGCCGCGGTAAAGCACGGCGAATTCGTGCCATTGCGCCTTGTGCGACTCGCGCTGATGCACGATGTCGGCGGCGATGCGCTCGGCCTCGTGCTCGTCGTCGCGGCAGACGAGCACGCGGATCGGCGGACCTTCGCCATGCTCGCTCCACAGGCGCTTTTCGTATACATGTGGATTATGTCGGATCAAGGCGTTCGCTGCGCGCAGTATGCGGCCGCTGCAGCGGTAGTTCTGCTCGAGCTTGATGACCTTGAGCGCCGGGTAGTCGCGCGCGAGTTCGTCGAGATTGCCGGGATTGGCGCCGCGCCAGGCGTAGATCGACTGATCGTCGTCGCCGACCGCCGTGAACCCGCCGCGCGGCCCGCAAAGGCGGCGCAGCAGCCGGTATTGGGCCGTGTTCGTGTCCTGGTATTCGTCGACGAGCAGGTAGCGCACGCGCTCCTGCCAGGCCATGCAGAGTTCCTCGTCCGCCTCGAGCAGCGCGAGCGGCAGGCGGATCAGATCGTCGAAATCCACGGCGTTGAACGCCGCGAGGCGCTTCTGGTACTTCGCATAGACGACCGCCGCTTCGTGCTCGCGTGCGCTGCGCGCCGCGTCGAGCGCCTGCTCGGGCGTGAGACCTTCGTTTTTCGCCGCCGATACGAGTTGACGCAACGCGAAGAGCTGGTCGGGCTTGGCCGCGGCGGGCGCCAAGTCCTTGACGATCGCTGCGCTGTCGTCCGCATCGAGCACCGAAAAGCCGCGCTTCAGGCCGGCTTTCGCGTGCTCGAGCTGCAGGAACTTGAGACCGAGCGCGTGGAACGTCGACACCGTGAGCTCTTCGGCGACGTCGGCCTTGACCAGGCGCGCAACGCGCTCGCGCATCTCGCGCGCGGCCTTGTTCGTGAACGTGATCGCCGCGATCTTGCGCGCCGCCATGCCGCGGCGCTTGACGAGGTGCGCGATCTTCTCGGTGATGACGCGCGTCTTGCCCGAGCCCGCGCCGGCGAGGACGAGCAGAGGGCCGTCGCAATATTCCACGGCGGCGCGTTGTTGCGGGTTGAGCATGGGGATCGGGAATCGAGAGGTGGATATGGCGCGGTATCGGCGCCGCTGCCGATAGGTTAACGCAAGTCCGGTATGATCCTCGACCCTCGGCTTGTCTGCGGCCCGAGCCGGCCCTCAGTCTGCGTACGAAAATGGCAAAATTATACTTCTACTACTCGGCCATGAACGCCGGAAAGACCACGACTCTGCTGCAGAGTGCGTACAACTACCACGAGCGCGGCATGCGCACGCTGATCCTGACCCCGAAGCTCGACCATCGCCACGGCGAAGGCGTGGTCGCCTCGCGCATCGGGCTCAAGGCGAACGGGCGCGTGTTCGTGCGCGAGGACGACCTCGCCCGCATCGTCGAGGACGACATCGCGGCGAACGGACCGCTCAACTGCGTGCTCGTCGACGAAGCGCAGTTCCTCACGCGCGCGCAGGTCTGGCAGCTCACGGACGTCGTCGACGTCAGGCGCATTCCCGTGCTGGCCTACGGCCTGCGTACGGATTTCCGCGGCGAGCTGTTCGAAGGCAGCCGATACCTGCTCGCGTGGGCCGACGACATCGTCGAGATCAAGACGATCTGCCACAGCGGCAAGAAGGCGACGATGGTCGTGCGCGTCGACGAGCACGGCCGCGCCCTGACCGAAGGGCCGCAGGTCGAGATCGGC
>DASRGX010000171.1:0-42688 GCA_035650835.1 Rudaea sp. | reverse complement strand
ACAAGCGTCTCGCCGGCGGCCCGCGTGTCAAAAAAGGCATGCGCGTTTTTTCGATTTGGTGGGATTAGCTTTGATTCGCCGCCGACGTCCGCTTCCGGCCAAAAGCGGACCGTATAAAACTGGGCGTCGGTGACTAAGCGGATATTGCCGACGCGATCACCTCGTAACGTGCCGGCGTTTGTTCAGGGCTGATCCACTCCCATCCAGTTGGCCACTATCTCTGGATACTGCTGACTGTTGCAGAGAGTGTTCTTTCGGGCGCCCTGAAGATGGATATCAAAGAAGGTCCGGACACATTCCCGGCTGATTGACAGCTGACGACGTGGGTCTATCTTGCGAGCGACGAGATCCACCAATCCGACGGCAATCGGACTCTTTGTATCGTCCGCGAATCCAAAATGGCTTGCCCCGCGAATCATCAGACGCTCGGTATGTTCGGGCGCCAAGCGGTTAAATAGTGCCGTGAAGTTCGCTCGAATCCAGCGCTCCTCCGGATCTACCTCGCCGGCATGGTCGCTCATGAGAAAAAGGAATGGCTGAGACAGTCCTTCATCGACAACGCTGTTGAATGGAGCGCCGTCGATGTCGACGCCCGCCTTGCAACGCGGGTCGTCGTGGCAAAACTGCAAGGCTTCCGCGCCCCCCAGCGAGTGGCCGAACGCTCCCAGGCGTGAAAGGTCGAGCCGCCCAGAAAATCGACCCGCCGCGTCGGAGGCATTCAACCGTTCGAGCTGGTCAACAGCGAACCGCATATCGGCACTCCACGCGCCCACCAATTCAGTTGCACGATCAACGGCCGCTTGTCCGCTCACCCGCTCGACGTTGTTGTCAACCGTCCTTTCTATGGCCCCGCGACCTGGCAACACAACGACGAACGTACGGTAGGGTGCGTCGAGACCCGCTACGACATAACCGTGGCTCGCAAGATCTTCAGCCAGCGTGGTGTAGGCGGCTACCAGGGCAGTGTGTCCGCCTCTTAGCAGCACGACGGGATAGGTGCGCTGACCGGCCGAGACGTCGGCGTCCTGAAAGGAGTGCCCTTGAACTCGGGATAGATCGCGCTGAAACAGACCGCTAAGTAGCGCGCCGGTGTGCTCACGAAGCGCTTGCCGCAAAGTAGCGGGCAAATACTCGGCGTAGGCTGATGTATCCGAAGGCCTTGTTGCCGGATACCAAATCCAAGCGACGACCTTCCGTTGCTCATCGGGCCCTGGCGCCCGGGTGTCGCGCTCTTGATCCGACCAAATCAGGTTCGTACGTCCGACCGGATAGGGTCCTGTCGGTGGCAAGAGCTCCGTGGATCGCCAGTGATCAAGCCACACGACGAACAAGAGCACGATAACGACGACGACAACCGCAACGGGCGCCGCGATAAGCGCTTTGACGAGGCCTCTAGTCGGTCGCAAGGCATCCAATCCGCTGTGACTACCGATCGCTGCCGAGCAGTCCACTTCCACCGATAGTAACCCAAAGCCGTCGGGGGCTCGCGTTCCCCCTCCAGAACGGACATTCCGCGACGTCGGCTTTGCGTCGAAGGCGGCCGTGCCTTCGGGCATCGCCGAAATCAGCGGGAAAACGGCGTTCCTTGCCGACAAATCAGTCCGCAATGGCTACGCAGATTGATCCAACGTTGCGGTGTTAGGGCCGAAGTCGGAGACATCGTCTCCAATCCCTGGACTGTGGCGGAGAGGGTGGGATTCGAACCCACGGTACGGTAGAACCGTACACCGGATTTCGAATCCGGCGCATTCGACCACTCTGCCACCTCTCCGATTCTCACTGCACCGTGGGCGTGGCGGCCCGTCCGGCGCATATGCTCGTCTCATCCTGAGACTCGCCCTTCGCGCGATGCGCTCCGGGCCAGCTTCGCTGTCCAAGTTCGCTCCAGGCGAACTTGTCGACCACTCTGCCACCTCTCCGGTTCTCACTGCACCGTGGGCGTGGCGGCCCGTCCGGCGCATATGCTCGTCTCATCCTGAGACTCGCCCTTCGCGCGATGCGCTCAGGGCCAGCTTCGCTGTCCAAGTTCGCTCCAGGCGAACTTGTCGACCACTCTGCCACCTCTCCGATTCTCACCGCACCGTGGGCGTGGCAGCCCGTCCGGCGCATATGCTCGTCTCATCCTGAGACTCGCCCTTCGCGCGATGCGCTCAGGGCCGCTCTGCCGCCGAGCGGCAGAAGGTCGCGCATGATACGGGCAGCGCGCCCGCGAGACAACCCCGTCAGGATTTGCGTTCGGCGCGCACGGCGTGGACGGCGCGCGAGCGGCTGCGGGTATAGACGTATACCGACGCGGGCGGCACGTTCCACCAGGCGAAACCGCCGCGGCGGACGGACAATCCGAGCTCGTCCAAGAGGTCGCGCGACACGGGCGACTTCGGGCCGTACGTGAACTGGATGAAACGCCCCTCGGGGCTCAGCGTGGCGAACGCGGCCTTGAGGATTTCGGCTTGCGTGCGCCGGGTCATTGAAAGCAGGCCCAAGCCGCTGATCACCGCGTCGGCCGGCCCGCCGTTCAGGAAACCGTCCTGCTCGGCGATGCGCTTGAGCTCGCGTGCGTCGCCGCAGACCACGTGCACGTGCGGGAAACGCGCGCGCAGATGCTGGTAGAGCGCCTCGTTGAGCTCGAGGACCATGAGGTCCGTGGCCGCAATCCCATGCGCCAGCAAGGCGCGCGTGAAGACGCCGGTGCCGCCGCCGAGTTCGACGACCCGGTGCGCTTCGTGCGGCAGTTCGGCGATCATCTGGCGCGCGAGCTGCCTGCCCGAGGGCGAAAGCGCGGCGATGCCGAGCGGGTTCTTGAGCCACTGCCGGAAGAATGTCCAGACCTCCGCGCTGTCCGAATCGGCGGTCTGGCGGTTACCGGGCACGGGCGGCGTGGTCATGTGAGCGATCGCGAAGAACGGCCGCTAATCATAGTCCCGGCACATGACGGCCGCCAGCAAAAGCGAAGGCCCCGCCGTCGCGAGGACGTTGCGGGGCCTTCGGAGCCGTGTCGAAGCTAGCGTCAGCAGGCGTAGTAATAGCCGCCATGGTAGTAGCCGAAGCGGTCATAGAACCCCGGCGCGTAGCAGCGGCCATAGTAGTAGCCGTACGGACGGCCGTAATAAGCGGGGCCGTAGTAATAGCCAGGATAGTAGCCGCCGTAGTACCCGCCGAAGCCGACGTAGCCGTGGCCGTGGCCATGCCAGCCGTGGCCGTAAGCCAGGGTCACGCCAGGCACGCTGACGCCGACGCTGTAATGGGTGCGGGCGAACGCGGCCGGCGCCAGGCCGATTGCGGCCGTGGCGAGCAGGCCGAGGACCATCGCACGGAAACCACGTTTGCGAAATGTCATGACACTCTCCGAAGTCAATTCGCGACTCCACCGTCGCAAGGCCATCCTGAGGCCCAGGCGCTGAATCGCGACTGACTTTTTCCGCGGGAAAACACCGCCGTTCAGGGAGTTGCGTGATGCGCTACGCGGTTCAGGCGTGACGCAGTTCGAACGCATGGTGAATGCGCGGATTGCGCTCGAAATCGAACGGGATCGTGCTGCTTCCGAGATCGCGCACGGCGAACCGCGAGAGCGCCGTTTGATCGAGCTTGAAGCGCCTGAAATTGTTCGAAAACAGGATCGTGCCGCCGGGCAGCAGCCGGTCGCCGCACAAGCCGAGCAGCCGCACATGGTCGCGCTGGACGTCGAAATCGTCCGCACGCTTGGAATTCGAGAACGTCGGCGGATCGACGAAAATCACGTCGTACATCGCCGAGTGCGCCTCGAGATAACCGAGCACATCCGCCCAGACCAGCCGGTGCCGCTCGGGATCGAAGCCGTTCAGGGCCAGATTGCGCGCGGCCCAATCGAGGTAGGTTTGCGAGAGATCGACGCTCACGGTTTCGCTTGCGCCGCCCGCGGCGGCGTAGACGGTCGCCGTGCCGGTGTAGCAGAACAGGTTCAGCACACGCTTGCCTCGCGCGAGCTCGCGCAAGCGCGCGCGCAACGGCCGGTGGTCGAGGAACAGGCCCGTATCGAGGTAGTCCCACAGGTTCACAAGGAAAGCGAGGCCGCCTTCGCTCACTTCGAAAAAGTCGCCGCGTTCGTCGAGGCGGCCGTATTTTTCGCCGCCGCGGCCGCGCTGTCGCGTCTTGAGCGCAATCCGCTCGCGCGGCACCGCGAGCGCCTCGCCGGCGGCGCGCACGAGTTCGCGCAGGCGCGTGCGCGCGAGCTCCGCATCGACGCTCGCCGGCGCCTGATACTCCTGTACGTGCAGATAGTCGATGCCTGCGCGCGTGCGATAGAGATCGATCGCGGCGGCATACTCGGGCAGGTCGGCGTCGTAGACGCGCCAGCAATCCGTACCTTCGCGCGCGGCGCGCTTGCGCAGATGGCGGAAGTTCTTCTCGATGCGGTTCTTGACCATCTGCGCGCCGGCCGACAGCGGCTTCGGCACATGCGC
The DNA here is from genome assembly GCA_035650835.1 of Rudaea sp. GTDB lineage: Bacteria > Pseudomonadota > Gammaproteobacteria > Xanthomonadales > Rhodanobacteraceae > Rudaea. The sequence continues at coordinate 38,249 of DASRGX010000171.1, read as the reverse complement.
CTCGCGCGGCGCGAGATCGACGTTGTACAGCACGCATTCGAGCGCGCCGTTGTAGAGGCGGTATTTCTTCTCGGCGAACACGCCTGCGGCGCGCGCGAGACGCTCGTCGGACGTGATGAAGCTGGCGCGCCAGCCCGTGAATTCGCTCTTGAGCTTGTCGCCGAGCAGGCGATAGAGGCCGGCGAGCGCGGCGTCCGCGCCCATGCGCTCGCCATACGGCGGGTTGCAGATCACGAGCCCGGGTTTTTCGAGCTCGTGCGGGCGATGCAAATGATCGAGCGACTGGCGGCCGAAGTGCATGAAGCCCGACAGCCCGGCGTGCTGCGCGTTGCGCCGCGCCTCGTTGAGCACCGTCGGGTCTTCGTCGAAGCCGAAGAACACGGGCGCGAGGCGCTGCAAACCTTCGCGCGAGCGCTGCTCTGCCTCGTCGTGCAGCATTTTCCACAATGCCGCATCGTGGCCGCGCCAGCCGAGGAAGCCGAAATAGTCGCGCCGCAGTCCGGGCGCGACGCCGCCGGCCATGAGGGCTGCCTCGATGAGCAGCGTGCCCGAGCCGCACAGCGGATCGACGAGCCCGCCGCCCGCCGCGTGCACGGCCGGCCACCCAGCGCGCACGAGCATCGCCGCGGCGAGATTCTCCTTGAGCGGCGCGATGCCGCGCCCCTGCCGATAGCCGCGCTGGTGCAGCGGCGCGCCGGAAAGGTCGATGCCGAGGATCGCGCGCTCGCGGCGCAGGACGAGGTTGACGCGCACGTCCGGCCGCTCGGTGTCGACGTCGGGCCGCGCGCCGGTGCGCTCGCGCCACTGGTCGACGATCGCGTCCTTGACCTTGAGCGCCGCGAACTGGCTGTTCACGATGCCGCGCGTGCGGCCCGCGGCGTCGATCGCGAAGCTCGCCCCCGCGCCGAGGTGCTCGCTCCAATCGACCGCACGCGCGCCGGCGTAGAGCGCGTCGCCGGTCGCCGCATCGAATTCGGCGATCGGCATGAGCACGCCGCTCGCGAGCCGCGACCACAGGCACGCGCGGTAACCGGTCTCCAGCCCGCCGCGGAAATGCACGCCCGCGAGCGCTTCGTGCACGTCGGCAGCGCCCAATGCCTCGAGCTCGGCGACGAGCGGATATTCGAGGCCTTTCGGACAGGTCGCGAAGAAATCGCGCATCAGGCGAAGCGCCCGAGGAATTGCTGGAATTGTTGCGCGACGAAATCGACGTGCGCGCCGAGACGATGATCGTCGCGCACGAGCGTGAGCGTGTCGCCGCGACCGCGCGCGAATTCGACGACCGCGTGCGCAGGACAGAGCTCGTCGTCCCAGGCGTGCACGATCGCGGTCGGCACGCGGCGCGCATCGAAACGGCGCCGGTAGCCACCGATGTCGACGGGCAGCGCGATGAGGAACAAGCCGACGCAATCCACCTCGAGCGAGGCGAGCCCGGAAATGAACGCGCCCATGCTCGATCCGGCGAGCAGCACCGGACGATCGGCCGGCACATGGCGCTTCAGTCGCTCGATGCGCGCGTCGATGCGACCGACGTCGCGCGTGCCGTCGAGATCGCGGTAGTCGGGCCGCACGCTCTCGAAGCCGAGCGGCGCGGCGACGCGCGCGAGCGCGCTGACCTTGGTCGCATCCGGCCCGCTTTCGAGGCCATGCGAGAGGACGATGAAGGGTTTCATGCCGGCATTATCGCAGACGCGGCGTTGGCGCGGCGCCGGTCGCATGCGAAACTCGGCGCATGCCGCTCGATCTGACCATCCACGACTGGCCCCTGCCCTACGAAACGCGTCTCGCCGAACGGCCACGCGACGCCGTCGATCTCGTCGTGATCCATTGCACGGAGCTGCCCGACATGGCGATGGCGCGCGAGTTCGGCGAGCGTATCCACTATCCCGCCACGGGCACCGGCAACAGCGGCCACTACTACATCGACGTCGACGGAGCGGTGTCGCGCTTCGTCGCCGACACGCGCGTGGCCAACCACACGCACGGATACAACACGCGTTCGATCGGCATCGAGCTTTCCAATCCCGGGCGCTATCCGTACTGGGGCGACAGCAAGCACCAGGCGTTCACGGTGCCGTATTCCAAGGCGCAGATCGATGCATTGCTCGCGCTGCTGCGGCAGCTCCGCCACGATCTTCCGCACCTCCATTACATCGCCGGGCACGAGGATCTCGATCGCCGGCTCGAACCGGCCAGCGACGATCCGAGCGTGATGCTGCGGCGGCGGCAAGACCCCGGCCCGTTGTTCCCGTGGAACGACGTCGTGCCGGCGAGCGGGCTCGAACGCTTGCGCGAGCCTCCTTCATGAGGGACGCGCCGTTGCGCGAAAATCAGACCTCACGCCCTCCCTCTCTGACCGGAACCGCCATGTCCAGCCCCATCGTCGGCGAACTCATCGACCTGCTGCAGCTCGAACGCATCGAAGAAAACCTGTTCCGCGGCCAGAGCCGCGACATCGGCACGCGCTTCGTGTTCGGCGGGCAGGTGCTCGGACAGGCGCTCTCGGCGGCGCAGCGCACGGTCGACACCGCGCGCGCCGTGCATTCCCTGCACGCGTATTTCCTGCGTGCGGGCGACATCGAGGCGCCGATCGTCTACGAGGTCGATCGCGCGCGCGACGGCAAGAGCTTCTCGGTGCGCCGCGTCGTCGCGATCCAGCACGGCCAGCCCATTTTCAACTTCGCGGCCTCGTTCCAGGTGAACGAACCCGGCGCCGAGCATCAGCTCAGCATGCCCGAGGTGCCGCAGCCGGAGGATCTTTCGCCGCCCGAGACGCTGCCGCCCGAGGAGCTCGCCAAGCTGCCCGTCAAGCTGCAGCGCTGGCTCGGACGCAAGGGCGCCTTCGAATTCCGCCACGTCTATCCGCGCGACGAGCTCAAGCCGGCCAAGCGGCCGCCGTACCAGCAGATATGGTTCCGGCTCATCGACCGTGCGCCCGACGACGCGACCCTGCACCGCGCGATGCTCGCCTACGCGTCGGACTTCCACTTGATCGGCACGGCGACGCTGCCGCACGGCATCTCGTACCTGCACGGCAACGTGCAGATGGCGAGCCTCGACCACGCGCTGTGGTTCCACCGCCCGTTCCGCGTCGACGAGTGGCTGCTCTATGCCTGCGACAGCCCCAGCGCGCAAGGCGCGCGCGGCCTCACGCGCGGCATGATCTACAGCCGCGACGGGCGGCTCGTGGCCTCGACGGCGCAGGAAGGCATGATCCGCATCCTGCCGGAGACTTGAGAAATCGCCGCCGCGCACGGATATTGGTTCCAGCCCGCCGATTTCTTCATACGAACGACATGCGCCAAATTTATACTTCTCCACGAATGGAAAATGTCGAGCGCGTCGTCGCCATGCTGGCCGAGGCCGGCATCGACACGAGCGTGACCAACCGCCGCGCCTACGCAGGCAGCGACTACAAGCGCCCGAGCTACGCGGCGCCGGCGGAAACGTCGGCCTGGCCGCAGGTGTGGGTCGTCAATGCGGCGGACCAGCCGCGCGCCCGCGCGCTCTTGCGCGAAGCCGGCATCGAGCCCGCCGTGCGGCATGCGGCGGAGCTCGCACGCTACCGCGGCGGCGAGGGCGGCGAACAGCGTCGCGGCGTAGTCGTGTCGCGCCTGCGTTTGTTCCTGCTCGGGTGCATCGTCCTCATCATGCTGCTCTACGCATTCGGAGTGCTCAAGTGGAGTTGACCCGCGCGCGCACGGCGTTCCTGTTCGATCTCGACGGCACGCTCGTCGACAGCGTCTATCAGCACGTGCTGGCCTGGAAGGACGCGCTCGACAGCGAAGGGATCGAGCTCTCCGTCTGGCGCATCCACCGCAAGATCGGCATGAGCGGCGGTCTGTTCACGCACATCCTGCTGCGCGAGACCGGGCTCGAGATCACGCCCGAACGCGTCGACCGCCTGCGCCGCGCGCACGCGGCGGCGTACAACGCGCGGGCCGCGAGCGTGCGGCCGCTGCCCGGCGCGAAGGAGCTCCTCGCCTTCCTCGAGGACGCCGGGATGCCGTGGGCCATCGCCACGAGCGGCCGCATGGAAACCGCCCGGCACAACCTTGTCGCGCTCGGCGTCGATCCGGCGCGCGTGCCCGTGGTCACGCGCGACCAGGTGCGCCACGCCAAGCCCGATCCCGATCTCTTCATCACGGCCGCCGAACGGCTCGGCGTCGACATCCGCACGGCGCTCGTGCTCGGCGACAGCATCTGGGACATGATCGCCGCGCAGCGGGCGCGCGCGCTCGGCGTGGGCCTGCTGTCGGGCGGTTACGGCGAGGACGAGCTCGCGCGCGCCGGCGCGTTCCGCGTCTACGAAGATCCGGCCGATCTGCTGCGCCGCATCGACGAAGTCGCTGCGCGTGCCTGACGGCGCGGCGCTAGAATCGGCGCATGAAATCCGAGGTCGTCCGGCTGTTCCAGACCTTGCCGCATCCGTGCGGCTACTACGCCGAACGCACCGCACAGAACCTCGTCATCGACCCCGCCTCGCCACAGCTTCCACAAATATACAATGCCGCATTGTCGCGCGGCTTCCGCCGCGCCGGCGGCCACGTCTATCGCCCGCAATGCAGCGGCTGCCGCGCCTGCGTGGCGGCGCGCGTGCCGGTGGCCGCGTTCCGGCCGGACCGCAGCCAGCGCCGCTGCCTGGCGCGCAACGCCGATCTGGAGCTCGCGATCGCACACCCGCGCTGCGACGCAGAGTATTTCGAACTCTACCGGCGCTACCTCGGCGAGCGGCATCCGGGCGGCGGCATGGACGATCCCGACGCCGACGATTTCTCGCGTTTCCTCTACACCTCGTGGAGCCCGACGCGCTTCGTCGAGTTGCGCAAGGACGGTCGCCTGCTCGCCGTCGCGGTTTCGGACTTCGCCACGCACGGCCTTTCGGCGGTCTACACGTTCTACGATCCCGCCGAAGCGAAGCGCGGCCTCGGCACGTGCGCGATCCTGCACCAGATCGAGCTCGCGCGCGCCTACGGACTCCACTACGTCTATCTCGGCTTCTGGATCGACGGTCATCCGAAGATGGACTACAAGGCGCGTTTCCGCCCGCTCGAACTGCTCGACGAAAACGGCTGGCGCGCCGCGGAGCCGCGCCGCACCTGACGTCGGTCGTCGCACGGCGCCAACGCTGGGTGCGCTATGCTTGCGCTCCTTTTCGTTCCGACCTACCCGACCGTCATGCGCCTCACGCTCGCCTCGCTGCTGTTTGCCTTCGCCACTGCCGCTGCCGCGGCGCCGGCCGACGATGTCTGGATGAGCGTGCTGCTCGACGGCCGCAAGGTCGGCGACATGCACCTCACGCGCAACGCGCGCGGCGGTCGCGTGGTGACGAGCCAGAGCTTGAACGTCGAGCTCGACCGCGCAGGCGTCAAAGTCGGGCTCGCCTCGAGCGAAACCGACACCGAGACATCCGACGGCAAGCCGCTCGCGTTCGAGTCGCGCACGGCCATCTCGGGCATCGCGAGCGTGCTCAAAGGGACGATACGGCCCGACGGCGACGTCGATGTCGTCAGCGAAGTCGGCGGTGCGAAGCAGACGCGCACGGTGCCCTGGCCGGCCGGTGCGTTGCTCGCCGAAGGTCTGCGCCTGGCCGATGCGCGCGCCGGCCTCAAGCCGGGCACTCATTTTTCCGAGCGCGCGTACCAGGCCGAAAGCCTCGAAGCCGTCGACGTCGAATCGACCGTGGGGCCCGCCGAACGCATCGACCTGCCCGACGGCGCGCGCACCTTGACACGGGTCGACCAGCAGATACACCTCCCTGGCGCCGGCACGACGACGACGGTGTGGGTCGATGCCGAGCAGGACGTGCATAAGATGACGATGTCGCTCATGGGCTACGAGCTCACGATGCTCGCCTGCTCGAAAGCCTGCGCGACGGCCAAGAACCAATCGGCGGACATCCTCGTGCATGCGATGGTCGAGGCGCCCGCGGCGCTCACGCCCGACGAGCTCGCGCATGGCGTGAACCTGCGTGTGCGCGCCACGCAGAACGGCGGCACGCCGCTCACGTTCGCGACGACCGACGAGCAGAGCGTCACGAAGACGGCGGACGGAGTCGAATTGCACATCGCTCCGCTCGCCGAAGGCGCGAAGCCGCAGCGCGAGGAGCGCCCCGCCGCGCGCGATTCGGCACCCAACGACTGGCTGCAGAGCCAGGCGCCCGAGATCCAGAAACTGGCGCGCCAAGGCATCGGCGACGCGACGAGCGCGCGCGAGCGCATGGAACGCCTGGAAACCTTCGTGCGCGGCTACATCCGCAACAAAGACCTGAACGTCGGCTACGCCTCGGCGCTCGAAGTGGCGAAGCACCCCGAAGGCGATTGCACCGAGCACGCCGTGCTGCTCGCCGCGCTCGGGCGCGCGCTCGGCATCCCGACGCGCGTCGTGGACGGCCTCGCGTATACCGACCAGTATGCCGGCGCCCAGCACGTCTTCGTGCCGCATGCCTGGGCGCAAGCCTACGTCGACGGCCGCTGGCAAAGCTTCGATGCCGCCCTGCACGGTTTCGACGCCGGACACATCGCGCTGTCGTTCGGCGACGGCGATCCGTGGCGTTTCTTCGCCGGCTTCGACACGCTCGGGCGCATGCGCGTCGAGGCGGTCGCGGCCGCGTCGCCGCCGCTTCCGGCCGACACCGCGGCGCATTGATTGCGCCGCCGCGCAGTACACGCCTCAGTCGTTCAGTTGCGCGTCGACATCGAAACCCGGAGGTCGTCCCCGCCGCAGGCGGGATCGGCCTTGCGCCGGATGTCGGTCAGCATGAAATCCTGGCCGCCGCGCACGGAGAAGAACCAATCGTCTTCGTCGCGGTCGCTCGACAGGTCCACTTCGTAGCGCGGCATGGCGCCGGCGCAGGCGTGGATCGCCGCCAATTCGAAGCTCGTGTTCTTCGCGTCGTGCAGTTGCGCATGCAGCCGCGCAAGCGCGGGGCGGCGCTCGGCCGCCGACCATCGTGCGGCCAGCGCCCATGGCGACACGATCCATTCGTCGACGAAATCGCGCGGCGAAAGCGCGACCGGCGCCGTGCGGCGCACCTTGTCGCCATCGAGCGCGAAATGACGGATCCAAACGCGGTTGTGCACCCCCATGTCGATGCTGCCGGCGTGGAAGCGGACGTCGAATTCGCGCGGCTCGGCGACGAGCTTGCCGAAATCTTCGGTGCCCCAATAGATCTCGTCGCTCGCGGAGAGCAGAATTTTCGGTCGCGCGACATCGCCGCTCGGACGCAGCGCGGCGTAGCGGATGCTCGACCATGTCGAGCTGCACCAGGGCGCGATGCTCGACGCCAGCACATACCAGCGGCCGGTCTCGTCGCGCGGCGAAATGCGATAGTCGAACGCTTCGAACGCGCCGCTCACATCGGCATACGGCGCGCTGTGCCAGCGCAGGCTCTCGCGCCACTGCCCGCGGTCGTACGCGTACACGAACAGCATTGCGTCCGAACCGCACATGATGCCGATGCGGGCGACGATGCCCACGAGGCTGCCGTTCCACCGCCTCGCCTCGAACGTCGGCGCGGTACCGTAAGGTTCGGTCGGGCAATCTCCCGTGCACTGCAGCGGCTCGAGCGGCCGGTTCAACGCTTGCGTGATCGCTCCGGCCTCGGCATCCGAATCGAGGCACGCCATCTGCGCCTCCACGTAGACGGAAACCGCAGCCTTCATGCGCACGATGGAGCGCTGCGCGGTTTTTGGCAGCATCGGATCGAGGTCGCCGTTCGGCAACGCACGCAATGCCGCGCGTGTGCCAGCGATCCTGTCGACGGCATGCGCGATCGCGGCGGTGCAGCCCTGGGCGATAGCGCTGTGCGGCATTGCGAGCCCGAGCGCTGCAAGGCACGTGAAACCCGCGAGTGCGCGCATGCCGAAGCGTCGGCTACGGGATCGTGCAGCCGAAGCCGATTTCCTCGAGCGCATGCGGGTCGGAAGCGGCGAGCGCCCAACCGTCCTTGCCCCGCATGAAGCGTACTGCGACGCGGTGGGCGAGACGGCTGCGTGCGGCCCGCACTTCGATCGCCAGGTCGAACGTCGCCGCGTCGCGCCAGCCTTTGAATTGCGCCGAAATGTTGTCGGCGCCCTTCGCCGCCTCGCAGACGAGCGCCGCGCGCGGCCCCGCGGCATCGAGCGCGGCGACGCGCAGGCCGAACGGCGGGTTCGAGGCGTTGAACGTGACGAGATGGAGGCCGTCGGGGGCCGGCACGGCGACATCCGATCCATTGTGTACGAATGCCACTTTTCCATTCGCGGGATTGACGAGGAAATCGCCGGGCGAATCGTGGCCGAAGCGTACTTCGACGCGTTGATACCCGCTGCCCGGCATGCGGCCCAAATACCAATGCGCCTCTTCGTCGCCGTCGGCGTTCTTGCTTTCGGCGATTTTCCAGTCGACGAACACCGCGGGCGCGCCGGATGCCGGCACGATCGTCAGACGCTTCCCTTCGCGTTTGACCGCGCCGCCGGCTGCGTCGAGCAGCGTGCGTTCGTGTTCGCGTGCGCACGTGGCCGATTCGGGTTTGCAGCCGTACTCGTCTTCGGAAAAACGCAATGCGGGTTCGTTCTCGCTTTGCGTCCGCGCCGCGAAAATCTTCGCGGCTTCCTCAGGCCCGAGCGTCGCGACGGCCGGCGCGACCGCCATCGGCTTGCCGGCCGCAGCCGCGATGGGTTCGGACAAATCGAGCACGCCGGGCGTGTCGAACCGTACGCCTTTCGCGGCCGACTCGGCGCCCAGGGCCGCAACAGCGAACATCGCCATTGCGGCGGCGAGCGCCGCGGGAAGTTTCGAGATCATCGGCATGGGTCGACTCCGCTCGTCGTGTTTCGCCGGCGCTTCGAGCATACCCCCGCGCCGACGTACATCAAAAACTCGTCACGATCGGCTCGAAACCGTTGTTGAAGATGCGATCGTTGACCGCTACGGTGCAGTTGCTGATCTGCGACGTCGTGTGCGTCGACGTATCGGTGATCGTAGCGCTGAGGTGCGCAGGTGTCTGGCCGAGAGGCACGATCGGCAGGATCTCGTTGAACCCGGCGATCTGGAAACCGCTGCCCGGCATCGCGAACGAGAACGTCTGCACGGGCACTTCGGCCGGACCGTAGCCGCTCGCGTCGCAGCCGTCGCTGTTGTAGAAATCCACGCGGTACGTCGTACCGCCCGTGCCGGTCGTCAGGAAGTTGAGATCGAGCGTCGCGTAGCCGAGCGTGTAGCTCGTCGTCACCGTGATCGTCGGCGTTCCGCTCGCCACTCCCGTGCCGAACGGTCCGGTATCGATGCCGAGGTCGCCGCCGAAGGAAGGACCGTTGTAGCCGATCGCGTTCGCCAGCACCGTATTGCCGGCGCCTGCGGAGCTCAGCACCCAGACGCCGGCCTGCGCGTTGTTCTGGATCTCGTTGCTGTAGCGGGTCTGGTACGCCGTGTCGTCGAACGCGCCGATGTGGTTGCCCGTCGAGCCCGCGTACACGGCGATGCCGTTGCCGCCGTTGCTCTGGTCCGCGACGTAGAAATAGCCGTACTGCGTCACGGCGCCGATGCGGTTGTCGTGGATCCAGTTCGCGTTCGCCGCATTGAGGTCGAGCCCGTCGAGCGCGGAGGCGACGATCGTGTTTTCGTAAACCTCGTTGTAGCTCGTCGATTGCAGCAGCACGCCGGTACCCTGGTTCGGCTTGTCGCCGCCGATCGGGCTGTAGCCGACGAAATTGCCGACGAGGGCGTTGCCGATATGCCCGTTCGGCGTCGAGGTGACGGCGATCGCCGCACGCGTCGAATCGTTCATCTTGCCGAAGATGTTCACGTCGGCCGCCGCGCTGCCGCCGATCGTGCTGAACGTCACGCCGCTGCCGAACGTCACGCCCGCGCCGTTGGAGAACACGAACGGGTTCGTATCGGTCTCCGCGCCGAACGTGTTGCCGTGGATCCAATGATAGGCACCCTGCGCGATCGAGATCGCCGGGCCCGTGAAGCCTTCGAACGTGACGCCGCGTACCTCGAGCTGCGCGCCGAAATTCGTGGAGCCGACCACGAGCGCCGACGGGACGCTATCGGCGATCGTGCCTTCGACGACCACGCACAGCGTCTCGTCGAAAGTCGCGCCGCTGCCGATCGGCGCCGTGCTGCGCACCGAGCCGGGCTGGGTGAAGCCGTCGATGAGGAGCGGCACGTTGACGTTCGGCAGCGGCGACGTCAGCAGGATAAGCTGCGGGCCGCAACTGCCGCCGAGATCGAAACCGATTTCCGATGCGCCGTAGGCGTTCGCGCGCACGATCGCTTCGCGCAGCGTGCAGGTGTGCGAGCCGGGGTTGCAGTTGACCGTGCTGTCGCTCGCGTGGCTCGTGTCGGCCGTGTCGGTGACGACCCAGTATGCCTGGTCGAACGTGTTGCTCTCGAACGCGCCGCGGTCGGGGTTGCTGCCGACCCAGCGCGGATTGCCGTCGAGGTCCTGTGCGGGCAGCACGCTCGCATAGCCTGCACCCGTGTTGATCGAGCCCGAACCCGAGGTGAGGTGGAACGTCGTCGTGTCGTATTGCGGATTCGTGCCCGAGAACGCGTAGCCGTGGTTCGCGATGCTGCCGCCGCTCGTCGTCGACGTGCCGTAGGTGTCGCCATGCAGCTCGAGAAACGAATTCGTCGCATCGAGGTCGGACGACGTATTCGCATAGAGGATATTGTTGAAAAGCTGCACATACGTGCCGATCTGGTGCGTGACCAGACCTTCGCCCGTGTTGTTCGCGATCGTGTTGTTCACGATGCGCCACGGCGCCTGGTTGCCCGCCGTCGAGAGCAGGTAGACGGATTCGGCGCCGATGTTCTTGTCGACGAGGTTGTTCGTGAACGTCATCGGGCCGCCGGTGTGGAGCTCGACGATGCTCGCCGCGGCGACGGAGTCGTGCACCCAGTTGTAGCGGAACAGGATGCCGCCCGTGTAGCCGTCGCCGACGTCGAACGTGGCGAACAAAGCACTGCCGCCCGCGCCCGTCGACTGCAGGTGGCGCATCTCGAAACCTTCGATCGTGAGCGTGCCGTACGGCAGATTGCCCGGGTTGCCGCCGAGCTTGAGTCCCAGCGAAATGAACGCACCGTTCTGCGATTGACCGTCGAGGATCGTGTTCGTCGCGGCGGTGTTCGGGCTGGCGGTGATTTGCCGCTGCTTGCAATTCGTGCCGGGCACGAAACCGCCGAGCAGCGCGACGTCCTGCTCCGGCGAGAACGAGTAGATCCATCCCGTCGGCGGCACGATGTAGGTGCCCTGCTCGACGTCGATCTCGGCGCTCACACCGCTGTTCGCGGCGGCAGCGAGCGCGTTGGTCAGGCCCGTGCTGTCGTTGTGCGTGATGCACGTGGGGGCGAGCGCGAGCGCGCTTTCGCTGAGCGACGCGGCCGCGAAAGCGAGGCCGATCGCGGCGATGCGGGAAACCTGGTTCATCGTTGACTCCGGAGGATGCGTGGCACTGGCCAGAACGGCCTCGTGCGGACGAACCGAACAGCGTTCAGTGGTTTTCGAAGTCGTCGCGGAAGATCATGTCGCCCAAGATTTCCTGCGCACCCGTGCCCGATTCGCTCGTGTCGCCGCTCGCGCTCGTTGCGGTGGCGCTGATCTCGCCGTCGGAGGGATAGACGACCGACGGCAGCTTGGCCCAGAAATGGGCGTGTCCGCTCGCGTCGGTGGTGACCGTGGCGATGGCCCCCGTGAAATACGTCGCTTGGCTGCGGCCGCCGCTGCAGCAGTTGCCCCAGTAGAAATCGAGCCGATACGTGCCGTTCGCGGCCGTGTCGAGCGTGCCCTCGACCCATTCGCCCGTGCTCGTCGTCGTGCGATAGGCCGCCAGCACGACGGGATAATTCTGCAGATTGTTCGCGCCCGTGTCGGCGTCGCCGGCGTCGTTCGCCGTCGGCCCGCTGGCGCCGAGATCGACGGGCAAGCCGAGCGTACCGCTGTACATCTGCTGGTTCGCGAGCACGCGGTTGCCGGTGCCGGCGCTCGTGGACAGCCAAACGGCAGCGCCGTCGGCGTAGATCGTGTTGCCGTCGGTGATGGAGTTCCCGAAGGCGCCGATCACGTTGTTCGCCGCGCCGAACGAGAGCAGCACGCCTTGCGTTCCGTTCGGCGCGTGCGCGAACTCGTCGTAGGTGGCGCCGATGAAATTGTCCTGCACGACGTTGCCGGTGCTCGACGGGCCGGAGATCAGAACGCCTTGCGTCCCGTTGTTCGCGACGACGTTGCTTACGATGTCGTTGTTCGGCGAATCGAAAATGTAGACGCCGAGATTGTTGCCGTTCGCTGCGCTGCCGTTCGCGCCGACGCCGATGACGTTGCCGCCGATCACGCTGCCGCCCGCGGCGGCATCGATGTAGACGGCCGTGCCCGTGTTGCCGCCGATGAGGTTCATCGAACCCGGAACCGACAGCCCCGCAGCACTGCCGATGATGGCGTCCGACGCGCTGCCGGAGATGCGGATGCCGTCCTTGTTCTGCGCCAGCGAGGCGACGCCGATCTGGTTCCCGGTCGCCACGTTGCCGGCGCCGGCGTCGAAGCGGATCGCCGCATCCGTGAATCCGGCGAACGCGAGACCTTCGACCGTCAGCCTGCCGCCGCCCGAGGTGTGCAGGCCGTTCGCGAACGCGCCCGCGCCGTTCAGTACGACGCAGAGATTCGCGTCGAAGGCGCCGTGCTGCGTGTTCTGCGTCGCGCCGCTTTGCGAGTAGCCATCGATGGTCACGTCGTTCGTGATGTCGGGCAGCGCGTTGGTCGAGATCGTGAACGTCGACGGACACGACGGCAGCGAGAAATCGATGCCTGCAGCACCGGCGGCGTTGTTCGCATGCACGATGGCGGCGCGCAGCGAACCCGCGGTCGGCGCGCTGTTGCTACCGTTGTCGGCCGTCGTCGTGACGAAGAACGTCGTGGCCGATGCGCATGCGGGCATGAGCATCGCAACGAGCGCGAACGAGTGCAGAGGTGAACGTGACGGCATCGGCGTGACATATTCCGCGAATCTCACTCGAGAGAACGCCGTGTCGCGCGGCGAGCGAACATCGCGCTCGTCGGCGGATCTATCTCCAGGCGCCTTCGCCGATGAAGGCGGCCCAGTAGTACGGATGGTCGGAAGCACCAGCGGTACGGCGTGCGGCGAGCGTATCCCGCATCGCTGCCGCCAATGCATCGGGCACATCGTCGTGCGCGACGAAACGCGCACGGTAGAGCGTGCGCATGAGCTCGGCCGTCGCGGCGTCGTCGACCTGCCAGAGGCTCATGACCACCGTGTGCGCGCCGGCCAGACGCAGCGCGCGGCGCATGCCGAACACGCCTTCGTTGCGGCCGATCGGACCGAGACCGGAATCGCACGCCGACAACGCGATCCACGAGACGTGCGAAAGATCGAGCGTGGCGAGCTCGCCTGCGCTGACGATGCCGGCCGGCATGGCGCTGCTCACGACGCCGGCGCCGCTGAAGGCCAGGCCCGACAACGCCGTGTCGGCTGCGTTGCCGGTCTCGGCGGAGGCGACGTCGAGCGTCACGCCGCGCGCGCCCGCACTGTCCACGCAGGTCTCGTCGAGGCTGAAGCCGTGCGTGGCCAGATGGACGACGTCGGCCTGCGGCATCGCCGCGAGCACGCGCTCGCGCGTGGCATCGGCGCCGCTCACGCGTACCACTTGCGCACTTGTGGAAGATGCGGCAAACAGCGCCTGCAAGTCGTCGAGCTCCTTGGCCGCGTTCGGGATCGGCGCGAAGCCCGCACGCGCGGCGCCCAGGCAGGCGCTGCGCGCAGCGAGCGCGGAATCGCCACGCAAGCTCGGAAAGTCCGGCGCGCCCGCGAGCAGCGCCTGCCCGGCGCGGGCCGGTGCAGCCGGCAGCAGCAGGTCGGATTCATGCGCGAGCGTATGCACGCTCTGCCCGTCTTCGATCAGGTAGGCATGCCTGCGGCCCGGCAAGGCGGCGAAGCTCAGCCGATAGATCTCGCCCTCGGGCACGACGAACACGCGCCGCACCGGCGCATCGCCGAGCGCGACGTCGAACACCGCTGCACGGATCGCCTCGCCGTCGCGGCGCAAGCGCTCGCGGTCGGAATCCGGGTCGCGCAAATCGGCGTACCAGGCGCGGATCTCGGCCGAGAGTGCGGCAATCTGCCCCACGCGCAGCATGCGCGGCGCGCCGCCCGAACGCAGCACGAAGGCGTACCAATCTTCGGGCTGCGGCTTCGGCCCCGCCGCGAGCGAGCGCGCCGGATCGCCGGCCAAGCCCTCGCCGAACGCGACGAGCACGGCATCGGCCGGCAACGCCCGCGCGAGCGCGGCGATGTCGCTCGGCGCCGGCTTGAGCTCGGGCGCCACGCCGGCGCCGTGCCAGAGCGCGCGTTGCGCGTTCTCGGCGGCGGCTTTGAGCTCGCTCATGCGTTCGGCGGTCGTGGCCTTGTCGAGCCAGGCTTCGCCGAGCGCCCGGTTGGCCTCGCGCCACGTGGCGAACGCGCGGGCGATGTCGGGATCGCGCTGCGAACGCGCGGCAGCGAGCCGATACGCCTGGGTGCGCGCGACGAGGCCGCGCTCGACCATGGCCAGTCGCCAGGCGGTCGCGACGCTTTCCGCATCGCCACGCTCGGCGGCGAGCGAGGCGACGAGCGCCGTCGCGGGTTCCATGAGCTCGCGGAACGCGACGCTCTGCCGCTCGGAAAAGTCCGCGGCGAACGTCGAGAGGATTTCCTGCTGGTGCTCGGCCGCTTCGACGGCGATGCGGAACGCGTCGGCCGTGTCGCCTTCGCCCCATCGCGCGAGAGCCAGGCCGAAGCGCAGCGGACCGATGCTCGGATGGTTCGGCTGCGTGCCTTTTTGACGCAGGTCGAGCGCGCGCCGGAAATAGCCTTCGGCATCGGCGTAGCGCTTGAGCAGCAGCGATGCGGAACCCAAGCCTTCGAGCGAATAGGCGAGACCGGGACTCTCCTTGCCGTCCGATTTCTCGCGCAGCTCGAGCGCGCGGCGGTAGTAGACGATCGCGTCCTCGTAGCGCTGCAACTTCACTTCGGTGTTGCCGATGTTCGCGTTGATGACCGCGCGCATGTGCATCGTGTCGTCGCTCGTGCCCGTGAGGTCGAGCGCCTTCTGGTATTGCGTCAGGGCCGCCTGCTCTTCGTCCATCTCCTGCAGCAGGTTGGCGAAATTCGCGGCCAGGATGATGCGCTCGTGCGCGAACGTGTCGGGCGCCGCTTCGAGGATTTTCTGCGCGTGCTCGTAGTGCGGGCGCGCCGTGCCGTAGTCGCCGATTTCCTGGAGCGCCGCGCCGAGCAAGCCCTCGGCCTTGGCCGCCTGTACGCTGTTTTCGCCGTAGCTGCGTTTGGCCGTTTCGTAGAGGCCTTCGCGCAGTTCCAGCGCTTCGCGCGAGCGGCCGAGCTCGCTGAACACGCCGGCGCGTTCGGCATCCATGCGAAAACGCATGTAGCTCTCGGGTCCGAAGGCGTCGATGGCGAGTTTCGCGCCGCGTTCGAGCTCGGCGAGCGCCGACGCACTGCTGCCGGAATAGAGCTCGGCGGTGCCTATCGTGTAGTGAAGCTCGACCTCGATCATGCGCGCGCGCATGCCGCGGCGGTCGTGCCAGAGGGCGAGCGCGCGATTCGCGCGTTCGCGCACCTCGTCCAGGCGGCCCGGCACGAGCGCGAGCGCCCGCGCGGTGTAGAGATCGACTTCGGCGGGATCGCGCACGACATCCGGCAACGTCTGCGCGAGGTCGGCCGCGGCCTTGCCGTCGCCGCGTTCGACGGCTTGCTGGATCTTGAGACGCGCGGCGAGCCCGCGGCCGCGCGGGTCGTGCGCTGCGAACGTGTCGATGGCCTCGGCGAGCGCGGCGCCGTCGGGCTTGCTCGTGTCGGTGCGCACCGTGAGCACGTCCAGGCGCAAATCGAGCGCCGCCATGCGCATGGGATCCTGCACGCGCAAATGCGCGAGCAGCGCGGCGCTATCGTCGCCGGCGTGTGCGAAGTCGCCTTTGCCGAGCTCGAGGTAGATGCGCTCGATGCGCGGATCGGCCGGCGCCGGTGCAGCCAGCGCGTGGCTGCACCAGAGTGCAGCCGCCAAGATCGTCACCGGTACCCCGCGCATGACTCACCTAGACGCGACCATGCCCTCGCCTATCTTGCCAGATTGCCGCGCGCGCGTGCTGCGAGTCAGCGTTCGCCGTGCGGGAACACGAATTGCCAGCGCCTCATGCCGGCGTCACCGGCGTTGCGATCGAGCTCGTCGAGCACGTGGCGCAACGCCGCGCTCGCGACCTCGGTCTCCTGCGGGGCCGCGCTCAGCGCGAGCGCGCCTCGCGCGACCGATGCGACTTCGGTGCCGCCGGCGTGCTCCCAATCGGCGACCGCACGCTCGAGCAGCGGCTGCGGCGTATCGGTCGCGATCACGACGATGCGTTCGCGCTCGGCACGGCGGCTGATCTGCCAGGTCATCGGCGTCGTACCTGCCGTGCCGGGCAGACGGTGCGCGACATCGGCGGCGAGCGGGTTGCCGGGCTTGACCCCGGTAAGCGGAAACAGCACGGACGCGTCGCCGGAACCGTCGTCGTCGAAGACGTAAAAATAGGTCGGGCGGCTCGTGCGGAAATCGAGCGCGAGGCGGTCGCCGAGCGCGACGGTCGCGCCGTCGGCGAGCGCCACGCTGCCGTTGCGATCGACGCGCCGGAACGTGAGCTCGGTCTGCCACCCGGGCGTACTTCCGCGCCAAGCCATGCCGACCGTCGCCACGACGCCGGCGAGTCCCGCGGCCAGCGCGGCGATCCCGATGCGCCGCCACAGCGACTGCGCCGCGGGTTCGTCGGCGGCCAGCGCAGCGGCGAAGCCGAGTGCGGTGGCATGCCGGCGGGCGGGATCGGGCTCGAGCGCGGTTTCGACCGCTTTGGCCAGGCCGCGCGGCACATCCTTGCGCAGGGAGACGAGACGTGCGCGCTCGCCGCGGTCCTGCGCGCGCAACAGCGCCTCGAGGTCGGAGGCCTCGTACGGATAGGCACCGCTCAAGATCCGGAACAGCAGCACGCCGAGCGCGTAGATGTCGCTGGCCGGCGAAGGTGCCGCCCCGCGCAGCACCTCGGGCGCGAGATAGTTGAGCGTGCCCGAAACCGCCGGCCCTTGCGCCTTCTCGAATTCGCGCGCGGCGCCGAAGTCCATGAGCACGATGCGCCCCGAGACTTCGCGCATGACGTTGTCGGTCTTCACGTCGCCGTGGACGAGGCCGTGCCGGTGCACGGCGGCGAGCGCGTGGCAGAGATCGAGGCCGATGCCGCGCACCTCGTCGGCCGGAAACGGTCCGTGCTGCTTGAGGAGCTCCGCGAGCGAGGTGCCGCGGATCAGCTCCGTCCAGATGCCGGCGCGGCCGCGGTGCACGGCGGCCCCGTAGACGCTCACGATGTTGGCCTGACGCACGCGCGCCAGACGCCGCGCCTCGGCCAGGAACTGATGCGAAAGCGTGTCCGAGCCTAGCTTGCGCAGCTTGAGCGCGACGTTGAGGTCGAGCATCGGATCGTAGGCGCACCAGACCTCGCCCTGGGTGCCCTGCCCGATGAGATCGACGACCGTGAGCCCGCCGAACTGGAACCGGCTCGAGCGCGGGGTGTTGCGTCCCATGCCGAGCTGGATGTGTCGATAGCCCTGCACGAGCTGCTGCATTTCGCGCAGCCCCGCCATGGTGTCGTCGGCCCCGGCTTCCTGCCAATCGACGGGCTGGTCGTCGGCGATGCGCGCGGCCAGTTTCTCGAGCTCGTCGTCTTTGCGGGCGTCGGGTTTCATGCGTCGGGTCCTTTGCGCTGGCGGGTCGCCTTCACACAAACGTCACGCCCGCTGTGAAACGAACATGCGCGGGCGTTCAGCCCTGCTCGGAGCCGAGCGCGCGCGACAGCTGCACAATCGCCCGCGCCACCATCACGCGTACCGCATCGGGCGTGCTGTCGACCTCGGCGGCGATCTCGGGGTAGCTCATGCCGAATTCGACGCGCATCACGATGAGCCCCTGCTGCCGCTTGGGCAACGCAGCGAGCGCCTGTTCGTAGGCGCGCACGCGCTCGCTGCCGACGATCTGCTCGATGAGCGCCGGCGCGTCGGGATCGCTGAGCTCGACGTCGATCTCGCCGTGCTCGGGGCGGCGCTGGTGGCGCCGGATCTCGTCGCGCACCTGGTTGAGCAGCGCTTGGCGCAAATAGGCAAGGAAGGCGCCCGGCCCGGCGCTTTCGAAATCGTCGAGGCGCGCGAGCGCCTTGACCAGCGTGACCTGGACCAGATCGTCGGTTTCGTTGAGGTCGCGCATCTGCCGCGGCAGGCGGCCGTGCGCCCAGCGCTTGAGCAGCGGCAGGAAGCGGCGCAGCAGCTGGTCGCGCGCGCCAGCATCGCCTTCGCGGATGCGGCGGATCAGGTTGATCGTAGGCTCCGCGACCGCGGCGCCGTTGTCCCCGCTTTCGACCATTCCGGGTTCCCCGACTTTCGCCAAGTGTAACGTCGCCGCGGCGGCGCCGACAGCGGGGCCCCGGGATGCATTACCATCGCGCTTTCGACTACCCGCTTCGAACATGCCCAAACGCCGCCCCCTGCTGCGCCGCCTTGCGCTGGCCGTCGTCATCCTGATACTTGCCGTCCCCGCCGTCGCCTGGCTCGGCCTGCACGCCGGCTTGGCGCGCCTCGACGGAAAGCTGAACATGCCGGGACTGAACGCCCCGGTAACGGTCGAACGCGACGCGCTCGGCGTCGCCAGCATCCGCGGTTCGAGCCGGCGCGACGTCTATTTCGCGCTCGGCTTCGTACATGCGCAGGAGCGCTTCTTCGAGATGGACCTCATGCGCCGCGTGGCGGCCGGCGAGCTCGCAGAGTTGGTCGGCCCGGCGGCCGTGGCGAGCGACGAGCGCAACCGCCGGCTGCGACTGCGCGCCCATGCCCAAGCGGGGCTCGCCACGCTGTCCGAGGAGGACCGCGCGAGCATCGCCGCCTACCGCCAGGGCGTCAACGCGGGACTCGAGGCGCTCGGCTCGCGGCCGTGGGAATACTGGGTGCTGCGCGGCGCGCCGCGGCCGTGGAGCGACGAGGACAGCCTGCTCGTCATCGGCGCAATGTACCTCGATCTCAACGACGCCACGAACGCACGCGAACTTGCGTTCGCGAAGATCCGCGCCGCGCTTGGCGAAAATGTATACAAATTCCTGTCGACGAGCGGCGGGCCGTGGGATGCGCCGCTCTCCGGGCCGCCCATGAAGTACCCCGATCTGCCGAGCGCCGCCGAGATCGACATCTCGAAGCTCGATCCGAAGCTGCTCAGCATCCCGGCCTCGGCCGAGCGCCCGGTTACGCCGGGCAGCAACAGCTTCGCCGTGGCCGGCGCGCTGACCTCCACGCACGCGGCGTTGGTCGCCAACGACATGCATCTCAATCTGCGTGTGCCGAACATCTGGTTCCGCGCACGCCTGACCTATCCGAGTCCGCGCCGCGCAGGCGACACCGTCGATCTCGTCGGCGTCACCCTGCCGGGACTGCCCGCGCTCGTCGCCGGCAGCAACCGGCATGTCGCCTGGGCGTTCACGAACAGCTACGGCGACTGGACCGACTGGGTGCGCGTCGTGCCCGATCCCGCGGACAAGTCGCGCTACCGCACCGCGCAGGGCAGCGAACCGGTGCGCGAAATCGAGGAGACGATCAAGGTGCACGGCGCGCCGGACGAAAAAATCACCGTGCGCGAGACGCAATTTGGACCAATCCTCGCCGAGGACACCGACGGCACGCCGCTCGCGCTCATGTGGACCGCGCTCCGTCCGGGAGGCCTCGACGTCACGCTCGCGCACCTCGATGTCGCCGAAAGCGTCGACGAAGCGATGGAAGTCGCGAACCGCTGCGGTATGCCGCCGCAGAACTTCGTGGTCGGCGACCGCGCGGGCAACATCGGCTGGACCATCGCCGGCCGCATCCCGCGCCGCGAGGGCGGCTACGACCCGCGCCTGCCCGCTGATTTCAGCGTCGCCGGGACGGGCTGGAACGGCTGGTTCGAACCCGCCGAATACCCGCATATCGGCAATCCGCCATCGCAGCGGCTATGGACGGCGAACACGCGCACGCTCGATTGGGAAGGCATCGACTACGCGCACGAAGGCGACGGCGGCTACGATCTCGGCGCGCGCGCGCGCCAGATCCGCGACGATCTGAAAGCCAAGGATCGCTTCGCGCCCGACGACATGCTCGCGATCCAGCTCGACGATCGCGCGATCCTGCTCACGCACTGGCACGACCTGCTCGCGGAGACGCTCAAGCACGCGCCGGACAGTCCCGGCATGGCGCTCATGAAGCAATATGCCGACGATTGGGACGGGCGTGCCGACCCGTCCTCGGCCGGCTACCGCCTGACGCGCGATTTCCGCAAGGAAATCCTCGACACAGTCATGGACGGTTTCGCCGCCGCCGTGCGCGCGAAATACAAGGACTACACCGCGCCGCACCTGCCGCAGGCCGAGGTGCTCGTCGATGCCATCCTCGTCGCCCGCCCGCCCCATCTCCTGCCTCCCGGATATGCCGATTGGGACGATCTGCTGCGCAAATGCGCCGCCCGCATCGCCGCTCACTTGCGCGACGCCGGCCCGACGCGCACCTGGGGCGACGCGATCGCAACGCACATCCGCCATCCGTTGAGCCGCGCCCTGCCCTGGCTCGGCTGGCTGCTCGACGCACCGAGCGAGCAGCTTCCGGGCGACTCGAACATGCCGCGCGTCCAGGCCGAAAGCTTCGGCGCATCCGAGCGCTTCGCCGTCGAACCCGGACACGAGGAATTCGGCTATTTCCACATGCCGGGCGGACAGAGCGACAATCCCCTGTCGCCGTTCTATCTCGCGGGTCACGAGGATTGGGCACGCGGCAAAGCTGCGCCGTTCCTGCCGGGCGCTGCGAAGTATACTTTGACGCTGGCGCCGAGATAGGCCCTCGCTCTCACGGGAATCGAGTTCTGTTTTTTCGTTTAGAGCCAGAGCTTCCGCTCGTCCTGCGGCCGAGCGGGTAACTTCTTTGCTCGTGCGAAGAAGTCACCAAGAAACACGTTTGAGCGGCGTCGGGGCTAAGATCCATACGGGATGAAACGCTGATCGCATCCACAAGTCGCTTCGGCCGTCGATACCGCTCCAACGCTGCACCATCGAGGTGCTACGACTTCACATGTCCACGATCTGCTTCTACGTGCCTGGATAGGACCTCTAGGATTTCGTCTTGGAGCGGTATCGACGGCCGAGCGAATGGTGACCGTCTAAGAATGTCATCCCGTACGGTTTTCGCCTCACGGCCGGCTTGCACGCGTTTCTTGGTGACTTCTTTGCGCGAGGCAAAGAAGTTACCCGCTCGGCCGCAGGACGAGCGGAAGCTTTGGCTCTCAGGGGAGACCTAAATTCCAGCTGAGATTCCAGCCTGCGCCGAAAACGGCGAGCCGCGTCAGCCGCCAACGACGATCGTGTCGACGTTGCCCGCCACTTGCGGCGGCGACTTGCCGTGTCCGGGCTGCGTGGCGTCATTTGCGGCATTGTTCCAAAGTTCATAAAGATACTCGGCACGCGTGCGCGATTGCGGCCCGACCGCGAACGGTCGGTTCGGGGCGCCGCTGCACAGCGTGTTTTCATCGGGAAACCCTTTCGTTTGCGCCTCGTCGCGCAGGAACCGGATGTACTCGCCGCTGGCGGTCTGGTAGTAGAGCGTGGCCGTCACGTGGAGCGGCAGGGCGGTGCCCGCCGGGATCGCGAACGCATACGGTGCATCGTCGTAGTTGGCCAGACGGTTCGGCGCGACCGAGGCGTAGCTCTGGGCGACCGGCGCGGTTTCCGGATCGCTGCCGCCGGCGAAGCCGAGCGGCGGGATGCGGTTGTCCTTGGCGATGCAATCGTTGAGCACGAAATGGAATTGCAGCTTGCCGCTCGCGTCGCTGACGGCGCACGTGCTGCCGTTCCAGACGCCTTGCAGGACTTCGTAGACGCGCGCCTGCGCATCGAGCGCGAGCGCCGCGTTCGCTGCGTCGTACGCGCCGCTCTCGGCGACGAGCGCATTGGCCGCGTCGTGCACTGCGACGTCGAGCCACATGCGCCGCCCTTCGGCATAGCCCGTCGGCAGTTTGTGGCCGCTCAGGTTCGTCACACGCACGCGCAGCGTGAGCGTGCCTGCGGCGCTGCCGTTCGGCAGTTTGAGCTTGGCGGAAGCGATGTCCACCTCGGCCGCCGCGGCGAGCATCTGCTGCGCCGCCGTCACCGTGCCCGCGAACGCCGTTGAGCGGTTGAGCGCGGGTCCATATTCGCCACCGAGGATCGCGGGCACCCAGGCGTTGCCCCCCGCGAAGCCGTGCACGGGCAACATGCCGGCACGCGAACCGCGGCTTTCCAGCACACAGGCGTAGGCGTTCGGATCGGCGCTCACGGGCATGTGGCAGTCCTGACATTGCCGGCTCTGCGCCAGCGCGGGCCGGTACGCGGGTGCGTCGCCGAAGGCGTCGCGGAACACGACGTCCGCGAAATCGCTCTGCTGCCATTCGCGAAACGTGCGCTCGATCGGGAACGGGATGCCCGTGTCCCGGCCAGCGCCGTCGATCAGCGTACGCAGCGGCCCGGCGCTCGTGTCGGGGGTGGATACATTGTGGCAATTTCCACAAAGCGCACTTTGCATGTGGTACGCCGACTGCGCCCACGGATGCGGCGGCGGATCGACCGCCCCGCCGTCCGGATAGTCGTACGGACCGCGCCGGCACGGGGCTCCCGCGCCGTTGCAGTCGCCATCGTCGAGCCATGCGTTCGCGTTCTCGTCGTAGGGAGACTGGCCTTGCGGACCTGCGTTCACGAGCCGATGGCAATAGTGGCAAGTCTCGCCGGCATAGTCGCTGGGGCCGCTACCGTTGCCGCTGTCGGGTTGCGCGTAGTCTCCCGCGAGCCGGCAACCGTTGCTGCCGTCGAGCACCGTGCCGGTGCCGGTTTTCACCACGTGACCGCCGTACCAGCCCTGCGGGGTGTGGCAGCGCAGACAGTAGTCGCCGACGCCGGGCTGGTCGTGATTGGCGACGTCGAGGGCGGCCCAGAACACCGGGTCGCGCGTGGCGTTGGTCATCATCGAGCCGCTCCACGTGTTCCACGGGAAAAATGCGGGGTCGGTGTTCGTCGAACTCGCGTGGCACGACTTGCAGCTGTCGCTGCTCGACAGCGGATACGCGAGCCCGGGCTGCGTGCCGTGCGGCGTGAAATCGAGCGCATCGCTCACCTGCCACCACGGCGTGCTCGCGCGCCCGAGCGCAGAGGCGAGCAGCGCGACGACGGCGAGCGCGACGCGCACGTTCAGTCGCCGAAACGGTCGTGGAAGATCTCGTCGACGAGCGGCGCGAGGGTCGCGCCGAAATACTGCGCCGGCGAACCGGGCGTGGCGACGTCGAGCGCCGCGCTCGACGGCAGCGGCGCCTGGCTCGCGACGAACGAGAAGCGGTACAGCGTTCCCCATTCGAGCGGATGGCCGGCCGGCGCCTGCCAGCGCAGCGCGTTGCCGCTCTGCGTGAACGTCCAGTCGTTGCTCGCATCGTGATCGAGATCGGCGAACGTCGCGTTCGTGATCGTCACACCCGGACTCACCGGCACCGTGAACGCCGAGAAACCGTCGGCGGACTCGACGTGCAGATTCGGTTCGCTCGGATGCGCCGGGTCGATGACGGCGCGCGCGAAATCGAAATTCATGACGGCGTAGTCGTACCGATACGTGCCGTCGCCCAGCGCCGTGGTCTTCACGGCGATGCGCGCGCGGCCTTCCGGCGTCGCGAGCTCCGCGTTCGCGGCGCCCGCCGGCGGGCTCGCCGGGTCGACCCAGAGATTGATGACCGGCCCGCTCACGAACGCGCCGGGCGTGGTGTCCCACGCGTAGCTGCTGCCCGCCATGGCCTTGGTCGGCGTGATCGGCCTCACGCCGATGGCGTCGTAGATGTTCGCCTGGTCGCGCACGATGTAGCGGTACTCGAAGTAGTACTTCGCGCCCGCCTGCATGAGATCGCTTTCGAGCACGACGGCACGGTACTGGAAATCGTTCTGCGCGCCGGCATCGTTGTCGAGCACGCCGTTGCAGTCCTTGTCGAAGATCGACAGACAGCGTCCCCACTGGCCGGTTGCAGGAATCAGCTCGCTGCGCGGGCCGAGGAAATTGGGCTCGGTATTCGCGTCGATGTCGTTGCTGTAGTCGGAATAGCTGTCCTGACAGGTCGGATAACTCACGGTCGTATCGCTGCACGGGCACGCGCCGTTGATCGTGGCGAAGGCATGCTTGACGCCCGAGGCGGCGAGTTGGCGCAGCGAACCGTCGGCGTCGACGCGATACAGATTCCAGATCAGGAACGGATGCTGATCGTTGCCGTAGGGCGGCGAGGGGCTCGAGAACATCTCGTGCCACGGCACTGCGCTCGTGCCGACGTTTTGCAGGCTCGTGTCGGGCGCGAACACGACGCCGCGATCCGTGCTCGTCGCGGTGCAGCTCGCATCCGTGTAGCCGCCGCTGCCGTTTGGCAAGCCGCAGCGCATGAAATGCACGGTGTCGGGCTTGTCGGTTTCGAGATCGTTCGTCTGGAAGATGACGCGGATGTCCGCAGGCGCCGCCGCGCTCGGCCACGGCGCGCTGCACACGCCGCTGCTGATCGTCGCCGACTCCGACGATGACACGGGCGAAAGCGTATCCACCCCGCCGACCACGAAGCCCGCGAGCTCGGGATGCCCGAGACGCGCGGCGAAATACGGCGAAAGGGCGAGATTCATGACGCGCGAGGCGAACCTGCGATTGCCGTCTTCGAGCTTGTAGTGCCCGTGCGCGAGCGTGAACCACGTGTGCGCGTCGCCGCCGACGAGATCGAGGCCGAACGCGCCGCGCCCGTTCGGCCTGAGCGTGAAACCGCGCAGATCCGCGTATCCGCCCGGATACGCGAGAACGAAACCGCCCGCGTGCTGCAGGGCGCCGCCCGTGAACGCGCGCGGCACGCCGTCCGTTTCGCGGAAGCGGAACACGCTCAGATCGAGCGCGGCGAAGCGCAGATTGCGGTAGCTCCCTCGCTTGCCGGCGTCCGGGACTGGCAAGCCTTGCTTGACCTCGCCGACACGCAGACCGAGCGTGGCGAGCAGCGACATATTGAGGTGCACGGTCGTCGTGCCGCCGTGGCTCTCCACAGTGTTGCCGGCCGTCCCGGCGGGCTCCATCGCCGTGCACGAACCCGTGATGCCGAGCGCGGCGAACGCGCTGAAGGCCAGGCTCCGCCAGGGGCGGCGATCGTCACTGCGTGTCATCGTGCACCTCGTTCCTCAGCCGGCGAGCAGCCGCTCGACGATGCGCCGGTACAGCTCCGGCAAGCGTTCGAGCTCGTCGAGCGCGACACATTCGTCGATCTTGTGGATCGACGCGTTGACGGGACCGACCTCGACGACTTCCGCGCCGAGCGGCGCGACGAAGCGCGCATCCGACGTGCCGCCGCCCGTATCGGCCCTGGGTTCGACCCCGCAAGTATCCACGATCGCGGCGAACGCCGCATCGCGCAGGGCACCGGCGCGCGTCAGGAACGGCTCGCCCGAGAGATCCCAGCGCAGCGAATAATCGAGTGCGTGGCGGCGCAGGATCGCTTCCGTGCGCTCGCGCAGGCTCGCCGCCGAGCTTTCCGTGCAATAGCGGAAATTGAAGCGCGCCTCGAGCGTTCCCGGCACGACGTTGAGCGCGCCCGTGCCGGCATGGACGTTCGAGATCTGGAACGACGTCGGCGGGAACTCGGCGTTGCCCTCGTCCCAGCGCGTCGCCGCGAGCTCGGCGAGCGCCGCCGCGGCGAGGTGGATCGGGTTGCGCACCTTGTCGGGATACGCCACATGCCCTTGGACGCCGCGGACTTCGAGCGTGCCCGACAGCGAGCCGCGCCGCCCGACGCGCACGATATCGCCGAGCCGCTCCGCCGAAGACGGCTCGCCGACCACGCAGTAGTCGATGCGCTGTCCGCGCCGCCGGAACTCGTCGACGACACGGCGCACTCCGTCTTCGTTGAGCGGTCCTTCCTCGTCGCTCGTCACGAGCAGCGCCACGGTGCCGCGGTGCACGGGGTGCGCGGTCACGAAGCTCTCCAGCGCGAGCGTCATCGCCGCCACGCCCGATTTCATATCCGCCGCACCACGGCCGTATAGACGTCCATCGCGCAGCGTCGGCGCGAACGGCGGGCTGGACCACGAGGCCTCGGGCCCGCTCGGCACGACGTCGGTGTGGCCCAAGAACGCGAACACGGGCGCACCCTCGCCGTGCGTCGCCCACAGATTGTCGACGGCGCCGAACCGCAATCGCTCGATCGCAAAACCGGCGCGCTCGAGCCGCGCCGCAAGCAGCTCCTGGCAGCCGGCATCGTCGGGCGTGACCGACGTGCGGCGGATCAGTTCGCAAGTCAACTCGAGGACGTCGCTGGCGCGCACCGTCATGCCTCTCCCCCGCGCGCCATCGCAAGCCACTGGGCCGCAGCGCCTCGATAGTGGGGTTCCCGGCAAGAGGTTTTCGAATCGACCTTCATGCGGCGGCGAACAGCTGCGCGAGCTTCTTGTCGGTGAAACCGAGACTCACCTCGTCGCCGCGTACGACCACGGGTCGCTTGATCAGCGCCGGATATTCCTTGATGAGCAGCAGCCATTCGGGATCCGAACCCGGCGTCTTGCGCGCGGGCGGCAGGTTGCGCCACGTCATGCCGGTGCGGTTGACGAGCGCTTCCCAACCGCCGGCGGATCGCGCCCACGCCTTGAGCGTCGCGGGATCGACGCGATGCTCGCGGTAATCGATGAATTCGTGTGGAATCTTGTGCCGCTCGAGCCAGCTGCGGGCCTTCTGGCAGGTGCTGCATTTTTCGAGGCCGTATACTTTTGTCATCGTCATGCTCCAAATCGTCTTTGCGGGAACGAATGGACGGGCGATTCACTCCCTCAACAACTCGTTCAAGCTCGTCTTCGCGCGGGTCTTTTCGTCGACCCGCTTGACGATTACGGCAGCGTAGAGGCTGTGGCTGCCGTCTTGCGCAGGCAGGCTCCCGGCGACGACGACGCTGCCGGCCGGCACGCGGCCGTAATGGACCTCGCGCGTGGCGCGGTCGTAGATGCGCGTGGATTGGCCGAGGAACACGCCCATGCCGATCACGCTGCCGCGCTCGACGATCACGCCCTCGACGACCTCGGAACGCGCGCCGATGAAGCAACCGTCCTCGATGATCGTCGGCGCGGCCTGCAGCGGCTCGAGCACGCCGCCGATGCCGGCGCCGCCCGACAGATGCACGTTGCGGCCGATCTGTGCGCACGAACCGACGGTGGCCCAGGTGTCGACCATCGTGCCCGCGCCGACGTAGGCACCGATGTTGACGAAGCTCGGCATGAGCACGACGTCGCGCGCGATGTGCGCGCCGCGGCGCACGACGGCGCCCGGGACCGCGCGCGCACCGAGCGCGCGGAACTTCGCGTCGTCGAAGCCTTCGAAGCGCAGCGGAACCTTGTCGAAATACGGCGCCGGCGCCGCCTCCATGACCCGGTTCGGGCTGACGCGAAACGAGAGCAGCACGGCTTTCTTGAGCCACTGATGCACGATCCAGCCGCCGGCCCCCGGTTCGGCGACGCGCCGCTCGCCGCTTTCGAGCAGACCGAGCGCCTCGGCTATCGCCGGTTTGAGCGTGTCTTCGATTTCGCGCTCGCCGAGCTCGGCGCGGCGCTCCCAAGCCGCGTCGATGAGCGCTTCAAGCCGCTGCATGCGGTGCGCTCCCGGTCGCGTCTTCGAGCAGGCTGCGCAGCGCGGCGCGCAATTCCTCGCGCTCCGCCGTCGCCAGCGGTTCGTTGCGTTCGTCGCTGATCAAGAAAAAATCCTCCACGCGTTCGCCGAACGTGGCGATGCGCGCATCATGCACGCGAATGCGCCGTTCGCGGAAGAGGCTGGCGACGGCGGCGAGCAGGCCGGGGCGATCGGCGCAGACGAGGGCGAGCTGGCTGCGGCCGCCGACCGGCGCGGCGCCGATCTCCACGCGCACGGCGATCGGAAAGTGCTTGAGCGAACGCGCGACGGGCCGCGGCGCGAGCTCGGCGCGATAAGGACGCTCGGCGAGCGCCTGGCGCAGCGCGCGTTCGAGCCGGCCGATCTGCGCCGCGTCGACGAGCGCGCGGCCGTCGCCGTCGAGCACGAGGAAGCTGTCGAGTCCCATGCCGTCCAGCGACGTCACGACGCGCGCTTCGAGCACGGAAAGGCGCAGACGGTCGAACACGGCGGTCAGCGCGGCGAACAATCCGTCGCGATCCTCGGCGCGCACGAACACCTCCGTGCCGCCGCGACCGCTTTGCGGTTCGACGAGCACGAGCGGCGGCGCCGGGGATGCGGCGATTGCGGCGGTCTGCGCCGCAATCTGCGCGGGCGTGAACCGCAGGAAGCTCTCCTCGGGAAACGCGGTCCAGACGCGCGCGACCGCCGCGGCTTCGACGCCGCGCTCGGCGAGCAGCCTCGCGGCGTCCTCGCGGCACTCGCGGATGCGTTCGGCCGTGCGCGGCACGCGCTCGATGCCGGCGCGCAGCACGTAGCGCGCGCTCACGTATAAATCCGACAAAAGTTTATCTTTCCACGAATTCCACAATTTCGCGCTCGTGCCGGCGATGTCGGCGACGGTGAGCAGGTAAAGATAATCGAGACGCTCCCAGTCGCCGACTTCGGCCGCGAAGCGGTGCACGACCTCGGGATCGGTGATGTCCTGGCGCTGCGCGGTCACGCTCATGAGCAGGTGCCGGCGCACGAGCCAGGCGACGAGATCGACGTCGGCCTCGGCAAGCTCGAGCCTGGCGCAGAACTCGCGCGCTTCGGCTTCGCCGAGTTCGGAATGATCGCCGCCGCGGCCCTTGGCGATGTCGTGGAACAGCGCGGCGAGCAGCAGCAGGTCGGGCTTGACGAGCCGCGTCCAGACGTCGTGCGCGTGGGCGAATTCGCGGCAGGCGGCCGGATCGGCGAAACGCGCGACGTTGCGCAGCACGCGGATCGTGTGCTCGTCGACCGTGTACACATGGAACAGGTCGTACTGCATGCGTCCGACCACGCGGCCGAAAGCCGGCAGGTAGCGCGCGAGCACGCCGCAGCGGTTCATGCGCGCGAGCGCTTCGACGGCCGGCGCACCGCGGCGCAGGAGGCGCGCGAACGCGGCGTTGACTTCCGCATCGTGCGCGAGCGAATCGCCCGCGCTCGCCAGCGCTTCGTCGATGCGCTGCACGAGATCGGCGCGCAAGCCTTTGAGTTCCGGGTGTTCGCCCCAGACGCGAAAAAGATCCACGAGCGCCGCCGGCCGCTGCACGAAGATATCCGGCGCATCGCTGTCGAGTCTTCCGCCGATGCTGACGAAATCGAGGCTCACGCGCTGCGGCGGCCCCTGCGCGTCGGGATCGAGCGCCTCCTCGCAGCGGCTCAGGAAACGGGCGCTCAGGCGTTCGAGCGCGATCGCCGCGCGATAGTATCCCTGCATGAATTGCTCGACGGCGAGATTCTGCGCGTGCTCGTCGACGAAGCCGAACTGCGCGGCCAACGTACGCTGGTAGTCGAACAGCAGGCGCTCCTGCGCGCGGCCGGCCGTCAAGTGCAGCGCGAAGCGGATGCGTGCGAGCAGCATATGCGCCGCCGCAGCGGACTCGGCGTCGGAGGCCGACAACATGCCGCAGGCGACGAGCGCGGCGAAATCTCCCGCGCCGAACAGGCGGCGTCCGAGCCAGCGCACGAGGTGCACGGCGCGCAGGCCGCCGGGACCTTCCTTGATGTTCGGCTCGAGGTTGTAGGCCGTGTCGTCGAAGCGCGCGTGACGCTGCTCGCGGTCGGCGCGCTTGGCGGCGAGATAGCGCGCGGGCGGCCAAAGCGCCGGGTCGGCGAGCAGGCTCGCGAGTTCGGCGTCCATCGCCGCCGCGCCGGCGATGCGTCGCGCGTCGAAGAGGCTCGTGTAGACCGTCGCGTCCGCGGCCGCGATGTCGCGGCATTCCGCGGTCGTGCGCAGCGCGTGCCCCGGCTTCAGACCGACGTCCCACAGGCACGTGAAGAACGATTCGAGCGCGCGCAACGCCGCCGCTGGCGGCGGGTCCAGGCTCAACGCGAGCAGGTCGACGTCCGAGAACGGAAACAGCTCGCCGCGCCCGAAGCCGCCCACGGCGAAAAGCGCAATCGGCCAGACGTCGCCCAAGCAGGCGTTCCACACGTGCGCGACGACGCCCTCCACCGCTTCGGCACGCGTGCGCGTGAGCGCTTCGGCATCGCCGCCCGCGCGAAACGCCTCGGCGATGCGCCGGTCCACGTCGCCGAGCAGCTGCCTGAGCGCGAGGCGTGCGTCGGACGAGACGCCGCTGCGCGGGACGGCGCTAGGTAGACGAGGAAGTTCGATCTGCATCGCACGTTCCGCGGGGTTGTGCAAAAAAGATCAGGACGACTTGACCGCGAAGGACACGAAGATCACGAAGCAAAGCGGCGCGGGAAAACGCGATGGATCGCGAACGCCGAATCAAAACTTCGTGCCTCTCCGCGTCCTTCGTGCTGCAATCTTCCACGCTTCATCGTCGCTACGCCGCCTTCGGCCATGGCGTCAGGATCTCGTAGCCGTCCTCGGTCACCGCGATCGTATGCTCCCATTGCGCGGACAGCGAATGGTCCTTGGTCACGACGGTCCAGCCGTCAGGCAGCAAGCGCGTCTGCGGCTTGCCGGCGTTGACCATCGGCTCGACCGTGAACGTCATGCCGGCGCGCAGCGGCAGACCCGTGCCGCGCTGACCGTAGTGCAGCACTTGCGGATCCTCGTGATAGATGCGGCCTATGCCATGGCCGCAGTATTCGCGCACGACGGAGAAGCGGTTCGCTTCGACGTATTGCTGGATCGCATGGCCGATGTCGCCGAGCGTCGCGCCCGGGCGCACCTGCTCGATGCCTTTCATCATCGCCTCGAACGTGACCGTGCACAGACGCTTGGCGAGCACCGACGGCTCGCCGACGTAGTACATGCGGCTGGTATCGCCGTGCCAGCCGTCTTTGATCACGGTCACGTCGATATTGACGATGTCGCCGTCCTTGAGCACCTTGCCGGGGCTCGGGATGCCGTGGCAGATCACGTTGTTGACCGAGGTGCAGATCGTCTTCGGGAAACCCTTGTAGCCGACGTTCGCCGGGATCGCCTTCTGCACTTCGACGATGTGTTCGTAGCAGCGCCGATCGAGTTCTTCGGTAGTCACACCGGGCTTGACGTACGGCGCGATCATCTCGAGCACCTCGGCGGCCAGTGCGCCGGCGAGGCGCATCTTTTCGATTTCCTGCGGGGTTTTGACAGTAATGGCCATGGTTCGAATCGAGGGCTGAGTCCTGAAGGCGGTCGAAAACGTCGCCGCAAGCGGCGATTATCACGCAACAGCCGGAAACGGCTCCAGCACTGCCGTTTCGAGCCCGCGGCGCCGACGCGGCCGCCGAACCCATATGGGGCCGGCCGGCGCACGGGCCAAGTTGCCGCAAGTCGAGGTACTGGCTATAATTCCGCGGTTCCCCACGGTGGGGAGCAATCCACACACGTCTCGATACCGTTGTCGGGGTGCTTCCGGCGGACGCCAAGCCGTTCCGCTAGCGAGGTCGCCAACGCTGGGGACGTGGAGGTTCTAACCCCGGGCTTCGCCGCGCAGCGCCGCGGCATGCCCCTATTTGGAGTTCCGCCAACATGCCTCAAGTGACCATGCGCCAGATGCTCGAAGCTGGCGTGCATTTCGGCCATCAGACTCGTTATTGGAATCCCCGCATGGCGCCGTACATCTTCGGCGCGCGCGGCAAGATCCACATCATCAACCTCGAAAAGACGCTGCCGCTGTTCAGCGACGCCATGAACTTCATCTCGGGCCTGGCGCAGAAGCGCGGCACGATCCTGTTCGTCGGCACGAAGCGCTCGGCGCGCGAATCGGTGAAGGAAGAGGCCGCGCGTTGCGGCATGCCTTACGTCTCGCAGCGCTGGCTCGGCGGCATGCTGACCAATTTCCGCACGGTCAAGCAGTCGATCTCGCGCCTCAAGGAGCTCGAGTCGATGGCGACCGACGGCAGCTTCGAAAAACTCGTCAAGCACGAAGTGCTGAGTCTCTTGCGCGAGAAGGAGAAGCTCGAGAAGTCCCTCGGCGGCATCAAGAACATGAACGGCCTGCCGGACGCGCTGTTCGTCATCGACATCGGCCACGAGAACATCGCCGTGCTCGAGGCGAAGAAGCTCGGCATTCCGGTCATCGCCGTCGTCGACACGAACTACGATCCGAGCCTGGTCGACTACGCGATCCCGGGCAACGACGACGCGATCCGCGCCGTGCAGCTCTACACGCGCGCCGCGGCCGACGCGGTGCTCGAGGGCAAGGCTGCGGCGCCGCTCGCGGCCGCCACGGCCAAGGACGAATTCGTCGAGCTCGACGCCGAAGGCAACCCGGTCGCCAAGGAAGCGCGCGAGCGCGACGACCGCCGCAACAAAGGCCCGCGCGGCAACAAGCCGGCGCCGAAGAAGGCCGCTCCGCGCGGCAAGCCGGCCGGCCGCAAGGCCGACGAGGCGAGCGCGGCCGAGTAAGCGCCAGTCCTCTCCCGCGCGCGGGAGAGCGGCCGGGTGAGGGAGGCTTGTGCACGGCGTCGCTCACCCGTCTTTCGCCTTCTCCCTGCGAACGGGAGAAGGGAAAGCGGCGTAACGGTCTTGTCTCCAGTTTTCTTCATGATTCGAACTTGGGCGCGCCGCCGCGCGCCACGAACTACCGAGGTATACAAATGGAAATCACGGCAAGCATGGTCAAGGAGCTCCGCGAGCGTTCCGGCGCGGGCATGATGGAGTGCAAGAAAGCGCTCACCGAAAACCAGGGCAACATGGACAGCGCCGTCGAGTGGCTGCGCAAGCAGGGTCTCGCCAAGGCCGACAAGAAAGCCAGCCGCGTCGCCGCCGAAGGCCGCATCGCGATGGCCCAGGAAGGCGGCAAGGCCGTGCTCGTCGAGATCAATTCCGAAACCGATTTCGTGGCCAAGGACAGCAATTTCACCGCCTTCGCCGACGCGGTGGCCAAGGCCGCCCTCGCCTCGGGCGCAAGCGACGCCGAAGCGCTCAAGGCGACCAAGCTCGCGACCGGTGAAACGGTCGAGGAAGCGCGCGCGGCGGTCGTGGCCAAGGTCGGCGAGAACGTGCAAGTGCGCCGCCTCGTGCGCATCGATTCGTCGAACACCGTCGCCGCCTATCTGCACGGCGGGCGCATCGGCGTGCTCGTCGAAGTCAAGGGCGGTACGCCCGATTTCGCACGCGGCGTGGCCATGCACGTGGCCGCGATGAACCCGCCGTACAACAAGGCGGCCGACGTTCCCGCCGCGTTCGTCGAGAAGGAAAAGGAAATCGAGCTCGCCAAGATGTCGGAGAAGGACAAGGCCAAGCCGCCGCAGATCCTCGAGAAGATCATCGGCGGCAAGGTCGCCAAGATCGTCAACGAGAACACGCTGTACGGTCAGCCCTTCGTGATCAACACCGACCAGACCGTCGAAGCCGCCGCCAAGGCCGCGGGCGCCGACGTGATCGGCTTCAAGCGCATCGCCGTCGGCGAAGGCATCGAGAAGGTGGTCGAGGACTATGCCGCCGAAGTGATGAAGCAGGCGGGCCTGGCGAAGTAGGCCTTCTTTCGCCGGACGAGTCGAAAAAAGCCGCGAGCGATCGCGGCTTTTTTTTCGCGCGCGCCGCGGGTTCGTCCGGCATCGCCGAGCGGACGGCTGGCCCCCGGCGGCGCGCACAGGCATGATGCGCGCTTCGTCTCGAGCCTCGTCGCCATGTCCTCGCGCCCTGCTTCGCCCTGGTTGCCGGTAGGTTCGCTGCTGCTCGGCATGCTGTCGTTCCAGTTCGGCGCCGCGCTCGCCAAGCAACTGTTCCCGATCATGGGCGCGCAAGGTGCGACGGCCATGCGCCTCGGGCTCGGCGCGCTGATTCTCCTGCTGCTGCGCCGGCCATGGCGACGCTTCGCGGCGGCGCGCGGCTGGACCGCGATCTGCGGCTACGGCATCACGCTCGGCGTCATGAACCTGTGCTTCTACATGGCCTTGCGCACGATCCCGCTCGGCATCGCCGTCGCGCTCGAGTTCCTCGGGCCGCTCGCCATCGCCCTGCTCGGTTCGCGTCGCGCGCTGGATTTCGTCTGGGTCGCGCTGGTCGTGCTCGGCCTCGGGCTGCTGCTGCCATGGCACGAAGACGCGCAGGCGCTCGATCCGGTCGGCGTGCTGTACGCGCTCGCCGCGGCGATCGGCTGGGCGAGCTACATCGTGATCGGCCGGCACGCCGGCGCAGCGTTCGGCGGCGACGCCGTCGCCGTGGGCTCGACCATCGGTGCGCTGATCGCCGTGCCGGTCGGCGTCGCGCACGCAGGCACGGCGCTGTTCACGCCGCAGGCGCTGCCGTTCGCGCTCGGCGTCGCGGTGCTGAGCTCCGCGCTGCCGTACTCGCTCGAGATGTTCGCGTTGACGCGGCTGCCGGCGCGCACCGTCGGGATTCTGGTCAGCGTCGAGCCCGCGATGGGCGCCCTGCTCGGCCTCGCGTTCCTCGGCGAGCGGCTCAGCGCATTCCAGTGGCTCGCGATCGCCGCGATCATCGCTGCCTCGATCGGTGCGGTGCTGACCGCGCGCGATGCCCACGTCGAGGTGGCACAGGTGCCGGAGACGGCGCCGCCGTTCGACTGAGCGGGCGTCGGAGCATGGGGTGGCGCTCTCCGCTACAATATGTCCGTTTGCCCGCCGTCGACCGAGACCCCGCATGCCCGAAGCCAAATACAAACGCATCCTGCTCAAGCTCAGCGGCGAGGCTCTGATGGGCGATGCCGATTACGGCATCGACCCCAAGGTGCTCACGCGTCTCGCGCGCGAGACGCTCGACATCCAGCGCGCGGGCGTGCAGGTCGGCGTGGTGATCGGCGGCGGCAACATCTTTCGCGGGGAAGGCCTGGCCGCGGCCGGCATGGACCGCGTCACGGGCGACCACATGGGCATGCTCGCGACGGTCATGAACGCGCTCGCGATGCAGGACGCGCTCGAGAAGCTCGGCGCGCACGTGCGCGTGATGAGCGCGATCAAGATCAACGAGGTCTGCGAAGACTTCATCCGGCGGCGCGCGATCCGCCACCTCGAGAAAGGCCGCATCGCCGTCTTCGCCGCGGGCACCGGCAACCCGTTCTTCACGACCGATTCGGCGGCGGCGCTGCGCGCGATCGAGATCGGCGCCGATCTCCTGCTCAAGGCCACGAAGGTCGACGGCGTATACACGGCCGATCCGAAGAAGGACGCGACCGCGCAGCGCTTCGAGCGCCTTTCCTACGACCAGGTCATCGAACGCAAGCTCGCGGTGATGGACACCGCCGCGATCGCGCTGTGCCGCGATCACAAGATCCCGCTGCGCATCTTCGACATGGCGCGCGAGGGAGACCTCATGCGCATCGTGCGCGGCGAGCCGATCGGCACGCTCGTCAGCTGAATTGAGGCCGCTCCCGCCGCGCGCCAAGGCCCGCGGCGGGACTGCTATACTCGCGCCGTTTCCGAAATTCCGCGGGGTCGCTCATGCTCAACAACATCAAACAGGACGCGCAGCAGCGCATGACCAAAAGCGTCGAAGCGCTCAAGCATGAACTGCAGCGGCTGCGTACCGGCCGTGCGAGCACGGCGCTGGTCGAGAACCTCAAGGTGAACTACTACGGCTCGGACGTGCCGGTCAGCCAAGTCGCGAACATCGCCGTCGCCGACGCACGCTCGCTGACGATCACGCCATGGGAAAAAAACATGGTGCAGCCGATCGAGAAAGCGATTCTCGCCTCCGATCTCGGCCTCACGCCGACGACGGCGGGCACGGTGATTCGCCTCAATCTGCCGGCGCTGACCGCCGAGCGTCGCAAGGAACTGGCCAAGCACGTCGCGCATGAAGGCGAGAACGCGAAGGTGGCGATCCGCAACATCCGCCGCGACGCGATGCACCACGTCAAGGAACTGCTCAAGGAAAAAAAGATCACCGAGGACGAAGAGCGCAAGGCCGAAGAAGACGTACAGAAGCTCACGGACAAGTTCGTCAAGGACGTCGACGGCGTCACGAAGGCCAAAGAAGACGAGCTCATGGCGCTCTGAGCGGAGCCGCGCGTGGAGGGGAACGTGAGCGAGCCCGGGCCGGCGAGCCCTCCGGACAATGTGGATTTTTCCACTTTGCGGCTGCCGCGGCACGTCGCGATCGTCATGGACGGCAACGGCCGCTGGGCACGCCAGCGGCGGCGCCCGCGCAGCTTCGGCCATCGCGCCGGGCAGAAGGCGGTGCGCGCCGCGATCGAATTCTGCCTGCGTCAACGCATCGGTGCGCTGACGCTGTTCGCGTTCTCGAGCGAGAACTGGCAGCGGCCGCCCGGCGAAGTGGGCGCGCTCATGGAGCTCTTCTTGAAGGCGCTCGACCGCGAAGTCGACGAGCTCAACGGCTACGGCGTGCGCATCCGCTTCATCGGCGAGCTCGCCGCGTTCTCCGAAGCCTTGCGCAGCCGCATGCAGGCCGCGGCGCGGAAAACCGCCGCGAACCATGCGCTCGCGCTCAACATCGCGGTCAATTACGGCGGACGCTGGGACATCGCGCAGGCGGCGCGCGCGGCGGCGCAGGCGGTCGCGCGCGGCGAACTCGCCGCCGCCGCCATCGACGAGGCGACGCTCGCGCCGTTCTTCAGCCTCGCCGATCTTCCGCCCGTCGACTTGTTCATCCGCACGGGCGGCGAGCGGCGCATCAGCAATTTCCTGCTGTGGCAACTGGCCTATAGCGAACTCCATTTCAGCGACGTACTCTGGCCCGACTACGACGCGGCCTGCTTCGCCCAAGCGCTCGCCGATTTCGCGGGCCGCGAGCGCCGCTACGGCAAGACGAGCGAACAGGTCGGGCACGAATCCGGCAAGGCACCATGAAGCAACGTGTGATCACCGCCCTTTTGCTGACGCCGTTCGCGATCGCGCTGATCCTGCTCGCGCCGAGCGCGTGGTTCGCCGTGATCGTGGCCGCGCTGACCTTGCTCGCGAGCTGGGAATGGACGCGCATGTCCGGCCTGCGCTCGCGGCCCTGGCGCGCGGTGCTCGTCGCGTTGTGCGCGCTCGCCATGGCCGCACTGTGGTTCCACGCCGACGAAGCCGCGGGATGGATCGTCGTGACGCTCGGCTGCATCTGGTGGTTCTTCGCCGTCGCGTGGCTCAAGCATTTCTCGTTCGCGGCGGCGCCGACGCGCGAGAATGCCGCGATCAAGCTCGCCGGCGGCGCACTGGCGATCCTGCCCGCGTGGACGGCGGTCGTGCAGCTGCATCGCAGCCAGGCCTCGCCGCATACCTGGGCGCTCTACGCGCTCATGCTGATCTGGGCCGCCGACACGTTCGCGTATCTGTCGGGACGCCGCTTCGGGAAGAAGAAGCTCGCCCCCAACATCAGCCCCGGCAAGACGTACGCCGGCGTCTACGGCGCCTTGATCGGCTCGGCCGTCATCGCGCTCGTCGGCGGTTGGTGGCTCGGCGTGCGCGGATTCTCGCTCGCGGGGCTCCTCGTCGTCGCGCTCGTCGCCGTGTGCTTTTCGGTGGTCGGCGATCTGTTCGAAAGCCTGATCAAGCGCCACTGCCACGTGAAGGATTCGGGCGCGCTGTTCCCCGGCCATGGCGGCGCCTACGACCGGCTCGACGGCGTGTTCGCCGCGCTGCCGTTCTTCGTGCTCGGCAAGCTGCTGCTCGGCCTATGACGCCGGCATCCGGCAATGCGCACCGCGCGGTGCGGACGAGAGCGCGCGGGCGATGAGGAACGTCGCGGTCCTCGGCGCGACCGGCTCGATCGGCGCGAGTGCGCTCGACATCATCGCGCGCCATCCCGATCGTTTTTACGCGAGCGTGCTCGCCGCGAATACGCGCGTAGACGAGCTCGCGGCGCTTTGCTTGCGGTTCCGCCCGGCGCTCGCGATCATCGCCGACCCTGCGCTCGAGCCCGCGCTGCGCGCGAAACTCGCCGCGTCGGGCGCCACGACGCCCGTAGCCTCGGGCCCGGCGGCGCTGCGCGAGGCGGCGGCGGGCTCGCTTTGCGACACCGTGCTCGCCGCGATCGTCGGAGCGGCGGGGCTCGAATCCACGCTCGCCGCGGCGCAGGCCGGCAAGCGCCTCCTGCTCGCGAACAAGGAAGCCGTGGTGATGGCGGGCGGCCTGCTGCATGCCGCGTTGCGCGCGGCCGGCGGCCGCGTCGTCCCCGTCGACTCGGAACACAATGCG
>DASRGX010000170.1:0-30422 GCA_035650835.1 Rudaea sp. | reverse complement strand
CGCATCGGGCCGCAGCGAGGTGAGCCGATCATGCATCGACCGAGTGGCTGGCCGACGGTCATCCCGCGTGTTTTCACATCGCAGGTGGAGGCCGTCTGTCTGTTCTTGAAAAACGTATTCGGCGCGAGCGGCGAGGTGCGTGCCGGCGCGCCGAGCGAGATCTGGATCGGCGACTCCCCGATCATGATCAGCGACGGCGGAGGCGTGCGGGAGGCGCGGCCGGTCTTCCTCTATGTATACGTGCAAGACGCCGATGAAACCTATCGGCGGGCTCTTAAGGCTGGAGCGCGGAGCGTCGAGGGGCCGGCCGACATGCCGTACGGCGACCGCCGCGCCACCGTCGAGGACGCGTGGGGCAACGTCTGGCAAATCGCGACGTACCGCGGCGGCCGCAACGACTGAGAGGCATGTCCTTCGCGGTGCAAGTTCCCGCGAAGGACATGCTGCAGTGGCTTACCAGATCTTCACTTGCGCATCGCCCGAACGCACCATCGGATCGCCTTCCTTGCACGAGAATGCCGCGGCGAATGCAGGCATGTTCGAAGGCGTCGCGATCGCACGGAACATGGCCGGCGCGTGCACGTCGGTGTTGATGCGCAGGCGCAGGTCCTCGGGCTTGAACTGGCTCGCCCAGATGCGCGCGAAATTGAGGAAGAAACGCTGGTCCTCGGTGTAGCCGTCGATCTTCTTCTTCGCTTCGTCAGGATGTTGCGCGAGCGCCTTCTGGAGCGCGTCGTAGGCCGTGTTGAGGCCACCGAGGTCGCCGATGTTCTCGCCGAGCGTCTGCTTGCCGTGGACGTGCAAGCCGTCGATCGAGACGTAATCGTCGAATTGCTTGACGAGCTTGTCCGTGCGCGCCTCGAACTGCTTGCGGTCCTCGTCCGTCCACCAGTTCTTGAAGTTGCCGTCGGCGTCGAACTTCGAACCCGAGTCGTCGTAGCCGTGGCTCATTTCATGACCGATCACGGCGCCGATACCGCCGTAGTTCAGCGCGTCGTCGGCTTTGGCGTCGAAGAACGGCGGTTGCAGGATCGCGGCCGGGAACACGATCTCGTTCTGCAGCGGGTTGTAGTAGGCATTGACGGTTTGCGGCGTCATGCCCCATTCGGTGCGGTCGACCGGCTTGCCGACCTTGCCCATGCGCCACTCGTGGTTGAACTTGAGCGCCGCGCGCACGTTGGCGAAATAGCTCGTGCGCTCGATGGTCAGGCCGCTCCAGTCGCGCCACTTGTCCGGATAGCCGATCTTCGGCATGAACGTCGACCACTTCTCGAGCGCCTTCTTCTTCGTCGCGTCGCTCATCCAATCGAGCTTCTCGATGCGCGCCTTGAGCGCGTCGCGCATGTTCGAGACGAGCTCTTGCGCGCGCGCCTTGGCCTCGGGCGGGAAGTTGCGTGCGACGTAGATCTGCCCGAGCGCCATGCCGAGCTGGCGATCGGTGTTCGCGAGCACGCGCTTCCAGCGTGCTTCGAGTTCTTTCTGGCCGCGCAGCGTCTTCGAATAGAAGTCGAAATCCTCGTCGACGAACGGCTTGGAAAGATACGGTGCCGCAGCGTTGACGAGATGGAAACGGAAGTACGCGCGCCATTGGTCGGCCGGCGCCTCTTCGAGCAGCTTCTGCACCTCGGCGAAGAACTTCGGCTGCGACAGCGAAAAACCCTTCTCCCCGACGATGTTCTGGCTCGCGAAGAATTTCTCCCACGAGAAATCGGGCGTGGTCTTGTCCGCGTCGACGAAGCTCACGAAGTTATAGCGGTTGGCCGGATTGCGCATCTCGACGATCGGCAGCGAGGCGTCGGCGAGCTTGGTCTCAAAATCCATGACGGCTTTGGCCTGCTTCGCGGCTTCGTCCTTGGGCGTCCCGACGAGCTCGAGCAGACGCTGCACGTGCAGGACGTAGGCGTCGCGGATTTTCTTCGAGGCGTCGTCCGTCTTGAAGTAGTAATCGCGTTCGGGCAAGCCGATGCCGCCTTGGCCGGCGTAGGCGATCATGCGCCGCGCGTCGTGGAAATCAGCGTTGGAGCCGAAGCCGAACAGGAACGGCAGGCCTTGCGCGGCGTAGTCGCGCACGAAGCCGGCGAACTCCTCGGGCGTGCTCAGCCCGTCGATGCGCTTCAGATCGTCCTTGATGGGCGTGTAGCCGGCCTTCTCGACGGCGGCTTCGTCCATGCCGGTGGCGTAGAAATCAGCGATCTTCTGCTCGATCGAGCCCTGCGCGTTCTTCGCCTTGGCGAGGCTCTCGGCGATCTCGTGCTGAGCGTTGAGCGAACGCTCGTCGAGCATCGCGAACGCGCCCCAGGACACGCGGTCGGCGGGGATCGGGTGCGCCTTGAGCCAGTTGTCGTTGACGAAGTCGAACAGGTTCGTGCACGGCGACACCGTCTTGTCGAACTGCGCGGGATCGAGCTTCGAGTTCAGATCGAGCGGTGCGGCGGCGGCGCTGCCGGCGAGGGTCAGGCCGAGGGCGAGAGCGAGCGGTTTGCATGGACGACGGATCATCCGAGACCTCCTTTGCGAATGCAAAAAACTATACGTTTACCAAATGTTGATAAGATCCGCGGGCTTGCGCGCCATCGGATCGCCGGCCTTGCACGCGAACGCATGCGCGAACGCCGGCATGTCGCTCACCGGGCCGTTCACGCGGAACTTGGGCGGCGAGTGTTCGTTCGACTGCACCTGCAGGCGCAGCTGTTCGTCGCGCTCCGACGAGCGCCAGGTCTGCGCATACGAGAGGAAGAAGCGCTGGTCGGGCGTGAGGCCGTCGATCTTGTCTTCGCCCTTGCCTTGCGCGGTGAGCTTGAACGCATCGTAGGCGACGAGCAATCCGCCGAGATCGGCGATGTTTTCGCCGAGCGTGAGCTTGCCGTTGATGTGCAGGTCGTCGATCGGCACGTAGGCGTCGAACTGCTTGGCGAGCTTCTCGGTTCGCGCATCGAACTCGGCGCGATCGCGCGCGCTCCACCAGTCGACGAGGTTGCCCTTCGCGTCGAACTTGCTGCCTTCGTCGTCGAAGCCGTGGGTCATCTCGTGGCCGATCACGCCGCCGATGCCGCCGTAGTTCACGGCGTCGTCGGCATTCGCGTCGAAATAGGGCGGCAGCATCTGCGCGGCCGGGAACACGACTTCGTTGCCGAACGGGTTGTAGTAGGCGTTGACGGTCTGCGGCGTCATCTCCCATTCGGTGCGGTCGACCGGGTGTGCGAA
Source organism: Rudaea sp. (assembly GCA_035650835.1). Lineage (GTDB taxonomy): Bacteria > Pseudomonadota > Gammaproteobacteria > Xanthomonadales > Rhodanobacteraceae > Rudaea. The sequence goes on along the minus strand of DASRGX010000170.1, from coordinate 27,218 downwards.
CTTCGCGAACGTGCGCCTCGCCTCGAACGCCGCGGCGGCCCGCATGTTGCCGAGGTAGGAATCGCGCGAGATCTCGAGCGCCGAATAGTCGCGCCATTTGTCCGGATAGCCGATCTTCGCCACGAGCGTGTCGAGCTTGGCATAGGCGGCTTTCTTGGTGTCCTCGCTCATCCAGTCGAGGTGCGCGATGCGCCCGCGCAGCGCGGTCTTGAGATTGTCGACGAGCACGAGCGCGCGCTGTTTCGCCTCGGGCGGGAACACGCGCGCCACGTAGGCCTGACCGAGCAATTCGCCGATCGCGCGATCGGCGCTCGCGAGCGCGCGTTTCCAGCGCGGCTTGAGCTCCTTGGCGCCGCGCAGGGTCTTGCCGCGGAAGTCGAAATCCTCGTCGACGAAGCGCTGGCCGAGGTACGGCGCAGCGCGATCGACGAGATGCCAGCGCAGATACGCCTGCCAATCGCCGACGGGCGTCGTGGCGAATTCCCGATCGGCGGCGGCGAAGAAATCGGGCTGCGCGAGCGAGAAGGTCTTGAGATCGTCGCGGCCGAGCGCGCGGAACAGCGCGCTCCAGGAGAAATGCGGCGTCTTCGCGTCCGCGTCCTTGATGGCGACGATATGGTACGAATTCGCCGGTTCGCGCAGCGCCACGCGATCGAGCGATGCCTTCGCGAGGCGCGTCTCGAGCGCCATGACCGCCGCGGCCTCGTCCTTGGCATTCGAGTCGCCGAGGAGGCCGAGCATGCGCTCGACGTGGGCGACGTACTTGGCGCGCAGCGCCTTCGATTTCGCGTCGTCGCGCAGGTAGTAGTCGCGATCGGGCAGGCCGAGGCCGCCTTGGCCGGCGTAGGCGATGTCGGTGTCGCTGTCCTTCAAATCCGGCTGCGCTTCGAGATCGAACAGCGCATGCAGGCCGCGCCGTTGCCAATCGACGACGAGCGCGGCGACGTCGCTGCCGTTCTTGAGCGCGGCGATCGCGGCGAGCTCCTTCGCGAGCGGTGCGGTGCCCGCTTTCTCGGCGGCGGCTTCGTCCATCGCGGCGGCGTAGAAATCGCCGATCTTCTGCGTCGTGCTGCCGGGTGCGCCAGGGTGCGCGCGCGCGTCTTCGAGCACGGCCTTCAAGATCGCCTCGTTGCGCTCGTTGATCTCGTCGTCGAGGCTCCAGCGGCTGTACGCCGCCGGGATGGGATTGGCCTTGATCCAGCCGCCGTCCGCGTATTCGAAGAAGTCCGTGCAGGGATTCGCTTTCGTGTCGAAATTGGCGCGGTCGATGCCGCGTTCGTTCGGCGCCGCGACCGCGAGGCTCGCGGAAAAGGCGGCAGTCACCAGCAACAGGCGCATGAAGGGGTCCTCGCAAGACACGCGACCCTAGCCGCGCCGCGGCAGGGCCGAACAGTGTCGAAGGTCATTGACCGGCGCGGGCCCGCGCGAGCGCCGCGCCGTCGAGCCGAGCGACCGGGTAGAGGCCGACGCGCTGCTGCGCGTACCAGGGAGAGCGGCGGTAGAAGAATTCGAGACGTGCGTAGGGGTCGGCGGCGAATGCGGCGTCGTTCGCGAGGCGGGCCTCGAATTCGCGCTTGAGCGCCGGATCGCGCGCCAGCATGTCCCGCGCGAGCTTTTCGAGCACGCGTGCGTCGCCCGATTCCTTCTGTTCGAAAATGGCGTTGAAAAAGCCCCAGCGCACGAGCGAATCGGGCGCCTCCGGCTCGAGCAGATTGACGATGACGTTGGCGCCGCGCTGGTCGAGTGCGACGATGGCCGAGCCCGGCGCGAATCCGACGCCGCGTGCGTCCTCGATTCGCGCGTCGAAAAGGTTCAGCATGAGGCGGCCCTCGAACGGCGCGGCGGCCCAATGCGGCTCGTCGAGCCGATAGCGCTGCACGTCGAGCGTCACGCCGTTGCGCAGCGTCTCGAATGCGATGCCGTGCTCGCGAAGTTTCTCGATGATCTGCGGCCAGCCCGCCGGCACGAGGTAGGCGGCCGGCAGCGGCACGCGCTTCGCGACGTCGAGATCGCGCCAGTTCGGAATCTCCATGTCCTTCGGCTGCGCGGGATCGTATTGCGTCCAGACGTCGCCCGAGATCTCGCTAGGCGTCTGCGTATACGCCACGCCTTTGAGCGCGAACGGCACGGATTTCGCCGAAGTCTGGTAGAGGATCGGCAGCGAGGCGCCGCCGTGCGCCGCGCGCGCGACGACGGCGCGATCCGCCGCCGCGACCGCGTCGCGGAGCTCGTGCGGATGCTCGCCGAGATAGGCGAGGATCGCCGCGACGAGATCGTACGTGGCGCGCACGCGCACCTCGTAGGGTTTCAGCATGTGCGTCTCGACGAGCACCGCGGCGCGGTTGTTGAGCGCGACGTAGCCCGTGGAGAAGCGCGAGCCCGAGCCGAAGTTCTCGATGCCCTTGGCGATGTCGCGATGATCCCTGAGCTCGAGGTACGGCGCGAGCAGGTGACCGTGTTTTTCCACTTGTGGAAAAATGGAATTCTTGAGCGCCTTGTCCTGCCAGGCCTTCACGCCCGCGTCGAGCGGTCCCCAATCCTCGGTGTACCAGGTCAGGTCGTAGCGGTAGTCGGCGCCGTCGGTCGTGTGCACGTCGACGAAGAGATCGGGCAGCCACGCGCCGAACATGGCGAGCCACGCGCGCATCTCGGGCGCGTCGGCCTTGAGGTAGTCGCGATTGAGGTTCAGGTTCTGCGCCGTGGCGCGGAAACCCATTTCCGCAGGGCCGTCCTGGTTGATGCGGTTGTACGGCGAGGCGTTCTCGTGGCCGTCGACGTTGAAGATCGGCAGATAGACGAGGATCGTCTTGTCGAGCAGGTGCGGCGGCTTGCCGGTAACGGCGATGTCGCGCAACAGCATGAGGCCGGCGTCCTTGCCTTCGATCTCGCCCGCATGGATGCCGGCCTGCAGCAGGAAGATCTGCTTGCCCGACGCGCGCGCCTTTTCGGGCGTAAACTCACCGCCGCGCGAGGCGACGACGAGCATGAGGTCGCGGCCTTCGGGCGACACGCCGAACCGCGAGAGGTGCAGCACGTTCGGCGCCGCGGCGACGAGCCGTTCGAGATACGCACGGGTTTCCGCGTAGCGCGGCGTCGTGGCGAAATGGCTGGCTTCGGCGGGCGTCGTCCAATCCGTGGCGTGGGTCATGGAAGTCGTCATCAGCAATGAAGTGCAGAACGCGAACGCGGCGGCGCGCCGGAACCGCGCGATGATAGCCGCAAATTCGGGCGCGAAACGATGCGTCACTAGGCCGAGCGCCGTTCCTGCGGGATCGCGCCGAGGTCCGCCGGATGCGCGCCGACCGGCAGCGTGTCGGGCCCGACGGCGCCTCCGGACAGGATGAACGCCATGGCCTGGTCCATGCTCCAGTCGGTCGCGACGAGCTTCTCGATCGGCACGACTTCGAGGTAGCCGCCCGTCGGGTTCGGCGTCGTCGGCACGTAGACGGCCGCGAGCTCGCGCCCCGCCGCGTCGACGAAGACGCGCGTGACGAAGCCGATGCTCTTGAGCTCGGGCGACGGGAAGTCGATGAGCACCACGCGTTGCGTCCCGGCCGGCTTCGTCGACAACATCGACATGAGCTTCTTGCTGCCGCCGTAGATCGAGTGCACGAGCGGAATGCGTGCGATCAGCGCTTCGAACGCCGTGAGCAAACGCTGTCCGAACACGAAGTTCGAGGCCACACCGATGAAATACAGCGCGAGGATCGTGCCGATGAAGGCGATGATCGACTGGAACCATTCCTGGCTGAGCCATGCCGCGGCGCTCGGGAAAACCGCGCTCAAACCGGCGAAGAGCGCGGCGACCACGGGCGCGCCGACGTGCGAGAGCATGCTGAAGATGAACTTGAACACGAGCCAGGTCAGCCAGAGCGGCACGAACGTGAGCAGGCCGGTGATCAAATAGCGTTGGACGTGCAGTGGGCGCATGGCATCGGCGGCGGGGCAGTTGTGCCATCATATCCTGCACGGGTGGCGGCGCGCAGCCGGGGAAGCGTATGCACAGCGAAACTCCCATGCCGATCGAGGAATCGAGAGCGCCGTCGCCGGCACCGGCGACGAGCGACGCCGCAGCAGCGCAGCCGCGGCCCGTGGTCGTCGCGCTGATTGGGTTGCCGGGTGCCGGCAAGAGCGTCGTGGCTCGAGCGCTCGAGGACCAGCTCGGTTTACGCCGCGTCTGCCGCGATACGATCCGCCGCGCAATGTTCCCGCGCTGCGCCTACACCTATGCCGAGAAGCGTGCCGCGTTTCGCGCCACGCTGCTCGCGCTCGAAATCAATTGCATGCTCGGCGAATCGAGCGTCATCGACGGCGTCACGTTTGCGCGGCGCCGCGATCTCGCCCGCGTCGACCGCGTGATCGGCAATTACAAATTCACGCCGATCCCGATTTTCCTCGATTGCCCGCCCGACGTGGCGCGGGCGCGCATCGAAAACGACGTCGAGCACAACCGGCATCTCGCCCGCGACCGCACGCCCGAAGTCGTCGCCGAAGTGCTCGCGCGCTTCGACACGCCGCCCGCGAGCGCGCTCGTGCTCGACGCGACGCTGCCCGCCGCCGAAGTCTGCCGGCGCGCCGTCGCGGCGGTGGCCACCGTGCGCGGCGCGCCGGCGAGTGCCGCGTGAATCGCGGAACTCAGGGCTCGGTGCCGAGCAGCGGCAGCAGGATGTTCGGAATGAAATCGACCGTGAAGTGAGTCAGCATCACGGCGGGCAGGTCGCGCCGCTTGAGGTAGAGACTCGTCAGGATCACGGCGGCGACGCCGGCGATGAGGATTCCCGCCGGCCCCTGGCGATAGTGGAACAGCGCGAACGGCACGATCGTGAGCGCGGCCGCGATCCAAGCACTGCCGGTCAGCGTGCGCAACCGCTCGAGCGCGTAGCCGCGATAGAAGAGCTCTTCCGTGACACCCGCGCGCAGCACCGTGATCGTCATGGCCCAGAGCGGCGGCGTGAATTTCGGCGGCTCCTGCAAGCCGATTTTCCAGTGCATTGCCTGCGCGACGAAGATGCAGACGCCGAGGCCCACCGCCGCGAGCACGACGCCCAGGAGCCCCCACAGCGCCGAGCGGCCGAGCCGGTCCGTGTGCCAGCCGATCGAAGAGAACGGCAGCTTTTCGCCTTTGCGCACGACGACGAGCAGCGCCGCGGCCATCGCGAATATCACGAACTCGCGTCCGAGATAGAGCGGCAGCGAATCGGCGTCGCCGACATCGAGACGGAACAGCCACAGGAACAACGGCGTGCCGAACATGGCGAGCAGGAGGCCGAGTCCCGTGGCGACGGTCGGCAATTGGCGATTCGGTAGCGCTTGAGCGTTCATGGATTTCCCCCGGGGCCGGTCCGCACGCCATGCGCGAACTCTGGCCTTACGATGTAAGGTGGTTGCGGACATTACACCTTACACTGTAAGATGTCAATCATGAAACGACGCAAGCCGCGCGAGGGCCTGACTCGCGAACGCATCGTGGCGGCAGCCGCCGATCTCATCGAACGCGAGGGCATCGAAGCGCTCAGCGCGCGGCGGCTCGCCGCCGAACTCGGCTGCGAGGCGATGTCGCTCTATCATCACGTGCCCAACATGGGCGAACTGCTGCGCGACGTCACCGAGCAGGCACTCGGCACGCTGCCGCTGCCGCGACCGGATGCGCGCATCGCGCGCAGGCAGATTTACGACATGGCGACGGCATTCCTCGATCTGGCGCGCACCCGGCCGCAGGTGTTCCGCGTCGTCGCGACGCGGCGCTGGCGCAACGAGGCCGAGGCGCGGTTCCAGGCTGCGTTGTGCGAGATCCTGCTCGCCACGGGCCTGACCGCCCGTGCCGCGCTGCGCCGCGCGCGCATCCTGCTCGTGTACCTCAACGGCGCCGGACTCGCGCTCACGAGCTGGGCGCTCGATACGACGCAGCCCGATCCCGAGTCGATCCCGGTCGAAGCGCGCAAATTCCTCAAGCTCTCGAATCCCGCGTCGATTTCGAACGATCTCGATGCAGGGACCGAGATCCTGCTCGACGCGCTGCTTGCGGAGCGCTAGTTTTTTCCGCCCGCCTCGCGCGATCGCTTGCGCCGGACATAGAGCTGCTTGCGCACGCGAGCGACGACGTCGCCCGCCGCCGTCCTGACCTCGGTCTCGAACCAGCGCAGATGTTTTTCGCCGTTCGCCGTCGCGGCGCGCAGTTCATCGAGCACCGCATCGTCGAGGCGGAATTCGGCGAAGACGTCTTCCTTGCCGGGCGCGACGAAATCGATCGCCGCTGCCTGATCCCAGACGATGTAGTCGCGGCCGAGCGCCTCGAGGACCATGATCATCCAGAACGGGTCCGTCATCGAGAACAGGTTCCCGCCGAAGTGAGTGCGCACGTAGTTGCGGTTGTACCAGGCGAGCTTGAGGCGCACGCGCGCATAGCGCCAGTCCGCCGAGAGCGCGATCACGCGGATGCCCGCGAACACGAACGGCGGCCACATGTTGAGCAGACGCCGGAGCGACGAAGCTTTCATGCGAGTATACTTTTTACGCCGGCGGAGTCTTGAGCTTGGCGCCGCGGAAATAGCGCACGCGCAGGTCCAAGCCGCGGCGGCTCTTGCCGATGTACACGAACTGCGTGTGCGGCCACAACGCCGTACGCAGGGAATCGCCGAAGCGCGAATTCTCGAGCTCGAGCACGACGCCGATGCACGGAAAATCGTTCGCGCGCGCGTACGCCTCGAGCACCTCGAACGCGCTCAGCATCATGTTGAACACGAGCCGCGTCTTGCGCCAGGCCGAGCCGATGAAACAGCGGTAGTAGTACACGGGCTGGCCGAGCCGCGGCAGGTTCATCGGCACGGCGGTGCACACCCCGGCGACCTCGCCCTGCGGCGTGCGTGCGTCGACGACGATCTCGCGCAAGCGCGCGTTGGCTTGCGCGTCGCCGGCGAGCGCGCTTTCACGCTGCCAGAAGGCGAGCACGGCGGCTTCGTCCTCGGCGGATTCGCGCTTCCAATGCGCGACGAAACGGAACGGCGGCTGCTTCTCCGCGGCGTCGTTCATGGCGCTTCACCGGCTGCCGCGTTCGGCTCCGCATAGCCGCTCGGCGGCGCGGGCGGCTCCGGCGGCGCCGAGAATGCCACCTCCTTGAGCGCCTTTTCGGGCAGCGCATAGGAGTTGCCGAGCAACTCGCCTTCGTGAACGATCTCGGGAAACAGCACGCCCGGCACCGCTTGCACGGCGAAGATCTCCTGCACGCCGCCCGTGAACTTGAGGAAGGCGAGCGTTTTGCCGGTGTGGATGTGCACGGCCCAAACCCCGGAGAGGCGGTCGGCGTTGTCGTCGGTGATCGGGATGTCGGTGAACGGCGTCGTGCCGCGCAATTGCGAAAGACCGATGAAGGCCACGGGGCCGATGAAATCGATGCCGCGGCAGAAGCCCGGCACGCGCGCGACGTCGGTCCGCGCGCCGGTTTTCAAGTCGACCGTGCAGAGTGCGCCGCGACCCGATTCGAGCACCCAGAGCCGATTGTCGTACCAGCGCGGCGAGTGCGGCATCGACAGTCCGCGCGTGACCACGCGGTTCGTGGTCACGTCGATGAGCAGGCCGCCGTCGCGTTTGTTCGCGCGCCAGCCTTCGCGCGTGTTCGTCTCGCCGAGCGCGGTCACGTAGCGCGGAATACCGTTGCGCATCGCGAGGCCGTTCAAATGGCAGCGATCCTCCGGCGCGTAATGCGTGACGAATTTCGGTCGCCAGCGCGGCACGAAGCTCGATTTCGTGTCGAGCGTGCACAAGCACGAGAACAGCGTATTGACGAACCAGATCGCGCCGTCCGCGTCCCAAGCCATCTCGTGGATGTCGATATGGCCGGTGATGTGCCCGCGCCGCGCCATGTAGACGGCGTCGTGCCGTGGCGGATCGTGCAAGCGCCGCGCGACATCGGGCATGTTGCGGAATTCGGCGATCTCCATGAGCGCCCCGAGCATGAGCCGCTGCCGATCCGCAGCCATGCCCATCGGCCGGTTGAACGTGCGGAAGTGCGTGTTGATCGAATTGCCGTCCGGGCGCAGGATCACGAGCTTGCCGGCCTGATACGTGCTGACGATCAGGCAACCACCGAGCTCGCGCAGCAGGTCAGGGAAATTCGACGTGTGCACGCTGCCGAGCACTTGCTCGACGGTCTGTCCTGCTTCCGCCGGCTTGGCGTCGGCCGCGTCGGATTTGGCCTCGGGAGCTTCATTCATGCCATCATCTTGCCATGCCGCGGCGATTCAGTGGAATTGGTGCGCGGCTCGCCGGCTCGGGAGACACGAATGCACGCACCGTCGCTCGACGTGATCCTCAAAGACTTCGATTCACCCGACGAAATCCGCACGATGCTCAAGGGCAAATTCGAACTCGTGCATCTCGGCGGCATGACGATCGGGCGCGCGACGTACGAGCCGGGTTGGAAATGGAGCGAGCACGTAGGCCCCGGCCTCGGCGCGACGCGCTGCCCCGTCGAGCACGTCGGAATGGTCGTCTCGGGGCGCGCCACCGTCGCGTTCGACGAGGCCGCGTGATCGAAATGAAACCTGGCGACGTGTTCTACGTCCCGCCGGTGCCGCACGACAGTTGGGTGGTCGGCGACGAGCCGTACGTCTCGCTGCATTTCCTGGGTGCGAATCACTACGCGAAGAAGTAGATCGCTACCCGCATCCCTCGAAGCTCGTGCTCATGAGCACGTCGTCCTGCTGGACTTCGTAGGCGCCGATATCGGCCTTCGTGCCTGATACTCGCGTAAACAGCGATCCGCGCTGATCGTAGTTCACTCCGGAAGTCGCGACGCCTTGGTCTATGGCTGGGCTTCCGCTCGCCAGTGCATGCGTTAACGTTGGCCCTCCATTGTCGCGCAACGGGCCGAGCAGTGGACACGCGGTGCTCGTATCCGCGGGTACGGGTCCAGTCGATACGCGGATAAGATTGTTGGACCCCGACACAACGGAATTCCGCGAGCTGAAATCGAACTCGGTCGCGCCAAAAGTGTTATACGAGATCAATGTATTCTGCAAGCTCGTAGCATAGGCTGCGGCTAATCCAGGAGCCAAGTACGTCGAGGCGTCCTGACCGGCGCCCGCAGTGTTGAAAGCGATTGTGCTTCCGTATACCGACAGCTGGGTGTCCGCGCGAATTCCCCCGACGACATTTCGCGCTGAATTGCCAGAAATCGTGCTGTTAGTAATCGTCGCGGAACTCAGCGGTCCAGGTGTTCGCCTAAGCGAAAGTCCTCCTTCGTCTTCCGCGTTGTTGCCCGATATGGTGGAGCTCGCGATATGGACCTTTCCCCACGTTTGCAGGGCTCCACCCTGAGCTGTCGCTGCATTGCCCGCGATCGTGCTGTAGCGCGCGGAAAAATCGCCCTTCACGTACGCACCGCCGCCATAGCCACGGGACCAACTGCCAGTATTGGCCAAATTGCCTGAAATGCGGCTGTGGTCGAAGGTCAGATCGCCCGTCGCGAATACTCCTCCACCTGAGGCTTTGCCGGATGTACGTACGAGACAATACGAGACGCTTGCCGAAACCAGCGTGACGGATCCCGCTGAGTAGATGCAACCCCCTCGCGCATAGACGCCGCCTTTTCCGTAGTAGATTCCGCCGGTGATATCCATCTGCTCGAGATCGAGGGTTCCGGTGCCAGTGTGTTTGAATATCCTGTCCGAGAGTGCAGAAGCGTCGGTTTGTATGGAAATGCGCGACACCGGTCCGATGATTTTCAACGAGTTCTGCCCGATCACGATCGCGCCGGTGCTGAGCGTAATCACGCTCGCCGCGCAGCCCTCGTTTCCAGTACCCAAGTGACTCAAGTCGACGATGTCGCCATCGCCCGCCAATGACACCTGCTTACGCAAGCTGCCGATTCCATCGTCGTTGCAATTCGCAACTAAAAACGTACTCGAGGCTGCCGAGACATGCTCCACTGACAACGCAAGAACCGCCGCGATGGACGCGGCCAAGCAGGTGCGCCGCGAAGCGCTGCTAGAACAAGGCATTTCGAATCTCCGACGAGCGTTGCTCGGCAAGCTCCACGAGGGGAGCACAGGCCTAGTACGGCCTGCCGGCGGGAAAAACGCCAATCGAAATCCAAATTTGCCTCGGGTCGTGCGATTGCGATGACTAGAACAACAACGACGCCATCTTGCGCCGATACGTGCCGACGAGATCCTCGTCGTCGATCACGTTGAAGGCGGCGATCAGACGCTTCTTCGCGAGACCGTCGTTCCAGTCGCGTTGCGCTTTCAGGATGTGCAGGAATTCGTCCATGCCGGCGGCGGCATCGCCGTCGATGACGAGGCGGACGCCGAGCAGATCGCGCGCGGCGTGGTCAGCCGGATCGCGCGCGAGGCGTTCGCGCAGGACGGGCGTGGCAGGCGCGCCGGCGAGCGCACGCGCGAAGTCGAGCTGGCTGCGCAGCCGTTTGGTCTTGGCGTCGGAAGCGAGATTGGCGGGCAGCGCATCGAGCTCCGTTTGCGCCGCGTCGGCGAGGCCGGCGCGCAGGTAGGCGAGTGCGAGATCGAGCTTGAGCTCGGGCTTGTCCGGCGCGGTCGCGATCGCTTGCTGCAGGCGCGCGATGGTCTGTTCAGGCGTCTCCTCCGCCGCCGGCGTCGGCGCAAGCGCCGGCTCCTCGTCTGCGGCGTTCGGCGCGACGTGGCGGGCCAGGAACTCGCGCACGGCCGATTCGGGCAGTGCGCCCATGAAACCGTCGACCATCTGGCCGTTCTTGACGAGCACCACGGTCGGCAGGCTGCGGATGCCGAACACGGCGGCGAGCTGCATCTGCGCGTCGGTATCGACCTTCGCGAGCTTGACCGCCCCGTTGTAGCTCGCGACGATTTTTTCGAGCACCGGGCCGAGCGTGCGGCACGGCGCGCACCACGCCGCCCAGAAGTCCACGAGCACGGGCGTCGTGAGCGAGGCCTGGATGACGTCGGCTTCGAACGTGGCCTCGGTGGCGTCGAATACGTGCGGGGTTGCGGACACGGCGTTTCCTCGGGATTTCGGGACCTCGAAAATCGGGGTCGCGGCGGCGATATCAAGAACGCGACGCGGCCGGCGCGCAGGCTCAGTAGCCGGACAGTTCCTCGCCCTGTGCCGTGGAAGGCCTCAGGTCCGTCTGCGCGAGCGGCATGCGTTCCTTGCCGTCCTCTTTGTATACTTTGCCTTCCTTCATGACGAAGCTCACGTGCTGCAGCAGCGTGATGTCGTCGAGCGGATTGCCGGCCACGGCGACGACGTCGGCGTACTTGCCCGCCGCGAGGCTGCCGAGATCCTTTTCGTGCTTGAGCAGCTGCGCCGCGTGCGTCGTGGCCGCCTGGATCGCGTACATCGGCGGGATGCCGGCATCGACCATGTACTTGAACTCCTTCGCGTTCTGCCCGTGCGGATACACCGCTGCGTCGGTGCCGAACGCGATCTTGACGCCCGCTCTGTAGGCCTTGCCGGCCGTGGCCTGGATGATCGGGCCGACCATCTTCGCCTTCTCGGCGACACGCGCGGGGTAGTAACCCGGTTTGCCGGCCATTTCCTCGACGTATTTTCCGGCGATGATCGTCGGCACGTACCAGGTGCCGTGCTCCTTCATGAGCTTCATGTCTTCGTCGTTCATGAACGTGCCGTGCTCGATCGAATCGACGCCGCCGATCACCGCGCGCCGGATCGCCTCCGCGCCATGCGCGTGTGCGGCCACCGTGAAGCCGTAATCGTGCGCAGCGGCGACGATGGCCTGGATCTCGGCAACCGTGAGCTGGGCGTTGTCGACGCTGTTGCTCTCGTCGAGCACGCCGCCGGAGGGCATGATCTTGATGAGGTCCGCGCCCTCCTTGTAATGCTGCCGCACGGCCTTCCAGGCGTCTTCGGGCGAGTTGATGATGCCGTCCTTCGGACCCGGATCGCCCTCCAGATCATGTCGGTAGCCATCGGTGTCGTCGGCGTGGCCGCCCGTCGAGCCGACCGCCTTGCCGGCAGTGAAGATGCGCGGACCCGGCACGATGCCGGCGTTGATCGCGTTGCGCAGCGCGACCGAATCGTAGTCGTGATCGCCGACGTTGCGCACCGTCGTGAACCCGGCGTCGAGCGTGCGTCGCGCATAGACGGTGCTGCGGATCGCATAGTCGGCGGGATTCCAGCGGAACTGCTCGCTGTAGTGGGTCGGGCTCGTCTCGTCGGTCAGGTGCGTGTGCGAGTCGATGAGCCCGGGCAGGCAGGTCTGGTTGCCGAGCTCGATGCGGGTCGCGCCCGCGACGTCGGCGCTGCCGGCGCGGACGTCCTTGATGCGGCCGCCTTCGACGACGATCGACGTTTCGCCGAGCAGCTTGCCGGCGTCGGTGTCGATGGCGTGTCCGCAGTGCAGGACGAGAAGGTCCGGCGCCGGCGAGTCCGCATGCGCGGCGGGCGTGGAAAGACATGCCGCCAGAGCGGCCGCGAGCAGGGTGGGGGTGCGCATGAGGGTCTCCGAAGTGAACGCCGCATGGTACCGGTTGCGACTGCCTTCGCCTATGCCGGAAGCTGGGGCGGCGTGCCCGCGCGGCTTTCCTCCACTGCTGCACTGCGGTAGTCTGCGCGGTCGAGACCAGGACGGCATTCCCGCCGCACGATCGGACCCATGCACGAAAACTACGACTTCGCCGCGGTCGAAGCCGCCGCGCAAAAATTCTGGAACGACACCCGCGCCTTCGAGGTGAAAGAAGATCCTGCGAAGCCGAAATACTATTGCCTCTCGATGTTGCCTTACCCGAGCGGCGCGCTGCACATGGGCCACGTGCGCAACTACACGATCGGCGACGTGATCAGCCGTTATCAGCGCATGAACGGCAAGAACGTGCTGCAGCCGATGGCCTGGGACGCGTTCGGCCTGCCCGCCGAAAACGCCGCGATCAAGAACAACACGGCGCCCGCCAAGTGGACGTACGCGAACATCGACCACATGCGCGAGCAGCTCAAGTCGCTCGGCTACGCGATCGACTGGTCGCGCGAATTCGCCACCTGCCGGCCCGAGTACTACGTGCACGAACAGCGCATGTTCGTGCGCCTGTTCAAGCAGGGGCTCGCGTATCGCAAGAAATCGGTCGTCAATTGGGATCCGGTCGACCAGACCGTGCTCGCCAACGAGCAAGTCATCGACGGCCGCGGCTGGCGCACGGGCGCGCTCGTCGAGAAGCGCGAGATCCCGCAGTGGTTCCTCAAGATCACCGCGTACGCCGACGAGCTGCTGCACGGCATCGATGCGCTGCCGGGCTGGCCCGATTCGGTCAAGACCATGCAGCGCAACTGGATCGGCCGCTCCGAAGGTCTCGAGATTCGCTTCGCGGTCGAGGGCACGGACGAGCACATCACCGTGTTCACGACGCGCCCGGACACCTTGATGGGCGCCACGTTCGTCTCGATCGCGGCCGAGCATCCGCTCGCCCACCGCGTGGCCGCTTCGAATGCGAAAATCGCCGCCTTCGTCGAAGAGTGCCGCCACGGCGGGACGGCCGAGGCCGAGCTCGAGACGCAGGAAAAGAAAGGCATCGAGACGGGTCTTCACGCGATCCATCCGGTCACGGGCGAAAAGCTGCCGATCTGGATCGCGAATTTCGTGCTCATGGGCTACGGCACGGGCGCCGTCATGGGCGTGCCGGGCCACGACGAGCGCGACTGGGAATTCGCGACGAAGTACGATTTGCTCATCAAGATGGTCATCGTCAGCGACGCCGTGCGCGACGCGATCGCCGAGCTCGGCCGCGAAGCCGCGGCGAACGCCGATCCGATGTCCGCGGCGCTCGGCGAGAGCCACCCGCTCGACGTCGTCGAAGCGCCGGGCGCGCTCGCGCTGCTCGAGGAATTCGAACGCCGCATCGTCACCGAAGCGCCGTTCTGCGATTACGGGACGCTCGTCAATTCGGGCGAATACGATGGCCTCGACTACCGCGGCGCGTTCGACGCGCTCGCCGCGCGTTTCGAACGCGAAGGCCGCGGCGCGCGCCGCGTCAATTATCGCCTGCGCGACTGGGGCGTCTCGCGCCAGCGCTATTGGGGCTGTCCGATCCCGATCGTTTACTGTCCGAAGTGCGACGCCGTGCCGGTGCCCGAGGACCAATTGCCCGTCGTGCTGCCCGAGAACGTGAAATTCATGGGCGTGCAGTCGCCGATCAAGGCCGATCCTGCCTGGCGCAAGACCACCTGCCCGCAGTGCGGCGGCCCGGCCGAGCGCGAGACGGACACCTTCGACACGTTCATGGAATCGAGCTGGTACTACGCCCGCTACACGAGCCCGGGCGCGGCCGAGATGGTCGATGCGCGCGCGAACTACTGGCTGCCCGTCGATCAGTACATCGGCGGTATAGAACACGCCATTTTGCACCTTTTATACTTCCGCTTCTACCACAAGCTCATGCGCGACGCCGGCATGGTGCGTTCGGACGAACCGGCGACGAACCTCCTGTGCCAGGGCATGGTGATCGCCGAGACGTTCTACCGCGAGCAGGCCGACGGCAGCCGCGAGTGGATCAACCCGGCCGACGTCGAAGTGCAGCGCGACGAGAAGGCGCGCATCGTCGGCGCCGTCGCCAAGGCCGACGGCAAGCCGGTCTCGATCGGCGGCGTCGAGAAGATGTCGAAGTCGAAGAACAACGGCGTCGACCCGCAGACGATGGTCGACAAATACGGCGCCGACACGGTACGCCTGTTCTCGATGTTCGCGGCGCCGCCCGACTACTCGCTCGACTGGCGCGAGGCGGGCGTCGAAGGCATGGCGCGCTTCCTGCGCCGGCTCTGGCGCGACGTGCACGTGCACGTCGGTCAGCCCGATCATCCCGAAGTGGACCCCGCCGCGCTCACGCCGGGGCAGAAGGCGCTGCGCCGGCAGACGCACGAGACGATCGCGAAGGTCTCCGACGATTTCGGCCGCCGCTACGCGTTCAACACCGCGATCGCGGCGCTCATGGAACTCCTGAACGCGCTCGGCAAGTTCGACGACATGACGGACCAGGGCCGCGCCGTGCGCCACGAGGCCTTCGAGTCGATCGTGCTCCTGCTCAACCCGATCACGCCGCACATCTGCCACGCGCTCTGGCACGCGCTCGGGCACGACGAGCCGATCATCGAGCGCGGCTGGCCCAAGGCCGACCCGCGCGCGCTCGCCAAGGACGCCGTCACGCTCGCCGTGCAGGTCAACGGCAAGCTGCGCGCACAGATCGAGGTCGCCGTCGACGCGTCGCGCGAACAAGTGGAAAATGCAGCATTGTCCCACGCGGACGTGGCCAAATACGTCGCCGGCGCGACGCCGAAGAAGATCATCATCGTGCCGGGAAAGATCGTGAACATCGTGGTGTGACGGATGACGCATTTCGCGTGCCGAAACCGCTCGCAAAGCAAGAGCTTCCGCTCGTCCGCTTCTACGTGCTTGAATAGCACCTCAAGGATTTCGTCTTGGAGCGGTATCGACGGCCATGCGACTTGTGGATGCGCTCCGCCTTCATCCCGTACGGATCTTAGCTTCGAGGCGGCTCGAACGTGTTTCTTGGTGACCTCTTTGCACGGGCAAAGAAGTTACCCGCTCGGCCGCAGGACGAGCGGAAGCTCTTGGTTCGAAACAAAGGAAGCAGAGCAAGAACGGGATTCTCGCCTGTGCGGAAATAGTGGCACGTGACGATGCCGATCCTCTACTGCCACCACGAATCGGGTCACTGCTATAAGATCGCTCTCGCGCTGACCCTGCTCGGCGTCGCGTTCGAGCAGCGGCCCGTCGATCTCAACCGCTTGCGCGAACTGCGCCGCGCGGATTTCCGCGAGGTGGCGCGTTTCGACGAAGTGCCGGTGCTCGTGTTCGACGACGGGCTCGCGGTGTGCCAATCGAACACGATCCTGACGACGCTGGCGAGCCGCTACGGGCGGCTCGACGGACGCACCGAAGAGGAGCGCGTGCGTGTCCGTGAATGGCTGGCCTGGGAAGGCAACCGCATCGGCATGAGTCTCGCGCTCGTGCGCTTCTGGCGCCATTTCACGCCGACCGAGCCCGACGTCGAAGCGTGGATGGCGGAACGCCTGAGCCGCGATCTCGACCGTTTGAACCTGGCGCTCCTGAGCGCCGACTTCCTCGTCGGCGATGCGCTCACGATCGCCGATATCGGCTGCTGCGGCTATCTCTTCTGGGCGCATCAGGCGAAGATCGAGCTCGACGCATGGCCGGCCGTCGCCGCATGGCTCGATCGCATCCGCGCGCAGCCCGGCTGGCGCGCACCGTACGATCTCATCGAAGCCCGCTATCCCATCCTGACTGGAACCCGCACATGAAACCCATCCGAGCGTTCCTCACTTTCGCGGCCGTGGCCGCGCTGTCCGCCTGCGGTTTCCACTTGCGCGGGGAAGTGGCGCTGCCGCCGACCATGCAACGCGTGCACCTGGCGATCTCCGACCCGTACAGCCCGCTCAAGCGCGATCTCGAAGCGGCGCTCGCGCGCTCGGGCGCGAAGATCGAGAACAACGCGGGCGAGGGCATCGCCGAGGTGACGATTTCCGCGGTCTCGCTCGGCGCCGTCGTGCGGTCGGTCGGAGCGAACGCCTACGTCAACGAGTTTTCGATGGTCTACCACGTCGAGATCGAAGTAACGGACGCGAACGGCAAGACGCTGATGCCGAAGCAGACGGTCGAACATTCGCGCGAATTCACCTTCGATCAGAGCCAGGCGATCGGCACCAGCGCCGAGCAGGACGAGATCAAGAAGGAGATGGAGCGCGACATGGTGCAGGCGCTCTTGCGCCGCATCGAGGCGGCCGAGCGCAAGGTGCAGAAGTAGCCGCCATGCCGACCGCGCTCGGCGCGTTGCGCAAACAGCTCGCGGGCGACACGCTCGCGCCCGCGTACCTGATCGCGGGCGAGGAGCATTTGCTCGTGCTCGAAGCGGCCGACGCGGTGCGCGCCCGCGCGCGCGCGCTCGGGTATGCCGAACGCGAAGTGCTCGACGCCGAGGCCGGATTCGATTGGAACGCGCTGGCGCAGAGCGCGAGCGCGATGTCGCTGTTCGCGTCTCGCAAGCTCATCGACCTGCGCCTGCCGAGCGGCAAGCCGGGGCGCGAGGGCTCGGCGGCGATCGTCGAATATTGCGAACGCCCGCCGGCCGACAACGTGCTGCTCGTCACATGCACGCAGTGGAGCAAGCAGCACGAGGGCGCCTGGGCGGCGGCGATCGAGCGCATCGGCGTGTTCGTGCCGGTATGGCCGCTCAAGCCGGCCGAGCTTCCGGCGTGGATCGGCGAGCGCATGGCCGAACGCGGTCTCAAAGCCGATCGTGCGGCGATTGCGGCGCTCGCCGAGCGCGTCGAGGGCAATTCGCTGGCTGCCGCGCAAGAGATCGACAAGCTCGTCTTGCTGCACGGCGGCGGCGCGCCGCTCGATGCGGATACGCTCGAAGCGCTCGTCGCCGACAGCGCGCGCTACGACGTGTTCAAGCTCGTCGATGCGTCGCTCGGCGGCGACGGCGTGCGCGCGGCGCGCATCCTGGCCGGACTGCGCGCCGAAGGCGAACAGGTGCCGGCGCTGCTCGGCTGGCTGCTCAATCAATTGCAGACCATGGCGCGTCTGGCCGCCGCCGGCAATCTCGCCGCCGCCTTCCGCGCCGAGCGCATCTGGCCCGCGCGCGAAGCGCTCTATCGCAAGGCGCTCGGCCGCGCGGACCGCGCGCACTGGGATGCCTGCCTCGTCCAGGCCGCGCGCATCGACCGCATCGCCAAGGGGCGCGGCGCGGGCGATGCCTGGCGTGAGCTCGAACGCTTGCTCGTCGCGGTGGCGGGCACGCGTGCGTCCGGCGCGGCGAATCTCATCGCGGTCGGTCCGTGAGCCCGCTGGCCATACTCGGCGGCACGTTCGACCCCGTCCACATCGGCCATCTGCGCGTGGCCTGGGAAGCGGCCGAAGCGCTCGACGCCGACGTGCGCCTCATGCCTGCGAACGTGCCGCCGCACCGGCCGGCACCCGCGGCGGGAGCGGAGCACCGCGTGCGCATGCTGCGAGCTGCCTTGGCCGGACAGGCGCGGTTGACGCTCGACACGCGCGAGCTCGAACGCGGCGGCGCCTCGTACACGTTCGACACGCTGCGCGAATTGCGCACGGAGCTCGGCGGCGAACGGCCGGTGATCCTGCTGGTCGGCGCCGACGCCTTCGCGGCGTTCTCGAGCTGGCATCGCTGGCAGGAGATTTTCGCCCTGGCCCACATCGCCGTGTTGACGCGGCCCGGTCACCACCCGCGGCTGCCGGCGGAGCTCGCCGCGGCCGTGGCCGCGCGGCAGGCGAGCGGCGCCGCGGAGCTGCGCCGGGCGCCCGCGAATCGCGTGTTGAATCTGCCGGTTACGCCGCTCGAGATTTCCGCGAGCGCCGTGCGCGCGCTGCTCGCCGCCGGCCGCGAGCCACGCTGGCTCCTGCCCGAGGCGCTGCTCGCCGAGCCGGCCCTGCTCGACGTCTATCGGCGCGGAACGCGCGGCTGATCCGCTGCCGCCGCCGCTCACTGGCGTGTCACAAAAATCGGCCTATACTGAAATCGCCGCGATGGGCCTCCCGCGCGGCATCGCTCCGCAAACGAGGACATCGCCACTTTGGCTACCACCGCAGCAAAAACCGGCAACAAACCGAGAACACGTTCCAAATCCTCTACGGCCAAGACCGCGGCCAAGCACGATCCCGTCGAATACCTGCGCAAACAGGTGCTCGCCGCGCTCGACGAACTGAAAGCCAAGGACGTCAAAGAAATCGACGTACGCGGCAAGACCAGCATCGCCGACGTGCTCATCATCGCCAGCGGCACCTCCACCCGACACGTCAAGTCGCTCGCCGACGAAGTCGTCAAATTCGTCAAGAAGGCCGGCATGATGCCGCTCGGCGTCGAGGGCGAGCGCGAGGCCGAATGGGTGCTCGTCGATCTCGGCGACATCATCGTCCACGTCATGCTGCCGCGCATCCGCGAGTTCTACGGCCTGGAACGGCTGTGGACCGTGGGCGACGACATGCCGGCGGCGGCGAACGCCGGGTGACGTTTCCGCCCGGCTGAAGCTCCGCGCTGCTGCGCGCGGAGGCGCCGGTCGGGCGCAGCGTCCCGGTCCTCGGCTGGAGGGCCGAAAACGATGCGCGCTACGCTCATCGCGGTCGGCGACCGCATGCCCGGCTGGGTGCAGCAGGGCTACGCCGAATACGTCAAGCGGCTCGCTCACGAGCTGCCGCTGCACCTTGTGGAAATTTCCACAAAAGCACGCGGTCCCCGCGATGCGAAGCGCGGCATGCTCGAAGAGGGCCAGGCCATGCTTGCGGCGCTGCCCAAAGGCGCGCACGTCGTCGCGCTCGACGGCCGCGGCAAGGCATGGAGCAGCGAGAACCTCGCCGGCGAGCTCGCGCGCTGGCGCATGCAGGGCAAGGATCTCGCCTTCCTCGTCGGCGGTCCCGACGGCCTCGATGCGGCCGTGCTCGCGCGGGCCGATCAGCGCTGGTCGCTCGGGCCGCTGACGCTGCCGCATCCGCTCGTGCGCATCGTCGTCGCCGAGCAGCTCTACCGCGCCGCGAGCCAGCTGGCGAACCATCCCTATCATCGCGGCTGACGGTCTCGTTCGCCGCCCGGATGGTGTATGGTGCGGCCCCCTGATGCCGCCGTACGCCCTTCCATGCTCTACCTCGCCTCGCAATCGCCGCGCCGACGGCAGCTCCTGGAACAGATCGGGATCCGCTTCGCGGTCGTCGAGGTCGAGGTGCCGGAGCATCGCGCGCCCGACGAGCCGCCGGCCGATTACGTGAGCCGCGTCGCACGCGAGAAGGCGCTGGCTGGGTTGCGCGCGCTCGCCCACGTGCCCGACGCCCTCGTGCTGGGCGCCGATACCGAGGTGGTGCTCGACGACGAGGTCTTCGGCAAGCCCGCCGAGGCCGCGCAAGCGCACGCCATGCTGGCGCGCCTGGGCGGGCGCACTCACCAGGTGCTCTCCGCGGTCTGGTGCCTGGATCACAGGCGAGAAGAGCAAGCATTCAGCCTCACTGAGGTACAGTTCGCGCCGCTTGCCGAGAACCGCATCGCCGCCTACGTGGCGAGCGGGGAATGGCAGGGAAAGGCGGGTGCCTACGCGATCCAAGGCCGCGCCGCCGCGTTCGTCGCCCATCTCAGCGGCAGCTATTCCGGCGTCATGGGACTACCGTTGTTCGAGACGGTGGAGTTGCTGCGCCGCTTCGACGCGGCCTGAGTCCTGAGCATCCGGTCGTTCGGACCCGACCCCGTGGCCGGCCGCAAACAGTGACACCGCGACTCGCGCCCGCTATAAGACGTCCAGACCCATGGTGACCGATCCGCTGTGAGCGAAGAGATCCTGATCAACGTGACTCCGCGCGAGACCCGCGTGGCCGTCGTCGAGAACGGCATGCTGCAGGAAGTGCACGTCGAGCGTGCGCTGCGCCGCGGCTATGTCGGCAACATCTACAAGGGCCGCGTGAGCCGCGTCATGCCGGGCATGCAGGCGGCTTTCGTCGAAGTCGGCCTCGAGCGTGCGGCGTTCCTGCACGCTTCCGACATCGTCCGCACGATTCCCGCGCTCGCGGGCGAAGGCGGCGAAAACGGCACCTCGGCGATGCAGCCGATCGGCGAGCTCGTGCACGAAGGCCAGGAAATCGTCGTCCAGGTCGTCAAGGACCCGATCGGCAGCAAGGGTGCGCGGCTGACCACGCATCTGTCGGTGCCGTCGCGCTACCTCGTGCTGCTGCCGTACACGAAAGTGATCGGCGTGTCGGTGCGCATCGAAGACGAGGACGAGCGCACGCGGCTCAAGGACCTCATGCAGAGCCTGGTCGCCGAAGCGCCGCTCGGCTACATCGTACGCACGAACGCGGAAGGGCAGGCGCACGAGGCGCTCGCCGAGGACGTCGCGTATCTCGGCAAGCTCTGGCAATCGCTCAAGGACAACATCGCGCGGGCGGGCGTCGGCGAGCGCGTCTACGAGGACCTGTCGCTGCCGCTGCGCGCCTTGCGCGACCTCATGCGACGCGACGTCGAGAAGGTGCGCGTCGATTCCCGCGAAACCTTCGAACGCCTGCTCAACTTCACGGGCCAGTTCATGCCCGAGCTCGCCGAGCGTATCGAGCACTACCCGGGCGAGCGGCCGATTTTCGACCTCTACGGCGTCGAGGACGAGATTCAGCGTGCGCTCAAGAAGGAAGTGCCATTGAAGTCGGGCGGGTATCTCGTCATCGACCAGACCGAGGCCATGACCACGATCGACGTCAATACCGGCGCGTTCCTTGGCCACCGCAACCTCGAGGAGACGGTGTTCAAGACCAACCTCGAAGCGGCGCAGGCCGCAGCGCGGCAGCTGCGGCTGCGTAACCTGGGCGGCATCATCATCATCGATTTCATCGACATGACGGACGAGGAGCACAAGCGGCAGGTGCTGCGCATGCTCGAAAAAGCGCTCGCGCAGGATCACGCGAAGACGACGGTTTACGAAATGTCGCCGCTCGGCCTGGTCGAAATGACGCGCAAGCGCACCGTGGAAAGCCTCGAGCGCCAGCTCTGCGAACCGTGTCCGACCTGCGAAGGCCGCGGCAGCGTCAAGACCGCCGAAACCGTGACGTACGAGATCTTCCGCGAGATCACGCGCGCCGTGCGCCAGTTCGAAGCCGAGAAGCTGCTCGTGCTGGCGACGCCCAAGGTCGTCGCGCGCATCCTCGACGAGGAATCGGCGGCCGTCGCCGAGCTCGAGGAATTCATCGGCAAGACCATCCGCTTCCAGGCCGAGGAGCACTACGCGCAGGAGCAGTACGATGTGGTATTGCTCTGAGACCCGGTCCCGGGGCCCGCTGCATCGGCGGGCCGCCGCATGACCGGCAGCCGACGCCGCCTGCACCGCGCCCGGCTCGTCGTGCAGGCGCTGTTCGCGACCGCCGTCATCCTGTTCGCGGCGGCGGCCGGGCTCGTGCAGCTCTCGCTGCCCTGGCTGGCGGCGCATCCGGAAAAGATCGCGGCGTTCCTGAGCGAGCGGCTCAATCGCCCGGTCAGCGTCGAGCGCGTCGAGGCGGTCTGGGAACGCAACGGACCTCTGCTGCTGCTCAACGGCGTGCGCATCGGCGGCGGCACGCCCGAGGCGCAGTCCATGACCGTGCCGCAAGCCGGGCTCAAGATCAACCTGTTTTCGTGGCTGCACCGTAACCAGCGCTGGAACGAATTCCGCGTCATCGGGCTCGATCTCAAGGCGACGCGCGATCTCGCCGGCAAGTGGACCCTGCACGGCTTCGACCAGAGCGGCGCCGATACGGGCGAGGGCAATCCGCTGTTCGACATGGGCGCGCTCGTCGTGCGCGATCTGCGCCTGACCGTCGACGATGCGATGAGCGGCCGCCATCTCGTCCTCGGCGGCGACGAGGTTCGGCTCGTCAATTCCGGCAATCACCATCGCGTGCTCGCGCGATTGCGCTGCCTCGAGACGAATTCGCCGCCTCTCGATGCGGTCGTCGACTACGACAGCGACGAGAACGCGGGTGAGCTGTACGTGGGCGGACCGTCGCTCGATCTCGCGGCCGTCATGCACGGCTATCCGCTCGCGGGCGTCGTCGTCGACCGCGGCGGCGGACGCGCGCAGGTCTGGGCGTGGTGGCGCAACGGCGCACCGGTCGAGGCACGCCTCGAACTCGATCTCAACGGTATCGTGCTCTCGACGCAGGCGCCGATCGTGCTCGACGAAAAACGTCAGATCGCGCCGCGCGTGGCGTTCGACCGGCTGAGCCTCGGCGCGCGCTGGCGACGCAGCGACACCGGCTGGGGGCTCGACATCGCCGATCTGGTGCTCTCGCGCCAGGGCGAGATGGCGCCGGCCGCCACTGTCCATGTGGAAAGAACCGATGGCGCCGAGGGCGCCGATGCGAGCTATGCGGCCGACGCGCAATCGCTCGACATCGCCGTGCCGGCGAGCGTTGCGATGCTCAGCGATGCCCTGCCTGGCGGGCTGCGGTCGTGGCTCTACGAAGCCGATCCGGTCGGCGAGCTCCATCGCGCGAACCTGCGCTACGCCGGAGCGCATGATTTCGACGCTGCCGCGCAGCTGCGCGGCATTTCGTGGCATCCCGCCGGACAGGCGCCCGGCATCAGCAATCTCGACGGCACGCTGCTCGCCGACGACGAAGCGGTCAGCTTGAGCCTGCCTGCACACACGCCGTTCGGTATCGATGCGCCGCACGTGTTCCGACGCCCCCTCGAATTCTCGGAATTCGGCGGCGACATCGTCGGCTATCGCAGCGAGGCTCAGCCCGTGCCGCGCCGCGACGGCGACGCAGCGCAAACCGATGCCTCGGCGCGCGACGGCTGGCGCGTGGAAACGGACGCCCTGACATTCGAAGGCGCCGGCTACGGCGGCGAATTGCGCGGTGCCGTCGAGCTGCATGGCGACGGCTCGAAGCCGCTGCTCGACGTCTACGCGGCGCTGACGCATGCCGAAGTTCCGGCCTCGCATTTGTTCTGGCCGATCAACGCGATCTCGCCGAAAGGTGTGAGTTTTCTCGATCGGGCGCTCGATGCAGGCCGCGTGACAGCGGCGCGCGTCTCGTTTCGCGGCGATCTTGCCGATTGGCCGTTCCGCAATTTCGCCGGCCGGTTCGAAGCGCGCGCTGAGACCGAAGACGTGCGCTTCGTCTACTTGCCGGACTGGCCGGCTGCCGAGCACGTGCGTGCGGTCGCCGATTTCGTCAACAACAGCCTGCACGCCGACATCGCCTCGGCGCAGTCGCAAGGCGTGAAGATCAGCGCGGCCACGGCCGATATCGGCGATCTCGGCGAAGTCGTGCTCGATCTCGGCGTTTCCGGCAGCGGCGCGGGACGCGATTTGCTCACCTTTTTGCGCGCCACGCCGATCGGGCAGAAATACGGCGAGCACCTGCTCGGCGTCGACGTCGGCGGCCAGGCCAAGCTCGATTTCCGGCTGAATTTGCCCGTCAAGTTCGTCGACCGTTTGACGCTGAACGGCAACATCGTGCTCAGCGACGCCGATCTCGCCGACGCCAAGTACAACCTGCATCTCAACAAGGCGAACGGCCGGCTGCGCTTCACGCAGCGCGGCTTCGCCACCGACGAGCTTCCGGTGACGATGAACGGCAAGCCGGCGAAATTCAGCCTCGCGGTCGGCGCACTCACGGCCGATCCGCACCATGCCGTCGAGGCGCGCCTCCAGGCCATGCTGCCGGCGCGCGACGTGATGGCCTACGCGCCGCAAATCCAGGCCTATTCCGATCACGTCTCGGGCAGCGCCTTGTGGGATGCGGCCTTGCTCGTCGACAACGACACGGCGGGCACGCGCGAGGCGCAGCGGCTCACCTTGGCTTCGGATTTGCGCGGCGTGACGCTCGACCTGCCCGCACCCCTCGCGAAGCCGTCCGATCAGCCGCTGCCGCTGGCCGTGACGCTCGGTTTGCCGCTCGCCGGCGGCAGCCTCGACGTGCGCCTCGCCGATTGGCTGCACCTGCACGGCCGCCTCGCCTCGCTCACGCAGCCGTTCGCCGCGCGCGTCGATCTCGGCGGCGGCGCCGGCCAGAACGCGCTGCCCGGCGCCGGGTTCCTGATCGCGGGCAAAGTCGAGGCGCTCGACCTCACGGGCTGGCTCGACGTGACGACGAGCCGCAGCGCCGAGACGAGCGGCGCCGCTGGCGGCGGCATGCTCGCGGGTGTGGACGTCGCCGCGCAATCGCTGCGTGCCTACGACCGCGATTTCGGTGCCGGTACGTTCAAGCTCGTGCCGACGGGCGAGGGGCTCGATCTCGGCTTCGTCGGCCCGAACCTCGACGGCAGCCTGCGCGTGCCTGCCGAGAATTTGCGCCAACGCGGCATCACCGCGCAATTGACGCGCCTGTACTGGCCCGAGTCGGGCGACGCCGGCGACGGCGAGCCGAGCGCGATGAGCACGGCCAACCCCGCGAACGTGCCCCCGCTGCATCTGCACGTCGCGGATTTCCGGCTTGGCGATGCGAATTTCGGCGATACCACGCTCGAGAGCTATCCGGTCGCCGACGGCATGCACGTCGAGCAGGTCAGCACGCACTCGAACAACCTCGAGATGCGCGCGCGCGGCGATTGGACCGGGCGCCCGGGCTCGGACGTTTCGCGCTTCTCGATCGATTTCACGGCGCGCGATCTGGGCCGCATGCTCGATGCGTTCGGTTACGCGGGCGTGGTCGACGGCGGGCAGACACTCGCCCACATCGAAGGACGCTGGTCCGGGCCGCCCTCGGGTTTTGCGCTGGCGAAGCTCGACGGCACGCTGAAAGCCGACATCCAGCAGGGCCGCATCCCCGAAGCGAACACGGGCGCCGGACGCATTTTCGGCCTGTTCAATCTGAGCGCGCTGCCACGCAGGCTCACGCTCGATTTCGGCGATCTGTTCAAGTCCGGATTGAGCTTCGATTCGATCAAGGGCGTGTTCACGCTCAAGGACGGCAACGCGGTCACGAACGATCTCGAAGTGAAGGGTCCGACAGCCGACATCCGCGTCAGCGGCCGCACCGGACTCAAAGCCAAGGACTACGACCAGATCATGGACGTCACGCCGCACGTCGGCGGTACGCTCGCGGTCGGCGGAGCGATCGTCGGCGGCCCGATCGGCGCCGCCGCCGGAGCCTTGCTGCAAGGCATCTTCCGCAATCAGATCAATCAGGCCGCGCGCATCCGCTACAGCGTGACCGGCAGCTGGGACAAGCCCACCATCACCCAGCTCTCGCGCGAAAGCCTGAAGCCGTCCTCGCGCGCGCGCGAAAAGGCCGCGCCGCCCGGCACCTTGCGCGGCGCCAGCTTGTAACCTAGCATCCCCGCCCTCATTTCGACGGCGTTCCAGGCCGAAAATCAGCACGTTCCCATGACTCTACTCGCGCTCGCCGAACGGCAGCTCCTCGCGCCGGGCGGTCTCTCCGGCAGCGACCTCGACCGCGTCTTCGCCCAGTTGATGGGACCGTCGATCGACGCGGCGGACCTCTATTTCCAGCACTCGCGCAGCGAGTCGTGGCTGCTCGAGGACGGCATCGTCAAGGAGGGCAGCCACTCGATCGAACAGGGCGTCGGCGTGCGCGCGATGAGCGGCGAAAAGACCGGCTTCGCCTATTCCGACGAAATCGTGCTGCCGCAGCTGCTGACCGCGGCGCGTTCGGCGCGCGCGATCGCGCAGTCGGGCAGCGACCGCAACACGCACCCGCTGGCGCCGCACGAGGCGACGGCGCTCTACGCGCCGATCGATCCCGTCGAGTCGATCTCGAACGAGGAAAAAATTGCACTTTTGCGCGAAGTGGACAAATTCTGCCGCGCGCAGGACCCGCACGTGAGCCAGGTCGTGGTGAGCCTGTCGGCGCTGCTCGACACGGTGCTCGTCGCCGCGGCCGACGGCACGCTGTCGGCCGACGTCCGCCCGCTCGTGCGCATGAACGTGCAGGTGATCGCCGAGCGCGGCGGCCGTCGCGAGCAAGGCGTCGCCGGCGGCGGCGGGCGCTACGGCTACCGCGAGCTGCTCGCCAACGGCCGCGCCTACGAATTCGCGCGCGAGGCCGTGCGGCAGGCGCTCGTGAATCTCGATTCGGTGCCCGCGCCGGCCGGCACGATGACCGTCGTGCTCGGCCCGGGCTGGCCCGGCGTGCTGCTGCACGAGGCCATCGGCCACGGGTTCGAGGGCGATTTCAACCGCAAGGGCACTTCGGCATTCGCCGGCCGCATGGGCGACAAGGTCGCCTCCGAGCTCTGCACCGTCGTCGACGACGGCACCCTCGCGAACCGGCGCGGCTCGCTGAGCGTCGACGACGAAGGCGTGCCGAGCGCATGCACGGTGCTCGTCGAAAACGGCGTGCTCAAGGGCTACATGCAGGACAAGCTCAACGCGCGGCTCATGGGCATGCGCCCGACCGGCAACGGCCGCCGCGAATCCTTCGCGCACCTGCCGATGCCGCGCATGACGAACACCTACATGCTGCCCGGCAAGAGCGATCCCGGCGAGATCATCGCTTCGGTACCGCGCGGTCTCTATGCCGTCAACTTCGGCGGCGGCCAAGTCGACATCACGAACGGCAAATTCGTGTTCTCGGCGAGCGAGGCCTATCTGATCGAGAACGGCAAGATCACGCGGCCCGTCAAGGGCGCCACACTAGTCGGCTCGGGACCGGAGGTGCTCTCGCGCGTGTCGATGGTCGGCAACGATCTCAAGCTCGACGAAGGCGTCGGCGTTTGCGGCAAGGAAGGCCAGAACGTGCCGGTCGG
>DASRGX010000169.1:0-11128 GCA_035650835.1 Rudaea sp. | reverse complement strand
TAGGCGATCGCGTGCAGCACGCCGCCGCCGAGCGTACCGAGCCCCGGAAACGCCTTCAGCGCGTTGCCGGCAATCGCGAGCACGAGCGATGCGCTCGTGCGTACCGTGAGGCGCATTTCGCCGACGAACGCGTCGATGTCGATGTCGCGCAGCGGCACGCCGTAGAGCGCGCCGAGCTCGCGCACGAGCGCCGCGGCGAGCACGCTTTGGATCACGAGATCGCTGCCCGGCATCACGGCCGCGAGCGCTCCGATCACCGCGCGTTTCGTATACTTTGCGACAATTTCCGCAGCGCTGCGCTCGCGCGCGGCGCTTTCTGCCGTCTCGGCACGCTGTGCGACGGCGCTCAGCACCGCGGCCTCGCGCGCCGGTTCGAGCGCGGCTGCGCCCTGTGCGGCGATGCGCGCGAGGGCGCCGCGCAGCGTCGCGACATCCGGCACGCGCTCGCGACGCACCTGTTCGCGGCGGCCGTCGGGCAGGCGCCGCTCGAAGCTCTCGCTGCCGCCGGCGCTGACGACGACCTGCGCATCGGTCAGCGGCCCGTAGCGCTCGCGCAGCTCGCGTTCGAGCGCCGCACGGTCGGTCTCGTCGAATTGGTCGGCCTTGTTGATCGCCAGCACGAGAGGCTTGCCGAAACCGCGCAGCCAGCGCAGCTCGGCGTCCTGGGCGCGCGTCAAATCGCCGGCACAGACGTAGAGCACGGCATGCGCGCGCAAGGCTTCGTCGCGCGCAAGCTGCTCGCGCACCGCGCCCGCGGCTTCGTGCGTGCCGGGCACGTCGGCGAGCGTGAGCGCAACGGCGCCCACCCGATCGCGATAGTGCGCGACGGCGCGCGTGGTGCCGCCGAGCACGTCGACTTCGGCGTCTGCCGTCGGCGCGAGCGCGCGGATCACGCTCGACTTGCCGGCGCTGATCTCGCCGAAGACGGCGACATAAAGTTCTTCCGCGCGCGCGCGCCGGTCGAGCTCCTCGAGTTCGGCCGCGAGCGCCGCCGTGTCGACGCGTTGCTCGCCGAGCGCCGCGATGCGCCGATCGATCTCCGCGCGCGTCGGCGGCGCCGCGGGAACGCTGCGGCGCTTGCGCGGACGCAGGAAGCGCAACGCGAACCACGCAAGCGCGCCGACGATCGCGACCAGGATCGCCGCGACGGCGAACTGTGCCCACGTCGGCAGTGCGCGCACCTCGTTCCATAGCGCGACGGCGCTGCGCAGCGCGCCGACGGTCGCCCAGAGCAGCGCCGCCGCGGCGAGCGCGAGCAACGCGAGGACCAGCAAGCGAACCGGGCGAGCAGGCGAAGGCATCGCCGCATTGTAGAACGTCGCGGAGGCCGAGCCGCGGACGGCGAGCGGAAATCGGAGGCCGCCGGCGCCCTCGCGATCTGGCATCATGTCCGCGAAGGGGGAAGGAACCAGAGGGAGCCTGCGCATGTGGATCAGCGCGATCGTTGCGGCCTCGTTCGCGGCCGCACCGCCACCCGGCGCGCTCGCCGCGCACCCGTTCTTCCACACGCTCGGCGCCGCCGACGGGTTGCCGTCGAGCACGGTCTGGAAGCTCGCGCAGGATCGCGAAGGATATCTTTGGATCGGCACCGCGGATGGCTTGGCGCGCTACGACGGCGCGGGCTTCCGCGTGTTCCGCCACGACGCCGGCGATCCCGGCTCGCTGTCGGGCAACGACGTCACGGCGCTGTTCGTCGATCGCGCCGACCGGCTCTGGTGCGGCGGGGAGGACGCCGGGCTCAACCTGCTCGACGCACGGCGCGGCGCCTTTCGCCACTTCCGGCACGATGCGAACGATCCGACGAGCCTCGACAGCAACGACGTCTGGACCATCGCCGAAGATGCGCGAGGAGCCATCTGGGTCGGCACTTACGCAGGCGGACTCGCACGGCTCGCGCCGGATGAGCGCGGCTTCGTGCATTTCCGCCACGCGGCCGGCGATGCGGCGACGCTCGGCTCGGACAACGTGTTGGCCCTGCACGGCGACGCCGCGGGGAAGCTCTGGGTCGGCACCGACGCCGGCATCGACGTGCGCGACGTCGCCGGCGCCTTCCGCCATGTCGATTTGGCCGCCGTGCCGGGCGGCGGCGCGATCAACGCCATCGCGTTCCTCGAAGCGGACGACGCCATGCTCGTCGGCACGCGCCGCGGCGTGCTGCGCGTCGGCGCCGATCTTCGTGCGAGCGTGCTCGCCGACACGGGCTTGAGCGACCGCGTCGTCTACGGGCTCGCGCGCGACGGCGACGGAGCGCTCTGGATCGCCACGCGCGACGGTCTCGATCGGCGCACCGCGGACGGCCGTCTCGACGCCTATGCGCAGAACACGGCGGTGCCGGGCAGCCTGCCCGGCCGCAAGCTCTTCGACGCGCTCACCGATCGCGAAGGCAGCCTGTGGATCGCGAGCACCGACGGCGGCATCGCGCAATTGCCCGCGCAGTGGCGCAACTTCGCCCTGTTCCGCCACGACCCGGCCGATGCTGCGAGCCTCAGCGACAACCGCGTGCAGGGCCTCGCCGCCGACGCTGAAGGCCGTCTCTGGACCGTGAACCTCGCCGGCGGCATCGACCGGCTCGACCCGGCCACCGGCGCCGTCGAGCGCTACGGCGAGCGCTGGACGGCTCCTGAAAAGGCGCTCTGGTCCGTGCTCGCCGACCGTGCGGGGCGGATCTGGGTGGGCCACCCGCACGGCCTGCGGGTATACGAGTTGCAAAGTGGACAATGGCGCGACGTGCCGGCGGCGGGACGCGGCGATGCGCTGTTGCCGGGCGTCGTCGATCTGCTCGTGGAAGCGCCCGACGGCGCGGTCTGGGCGAGCGCGAACGGCGGCGGCGTGCAGCGCATCGACGCGTCGACGCTCGCCGTCGCACGTTACGGCGACGAGGCGGGCTTGCGCAGCGCGGATGTCGGCCAGATCGGCTTCGCGCCGGATGGCGCGCTGCTCGTCGCGAGCGCGGCCGGACTCGACCGGCTCGACTCCGCCAGCGCTCGCTTCGCCGCGGTCGCAGGCGCGCCGGCCGAACGCGTGCTCGCGTTCGCGTTCGCGCCCGACGGTTCGCTGTGGCTGCACACGATCGGCGCGCTCGCGCACTACCGGTACCGCGGCACCGCGCTCGCGCCGCTCGATCGCTATGCCGCGGCGGAGGGCTGGCCGAGTCTCGCCGCGGGCGGCATGCAGGTCGATGCGCAGGGTGCGGTCTGGGTCAGCAGCGCGCGCGGGCTGTGGCGACTCGATCCACCGCGCCGTGAGATCCGCGCCTTCGGCGTGCGCGACGGTCTCGCGAGTCCCGAGTTCAACCGTTTGCCGATGCTCGCGCGTGCCGACGGTGCGATCTTCGGCGGCACGCTGGCCGGCATCGTGGGCTTCGTGCCCGCCCGCATCGTCGAGCGCTCGCCGCCGCCGCCGCTGTTGCTCGACCGCATCGCGGTCCGCCGCAACGGCCGCGACACCGCGCTCGACGCGGCGTCGGGTGCGGCGAAGCTTCTGTGGGGCGACAACGACCTGCGCGTCGCGGCGCGCGCGCTGAGCTTCGTGAACCCGGCGGCGAACCGCTATCAGTGGCGGCTCGATGGGCTGGACGCCGACTGGACCGACACCGGCAACCGCGGCGAGCGCGAATTCGCACAGCTCGCGCCGGGGCGGCACGTGCTGCGCTTGCGGGCGGCAGCGCCGGGCAGCGGCTGGACCGAAGCGCCGGCGCTCGAACTCGACGTCGCGCCGCCGCCGTGGGCGACGCCGCTCGCCTATGCGGCTTACGCGAGCGCGGCCGCGATGCTGGCGATGCTCGTCCTGCGCACATCGCGCATGCGGCTCAAGCGGCGGCATGCCGTCGAGCTCGCCGAGCAGCAGCGCCGCTTCGCCGAGCAGGCGAGCGCAGCCAAGACGGATTTTCTCGCCACGATGGGCCACGAGATCCGCACGCCGATGACGGGCGTGCTCGGCATGACGGAGCTTCTGCTGCGCACGCCGCTCGATGCCGCGCAGCGCGGTTACGCCGAGGCGATCGAATCGTCGGGGCGCATGATGCTGCGGCTCGTCAACGATTCGCTCGATCTGGCGCGCATCGAGGCCGGCAAGCTCGATCTCGAAGCGGCGCCCGTCGATCTGCATGCGCTCGCGCGCGACGTCGCCGCACTCGCCGCGCCGCTCGCACGCGCGAAAGGTCTCGATTGGGGGTTCGCGATCGCGGCGGACGCGCCGCGCTACGTCGAGGCGGACGCCGTGCGCATCAAGCAGATCGTGCTGAACCTGGTCAACAATGCCATCAAGTTCACCGACAACGGGACGGTCTCTCTCGCGCTCGCCGCCGGCGAGAACGCCGCGGCCGAATTCGCGATCGGCGATAGCGGTCCCGGCATCGCCGAGACGACGCGCGCCCGCTTGTTCCGCCGCTTCGAGCAAGCCGACGGCCCGCAGCGCCGCGCCGGCAGCGGGCTCGGTCTGGCGATCTGTCGCGAGCTCGTGACGCGCATGGGCGGCACGATCGCGCTCGACAGCGCTCTCGGCGCGGGCAGCACCTTTCGCGTCACCTTGCCGCTGCCGCCCGCGCCGCCGCCGGCAGCGATGCAAAATGTGGAAATTGCACAAAAAGCGATGCTGCCGCCATGCACGGTGCTGCTCGTCGAGGACGATGTCACGGTCGCAGCCGTCATCGAAGGCTTGCTCGCCGCGCAGGGACATCGCGTCGTGCGCGCGCCGCACGGGCTGGCGGCATTGAGCGAAACCGAAACCGGCGCGTGCGATCTGGCGCTCGTCGATCTCGATCTACCCGGCATCGGCGGCCTCGCGCTCGCGCGCATGCTGCGTTCGCGCGAACGCCAGACGGGCCGGCCGCCGCTGCCGCTCATCGGCATCAGCGCACGCTCGGTCGGCGACGAAGAGGCGCTGTGCCGCGAGGCCGGCATGCAAGCCTTCCTGCGCAAGCCGTTGACGGGCGACATGCTCGCGTCCGCCCTGCGCGACGTGCGTGCGCCGGCTGCGGCCGCTGTGTCGTGACGCTGCGCTGTGTTTTCTTGAAACCGCGCTGAACGAGCAGGCTCCGCCGTGGACGCGCTGTTTGCGCCGGATTCATCGGCGCGGGACTACTTTTCGCGGCAGGAGCCGTGCGGATGCGCAGCTCCGCGAAGGAATCGTCTTCATCAACAAGGAGAGCATCATGACCATCCATCGCAATCCTCTCGCCGCCGCACTCGTTTCGCTCGCGTTCGCTGCGCTGCCGGCACTTGCGCAGAACACCACGTCGATGCCGCAACAGGAGCAGTCGAGCCAGGATTCGTACTCGCAGAGCGACTCGACGATGCCGCGCGACGAGGGCAACCGCTCGACGACGACCACGACCACGACGACCACCACGAAACATCGCTACGTCTACTACGCCGACCACAACATCTACTTCGCGCCGGAAACCAAGACGTATTACTGGCAGTCCAACGGCCGCTGGACCTCGGGCACCACGCTGCCGCCCGAAGACCAAGCCTATGTGCACGGCAAAGGTTTTTCGATCGAGCTCGATACCGATCGTCCTTACGAGCGCAATGACTACGTGATCGCGCAGTACAAGCGGCACCCGCTCGACCGCGACCACGACGGCGATCGCGATCGCGACCGCGAGTGAGCGGCGAGCGCAAAATCGAAGACCCCGGAGCAACGCCCGGGGTCTTTTGCGATCGTCAGCGCTTGCTGCTCGATGCATGCACCGCGTCGATCAGCACGCCGAGCCGCTCCGGGTCGACGTCGGGCGTGATGCCGTGTCCCAGATTGAACACGTGACCGGGATGCGGGCCGAAGTCGGCGAGCGCGCGGGCGACTTCGGCGCGGATCGCCTGCGGACTTGCGTGAAGTACGGCCGGGTCGAGGTTGCCCTGCAGCGCGACACGATCGCCGACGCGGGTTCGCGCGTCGCCGAGGCCTATCGTCCAATCGAGGCCAAGCGCGGCGCAGCGCGTATCGGCGAGCGCTTCCAAGTGGGCGTTGGCGCCTTTGCTGAACAGGATCAGCGGCACCGCCGATGCGACATTATCCACTTGTAAACTTTGTGCGATCTGCGCGAGATAGCGCAGGCTGAATTCGCGGAACATTCCCGGGGCGAGCAAGCCGCCCCAGGTATCGAAGATCATGAGCGCCTGCGCGCCGGCCGCTGCTTGCGCGGCCAGATAGCTCGCGACCGCCCGTGCCACGACGTCGAGCAGGCGGTGCATCGTCGGCGCGTCGTCGAGCGCGAGCGCCTTTGCCCGCGCGAAGCTCGAAGAGCCCTCGCCTTCGATCATGTAGCACGCGAGCGTCCACGGGCTGCCGGCAAAGCCGATCAGCGGTACGCGCTCGCGCAGCTCGCGGCGGATCAATCGCACCGCGTCCATGACGTAGCCGAGTTCGCGCTCGGGATCGGGCACGCCGAGGCGCGCGATATCGGCCTCGCTGCGCACCGGTCGGGCGAGCCGCGGACCTTCGCCCTCGTGCACCGACAGGTCGAGGCCCATGGCGTCGGGAATCGTCAGAATGTCCGAAAAAAGGATGGCGGCATCGAGCGCGTAGCGGGCGATCGGCTGCAGGGTCACTTCGCAGGCGAGTTCGGGCGTCTTGCACAGCGCGACGAAGCTGCCGGCGCGAGCGCGCGTGGCGCGATACTCCGGCAGGTAGCGGCCCGCCTGGCGCATGATCCACACGGGCGTGCAATCGACGGGCTCGCGCCTGAGCGCGCGCAGGAAGCGATGATCGGTCATGTCCTATTCCCCGGTGCGCCGCAATTCGGCCTGGAGCGGGCCGACGCGGCGTGGCCATCCCGGCGTGGCGCCGCCGGGCAGTTCGGCGCGCGCGCTGCGCGCGGCATCGACGTTGTCGAAGCTGCCCCAGGCGAGCACCCAACGGTCGGCGCCGTTTTGACGGAATCGCAACGCGTAGAGCTCTCCGCGCGGCACCGTCGCGGCGGCAGCGGCAGCGTTCATATCGGCTTCGCTGTCGCCGTGCGCGAGCTCGATCACATAGCTGTCGGCCGGCAAGCCGAGGAACGCGCGTGCGCCGAGTGCTGAATGCGGCGAAGCCGTGGCAGCGGGCGCTGGGGCCGGCTCGGCATTCGATTCCGGCGGCGCAGGCGGCTTGGTCGGTTCGGGCGGCGACGGGCTTTCGGTTTTTGCGGCTACCGGTTCCGCGACCGATGCCGGTGCGGGCGGCACGGGTGGCGGGCTCGGGGCCGGAAGCGGCTCCTGACGAGGCGCCGGTGGATTTGTGGAAATTGCGGCATCGGACGCAGGCGTCGTTTTCGGCGTTGGCGCCGGCGCGGCAGTCTCGGCCGGTGCCGGCGCGGCTGGCGGTGCGTTCCCCGGCACGGGCTTCGGCGCGTGCGGCCCCGGGCCGCCGGCGGCGGCATCGGCGCTCAGGTAGCTTGGCAGGTCGCTCGCGCGAGGGCTCGACGCAGGTGCCGCCGGGGGCGGCGCCGCAGCAGGTGCCGGCGGCGGCGGAGGGGGCGGCGCCGGCGGCGGGCTCGACGGAATGTCCGCCTTGCCGGTTTGCACGCAGTCCCACCCTTTGCGGTCCGCGGTCGGCACGCAGTTGTATTTCTTGCCGGGCTCGAAGGTATCGACCTTGCCGTACTTGGGTTCGTCCCCTGCGACGGTTCCCGTCGCCAGCAGCGCCAGCAGTGCGGCGATCCGTTCAGCCCATCGCATACGGCGACTCCGGACCCTGGCTGAACATGATGTGGAAACCGCGCTTGAGCTGCGCGTCGCGCGCATGCTCGAACGCGGCGAGCGCGTCGTCGCGCTCGAGGAACACCTCGCGTTTGAGGCTCACGCGCCCGCCCTGCTGGCCCCATTCGCGGATCAGCGTCCAGCCGCCGAGCAGGTCCTGCTGCAGGGCGATCTGGTAGTACTTGGGCGCCTCGGCTGCGGCGGGCTTGGTCTGCATGAAAATGCGCATGGAGGCGATTGTAGCCGGCGTCTTGCCGGCGGCGAAGCCGGATCGCCATGGCGCGTCGGTGGAACGGGCGGCGCTCAGGCCAGCACCTCGAGTATCGACGCGTCCGCGACGTCCTGCGCCACTACGGCCCGCCCGAGGCCGTCCCACAGGATCAGCCGCAAGCGTCCGCTCAGATTCTTCTTGTCGAGCCGCATGAGGGCGAGCAGCGCTTGCGGGTCGGCGCGGGTGGGAATCGCGCTCGGCAGGCCGAAGCGTTCGAGCAAGCCGGCGAGGCGGACGGCATCGGCTTCGGGAGCACGGCTGAGCCTCGCCGAAAGGCGCGCCGCGAGCACCATGCCGATGGCGACGGCTTCGCCGTGCAGCAGATTGCCGTAGCCGCTCGCGGTTTCGAGCGCGTGGCCGAACGTGTGGCCGAAATTGAGCAAGGCCCGGTCGCCTTGTTCGGTTTCGTCGCGCGCGACGATCGCGGCTTTGTGCCGGCAGCTCGATGCGATCGCGTGCGCTAGCGCCGCAGGGTCGCGCTCGAGCAGGGCTTGCGCATGTGCTTCGAGCCAGACGAAGAAAGCCGCATCGCCGATGGCGCCGTACTTGACGACTTCGGCGAGCCCCGAGCGGAACTCGCGCGCGGGCAGGCTCGCGAGCGTGTCGGTGTCGATGACGACCGCGCAGGGCTGGTGGAACGCGCCGACGAGGTTCTTGCCTTCGGGCAGGTTGACACCGGTCTTGCCGCCGACCGACGAATCGACCATGGCGAGCAGCGTCGTCGGGATTTGCAGGAAGCGGATGCCGCGCATCCAGCACGCGGCGGCGAACCCGGCCAGATCGCCGATGACGCCGCCGCCGAGTGCGATCAGCGTGGCGTCGCGGTTCGCGCCCATGCCGGCGAGCGCGGCGAAGATGCGCGCGGCGTTGTCGAGGGATTTCTGCGCCTCGCCGGCCGGCAACACCACATGCGCCAACGTGCGGTCGGCGAGCGCGGCCGTGACGTGTTGCGCATATAGCGGCGCGACGTGCTCGTCGCTCACGATCAGTACGTGCCGCCCGCCGACCGCGCGGCGCCAGCGTGCCGAGTCCTCGAGCGCACCTGCGCCGATCCAGATCGGATAGCGACGCGTACCGAGCTCGACCGGTATTTCTTCGAGCTGCATCGGCGGGGCCGCGGCGCTCATGCGACGCGCTCCGTACTGCCATTGCGGCGCCAGATGCGCGCGATCTCGCCGGCCAGGCGCTGCGCAACCTGAGCCGAGCCCCGGCGCGGCGCGGCCGGCAAGGTGAGATCGGCGATTTCGCGGTAGAGCGGGTCGCGCACGGCGGCCAGCGTGAGCAGGCGTTCGCGGCGGTCGGGGGTGGCGAGCAGCGGCCGCTTGCGGTCTCGCGCGAGCCGCTCGAGCTGCTGGCTGACCGTGGTTTCGAGGTACACGACGAAGCCGCGCTCGCTGAGCACCCGCCGGTTTGCGGCAGCGAGGACGGCGCCGCCGCCCGTCGCCAGCAGGATGCCCTCGCGCGCGCAGAGCTCGGCGAGCACGGCGCTCTCGCGCTGACGGAAACCGGTTTCGCCTTCGAGCTCGAAGATCAGCGGGATTTCCACGCCGCAATGCACCTCGATTTCGTGATCGAGATCGAGGAACGGCAGCCCGAGGAGATCGGCCACGCGCCGGCCGATCGTGGTCTTGCCGGCGCCCATCGGGCCCACGAAGACGAGGTTGGGGGCGGGATTCATGGGAAGGATGCTAACAGACGGGGCAGGGCGGAGGTCGCGTCGAACACGCGGCCCGTGCACGCGGCTCGCGTCACCGGCTACAATCCGCACGCCTCAGCCTCAAGCACGCCCCGTGTACCGCTTCATCGCCGTCTTCGTCGTCTGCCTCGTCGTGCTGTTCACGGTCGATATTCTCGAGCCCGTGCAGGAGCACGTCATCCTGGGCTTCACGACGGGCATCGCGCACCTCGCCGTGTGGCTCATGCATCCGTTCGACGCCACGGTCGTCGCGCAGGCGAACGAGATCCGGCATGGCTACAACGGGCCCGGCATTTCGATCGTGGCCGGTTGCAGCGGCGTGGAAGCGGTGCTGATCCTCGTGTCTGCCGTACTGGCCTTCCCGTCGCCGTGGAAGCACAAGCTCGCCGGCATCGCCCTCGGCTTCCTCGCGATCCAAGCGCTCAACATGGTGCGGATCATCAGCCTTTACTACCTGCACGAACACGCGCCGGTGTGGTTCGACTGGTTTCATCTCTACCTATGGCAGGCGCTCATCATCCTGGACGCACTCGTGTTCTGGCTGATCTGGCTGCGCTGGCTGCCGCGCGAGCCCGCTCCGCCCGCGGCGGCCTGACCGGACGGCTCGCCCACGCTGCTACACTGCGCGGGTCTCCTGGGAGGGCAGGGCATGAGCGTCGCAAAAGTCATCGAGATCAGTTCTTCATCGCCGAGCGGCATCGAGGATGCCGTCACCCAAGGCTTGAAGCGCGCCGCGCGTTCGGTCAAGAACATCAAGGGCGCGTGGCTCAACGAGATCAACGTCGTCACGAACGACGACGGCGAAGTCAGCGAGTGGCGCGTGAACATGCGCGTGAGCTTCGTGCTCGAGTGAGGAGGACGAGATGCTCGCCGTCCAACCTTCGATGGTGACCACCGCGCTCGAACTGCCCGGTCATCGCATCGTGCGCAACATCGGTGTTGTGCGCGGTATCGTCGTGCGCTCGCGCAGCATCGTCGGCAACATCGGCGCGGCTTTGCAGAGTCTCGTCGGCGGCAACATCACGCTCTATACGGAACTCTGCGAAAACGCGCGCGCCGACGCGTTCAAGCTCATGCTTGCGCACGGCGCCGAGCACGGCGCCAACGCGATCGTGGGCATGCGCTACGACGCCAACGAAGTGGCCGAGGGCATCACCGAGGTGCTTGCCTACGGCACGGCCGTTGTCGTCGAGCCCATCGTTTAGCGTGTAACGATGCGTCGCACGCGACGCTGCGGGTCGAGCACGATGCGCAGGTCCGCGCGCTTCGGCAGCGTGGCGAGCGCATGGCGGCTCAGCCGCTCGTAGTGCATGAGAAAACGTTCGAGCGCCGCCGGCGACATCGCTTTCGGCGCAGCGCGTGCTCTGAGTGCGCGCTCTTGCTCGTCGCGCCAGCGCGCGACGACCTCGAAGCCCGGTGCTTCGATCGTCACCAGCCGGGCCAGGCGCCGCCACAGCGGCACATAGTCGGTTTCGAGCCGCG
>DASRGX010000168.1:0-5784 GCA_035650835.1 Rudaea sp. | reverse complement strand
GCTGCACGATCTCGGGAAAATCGTATTTCGCGTACGCGGCGATCACGACCTGCTGCACATCGTAGGCTTGCTGCACGGCCCATTGATCGAGCAGCAGGCAATCCTTGGTCGGCAGCAAGTGCTGGGCAGGATCGAAGCCGTGCAGGTTGCCGAGCAGGAAACGCGCCGTGTTGCGGATGCGCCGGTAGGCGTCGGAAACGCGCTTGAGGATTTCGTCCGAGAGCGCCATCTCGTTGCGGTAATCGGCGGCGACGATCCACAGGCGCAAGATGTCCGCGCCGTAGGTCTTCATCACGTCCTGCGGCTCGATGCCGTTACCGAGCGACTTCGACATCTTGCGGCCCTGCGCATCGACCGTGAAGCCGTGCGTGAGCACCTCGTCGTACGGCGCGCGGCCGTGCATGGCGACGGAGGTGAGCAGCGAGGAATGGAACCAGCCGCGGTGCTGATCGGAGCCTTCGAGATAGATCACGCTGTCGCCCGGGCCGCGCGCGAGGTTCGCGCGCTGGTCGAGCACGCAATAGTGGGTCACGCCCGAGTCGAACCAGACGTCGAGGATGTCGGTGACTTTCTCGTACTGGTCGGCGTCGCCGCCGAGAAGCTCCTTCGCATCGAGCGCGTACCAGGCGTCGGCGCCTGCGCTTTCCATGCGCCGCGCGACTTCTTCCATGAGCTCGACCGTGCGCGGATGCGGTTCACTTGTGGATTTGTGGACGAACAGCGCGATCGGCACGCCCCACGTGCGCTGGCGCGAGATGCACCAGTCGGGGCGGCCTTCGATCATGCCGGCGATGCGCTCCTCGCCCCAGGCCGGGTACCAATCGACGTCGTTGCGGATGGCGGCGAGCGCGCCTGCGCGCAAGCCTTCCTTGTCCATGCTGATGAACCACTGCGGGGTGGCGCGGAAGATCACGGGCGTGCGGTGCCGCCAGCAGTGCGGATAGCTGTGCGTGATCTTCTCGGCCGCGAGCAGCACGTCGCGCTCGCGCAGGAGTTCGATGATCGCGTCGTTCGCCTTCCAGACGTGCTGACCCGCGAAAATCTCGGTATCCGGCAGGTAGACGCCGTTGCCGCCGACCGGGTTGACGACGCCGAGCCCGTACTTCTGGCCGACCGTGAAGTCCTCGACGCCGTGCGCGGGCGCCGTATGCACGGCGCCGGTGCCCTCCTCGGCCGACACGTGCTCGCCGAGGATCAGCGGCACTTCGCGTGCGTAGAACGGGTGGCGCAGCTTGATATTCTCGAGCGCGGCGCCCTTCGCTTCGCCGAGCACGACGGGTTTCTCGACGCCGTAGCGCGTCAGCGCCCGTTCGGCGAGTCCGCGCGCGAGCACGAGGAGCCGGCGCGCGCCGGCACGTGGCGGTCCTTCGACGAGCACGTAATCGAGCTCCGCGCCCAAGGTCACGGCCAAGCTCGCGGGCAGCGTCCACGGCGTCGTCGTCCAGATCGGCACGGCGACGATGTCGGCTGCGCCAAGCGTCACGCCGAATTTCGCCGCCAGCGCCTTCGCATCGACGGCATCGTACGCGACGTCGACGGCGGGCGAGGTCTTGTCGTGGTACTCGATTTCGGCTTCCGCGAGCGCGGAGCCGCAGTCGAAGCACCAATGCACGGGCTTGAAGCCGCGCACGATGTGGCCGCGCGCATAGATCTTCGCGAGCGCACGCACGATGTCGGCTTCGTATTTGAAATCCATCGTACGGTACGGGTTTTCCCATTCGCCGAGCACGCCGAGCCGCTTAAAGTCCTTGCGCTGCAGGTCGATCTGGCTCGTGGCGTATTCGCGGCACAGGCGCCTGAATTCGGCCGCATCGACTTTCTGCCCGACCTTGCCGACCTTCTTCTCGACCGCGACTTCGATCGGCAGTCCGTGGCAATCCCAGCCCGGCACGTACGGCGAACGGAAGCCCGCCATGAGCTTCGACTTGACCACGACGTCCTTCAGGATCTTGTTGACCGCGTGGCCGAGGTGGATCGCGCCGTTCGCGTACGGCGGGCCGTCGTGCAGGATGAACGCGTGCTTGCGTCCGGCCGTACGCGCCTGGATCTCGGCGTAGCGGCCGCGCTTTTCCCAATCGGCGAGCATGGCGGGCTCGCGCTTGGCGAGATCGGCCTTCATCGCGAAATCGGTTTGCGGCAGGTTGATCGTGCTCTTGTAGTCGATGCTCACGTCGTCGCTCCATCTGCCGCCGTCGTGCGGCAGTTCAAGATTCGCCGTGCCGCCCTCGCGTCACGGTCGATTTGTTCCACCATCGCGTCGAGGCTGTCGAACTTCTCCTCGTCGCGCAGCTTTTGTACGAATTCCACTTCTATCCTTTTGCCGTACAAGTCGCCGTCGAAATCGAACAGGTGCGCTTCGAGCAGCGGTTCCTTGCCGTTCACGGTCGGGCGTACGCCGAGGCTCGCCACCGCGGGCATCGCCCGGTCGCGCACGCCGCGCACGTGCACGGCGAACACGCCGCCGATCGGCGCCACGCGCGAGCCGAGCCGCAGGTTCGCGGTCGGATAGCCGAGCTTGCGCCCGAGCCGCTCGCCGTGCACGACGTGGCCGGCGATCGCGAAGCGGCGCCCGAGCAGGCGCGCCGCGCCGTCGAAATCGCCGGCCGCGAGCAGGCCGCGGATGCGCGAGCTCGACACGCGCTCGCCGTCGATTTCGAACGGCGGCACGGTGCCCGCGCCGAATCCGAGCCGGCTGCCCATGCGTTCGAGCAGCGCGAGATCGCCTGCACGCGCGTGGCCGAAACGAAAACCCTCGCCGACCCACACTTCGCGCGCCGCGAGCCGCGCAACGAGCACCCGCTCGACGAACGTTTCGGCCGATATCGCCGCTAGCGTCGCGTCGAAGCGCAGCAGCAGCACGCGCTCGACGCCCGCGCCGAGCAGCAGCGCGATCTTCTCGCGCGCCGTCGTCAACTGCGGCACCGGCGCGCCGCGTGCGAAGAACGTGCGCGGGATCGGCGCGAAACTGACCGCGACCGCCGTGGCGCCGAGCTCGGCCGAACGCGCGCGCACGTGCGCCAGCACGCTCTGATGGCCGCGATGCACACCGTCGAAAGCGCCGATGGCGACCACGCTCCCGCGCGGCGCGATGCAAGCGCCGGTCAAGTCACGAAACAGCTTCTGCATCGGCCGAAGTATAGCGTCTGCGCTGCGCCGCACAATGCCGGTCGGAGGTGCCGCCGGCCGTCACACCCCGCGCAGTTCGCGCAGGCGGAAGCCGGTCGCGAACAGCACGGCGGCGAATGTGCCGCCGCCGGCGGCGATGAGCAACGCGAGCCGCCACACGCGCGTCG
This sequence comes from Rudaea sp., assembly GCA_035650835.1. Classification (GTDB taxonomy): domain Bacteria; phylum Pseudomonadota; class Gammaproteobacteria; order Xanthomonadales; family Rhodanobacteraceae; genus Rudaea. The sequence goes on along the minus strand of DASRGX010000168.1, from coordinate 2,491 downwards.
CCGCGGGCCAAGAGGTCCAATCCGGCCAGAGGACGAGCGCGAGCACGAGCACGATGGCCATGGCGGCGCTGGCGAAGCCGAGCCGCGTCAGATGCCGAGCCCAGCCAGGCTGGCGCACGTAGAGACGCTCTCGCCGCAACGAGCGCCAGAGCAGCGCCAGATTCAAATAGCTCGCCAGCGAACTCGATAGCGCCAGCCCCATATGCAAGCCCGGTACGCGCGCGAGCTCGGCCAGGAAGCCGCCGCCTTGCGCGGGGCCGCGCCACAGCGCAAAAAGTATACCGACGAACAGCACGTTCATGCCCATGTTCGTGACCATCGCCGCCACGCCCGCGCGCACCGGCGTGCGCGTGTCCTGGCGCGCGTAGAACGCCGGCGCGAGCACTTTGACGAGCGCGAACGCGGGCAGGCCCGAGCCGAGCGCCGTCAGGCTCAGCGCGGTCATGTCGACGTCGTGCGCACCGAAGCGGCCGTGCTGGAACAAGGTCGCGATGATCGGCGTGGCGAGCAGGATCAGGCCGAGCGTCGCCGGCACCGAAATCAGGAGCGCGGTGCGCAGCCCCCAATCGAGCGACTTCGAAAAGCCCTCGCGATCGGTGTTGACGTGATGGCGCGCGAGACTCGGCAGGATCACGGTGCCGAGCGCCACGCCGAACAACCCGAGCGGCAGCTCGAGCAGGCGGTCGGTCTGCTGCAGCCAGGTCTGCGAGCCCGTGATGAGCAGCGAGGCGATCAGCGTATCGAGCAACAGATTCACCTGCGCGATCGACGAACCGAACAGCGTCGGGATCATGAGCGTCAGGATCCGGCGCACGTCGGGATGGCGGAAGCCCCAGCGCGGCAAGGCGAGCAAATCCAGGCGCGCGAGCGTCGGCAACTGGAACAGGAGCTGCAGGATGCCCGCCGCGAAGATCGCCCAGGCGAGCGCCGTGATCGGCACGTCGAAATGCGGCGCGAGCCACAGCGCGCCGGCGATCATGCAGAGATTCAGTATCACGGGCGTGAGCGCCGGCAACGCGAACCGGTGAAAGCTGTTGAGCACCCCGCCCGCGAGCGCGGTCAGCGACACGAACATCAGGAACGGAAACGTGATGCGCAGAAGATCGGACGTGAGCCGGAATTTCTCGGGCTGCTCGAGCGCGCCCGGCGAAAAGAGCGTCGTCAACACGTCCGAGCCCAGCATGCCGAGCGCCGTCACGACGAGCAGCACGCCGCCGAGCGTGCCCGCGACGCGTGCGACGAGATCCTTGAGCTCGGCGTGGCTGCGCGTCTCCTTGACCTCGGTGAACACGGGCACGAACGCCGTCGAGAACGAGCCCTCCGCGAACAGCCGGCGCATGAAGTTCGGAATGCGGAACGCCACCCAGAACGCATCGGTCATCCAGCTCACGCCGAACACCCAGGCGACGGACTGGTCGCGCACGAGTCCAAGCACGCGCGAGACGAACGTCATGCTGCTGAACGAGAGCAGCGAACGCAGGAGACTAGGCGTTTTCATGGCCTGAAGGCCGGGATTGGGGATCCGGGATTCGGGATTCGGAGGGGAGCCGTTTCACCAATCTCCAATCCCGAATCCCCAATCCCGGCGCCTTCATCATTGACCGAATAGCAAGGGTTCTCTATAATTCGCAGTCTTTTTCCGCTTCCGCCCTTATACTGCATCGGAGTCATCCCTTGGCCAACATCAAATCCGCCAAAAAGCGTGCGCGCCAGGCCGTCAAGCGCAACGCCCGCAATTCGAGCGCGCGCTCCATGCTGCGCACCGCGATCAAGAAAGTCGTGAACGCGATCGCCGCGAAGGACAAGGCCGCTGCCGAAGCCGCCTACAAGACCGCCGAGCCGATCGTCGACCGCTATGCGAGCCGCGGACTGATCCACAAGAACAAGGCGTCGCGCCATAAGAGCCGCCTTAGCGCCCACATCAAGGCGCTGGCCTGAACCGCGTCCGCGCGATCTCGCGAAAAAGCCGGCCTTGGCCGGCTTTTTTGTTTCCGCTCGGCTCACCGTGAGACCTGCGACGACTCGGCGGACTCGGCTCTCTGCCGGTCGAAGAATTCCTGGATCTTGAGGCACACCTGCCAGGTGCCCTCGCGCGAGATCGCCGACACGACGAACCACGGCGACTTCCACTTGAGCCGGCGCACGAGCGCCTTGGCGCGCTTCTGCCGCTCGTCTTCGGGCACGAGATCGGCCTTGTTGAAGACCAGCCAGCGCGGCCGGGCCAGGAGCTCGGGATCGAACTTGCGGAGCTCCGCCTCGATGCTGCGCACCTGGGCCACCGGATCGGCATCGTCGGCGAGCGGCGCCATATCGACGACATGCAGCAGCAAGCGCGTGCGCGAGACGTGCTTCAGGAACTGGATGCCGAGCCCCGCTCCTTCGGCTGCGCCTTCGATGAGGCCCGGGATGTCGGCGACGACGAAGCTCTGGTCGGTGCCGATGCGCACCACGCCCAAGTGCGGCTGCAGCGTCGTGAACGGATAATCGGCGA
>DASRGX010000167.1:0-8572 GCA_035650835.1 Rudaea sp. | reverse complement strand
CACGTAGAAATCCAGGTACTGGCCGACGGCCAGGGCAACGCGATCCACCTCGGCGAGCGCGATTGTTCGATGCAGCGGCGGCACCAGAAGGTGGTCGAGGAAGCGCCGGCTCCGGGCATCAGCGCCGAGCAGCGCGAGGGCATCGGCAAGGTCTGCGTCGAGGCTTGTCTGCGCATCGGCTATCGCGGCGCGGGCACGTTCGAGTTCCTGTACGAGAACGGCCATTTCTATTTCATCGAGATGAACACGCGCATCCAGGTCGAGCACCCGGTGACCGAGCTCGTCACGGGCGTCGATCTCGTGCGCGAGCAGTTGCTGATCGCCGCGGGCGAGAAGCTTTCGCTGCGTCAATCCGACATCAAGCTCAGCGGGCACGCCATCGAGTGCCGCATCAACGCCGAAGATCCGGACACGTTCATGCCTTCGCCGGGCACCGTGAAGCGGTTCCTCGCCGCGGGCGGTCCCGGCGTGCGCATGGACACGCACATCTACGACGGCTATCGCATCCCGCCGAACTACGATTCGATGATCGGCAAGCTCATCGTGCACGGGCGCGATCGCGACACGGCGATCGCGCGCATGCGCATCGCGCTCGGCGAACTCGTCATCGAAGGCGTCAAGACGAACGTGCCGCTGCAGCAGCGCATTCTCGCCGACGGCGGTTTCCACGCCGGCGGTCAGAACATCCATTACCTCGAGAAGCGCATCGCCGAACAGCGCGAGAAAGGCCTGGGTTTCCGGTCCGAAGGCTGAGATCGACGGAAGCTGCCGAAGAGACAGCGATGACGAGCGCCGAAGAAAACAACGAAGCCGAAGCCCCGTCGTCGCCGACGAGCGACGCGCGGCGCTGGCTCGCGCTGTCGCTGCGTCTGCATGCCGGTGAACAGGAGCGCATCGAAGCCGCGCTCGCCGACTTGGGCGCGCTCTCCGTGACGCTCGGCGACGCGCGCGCCGACGCCGCCGACGAGCAGGCGATCTTCGAACCGGGCGTGGGCGAGACGCCGCTCTGGGACGAAATCGTGCTCGAGGCGCTGTTCGACGGCACGACCGATCGCAGCGGGCTCGTGCACGCGCTCGCGGATCTCGTGCCGGAGCTCGCGCCCGAACGGGTAACGCTCAACGAAGTGGCCGAGCAGGATTGGACGCGCGCTTGGATGGACCAGTTCCACCCGATGCGCTTCGGCCGCCGGCTGTGGATCTATCCGTGGAACATCGAACCCGAAGGTCTCGAGGCGAATGCCGCCGTCGTGCGCCTCGACCCGGGGCTCGCATTCGGCACCGGCACGCATCCGACGACGGCGCTCTGTCTCGAATGGCTCGATGCGCATCCGCTCGCCGGCGCCTGCCTGATCGATTACGGCTGTGGCTCGGGCGTGCTCGCGATCGCGGCGCTCAAGCTCGGCGCTGCGCGCGTCCTGGCGATCGACAACGATGCGCAAGCGATCGCGTCAAGCCGCGACAACGCCGAACGCAACGGCGTCGGCGAACGCCTGGAACTGCATCTCGCCCCCGATCTGCCGCACGCGCAAGCGGAATTCCTCGTCGCGAACATCCTGGCCGGCCCGCTCGCCGAGCTCGCGCCGTACTTCGCGGCGCATGTGAAAGGCGGCGGCAAGATCGCGCTCTCCGGGATTCTCGCCGGGCAGCACGAGGACCTCGTCGCGCGCTACGCCGAGTGGTTCGGCGAATTCGAGATCGCCGAGCGCGATGGTTGGCTCAGGATCGCCGCCACGCGCACGGCCGGCTGAGGCGCCGCCGCGGCGGCGATCACGGAAATGCGCAGCGGAAGCTCGTAAGATAATCCGACCCCCAGCCCGCACCCTGCACGTCCATGTACACGCAGTGCCCCGAATGCCTGACGATCTACAAGATCGGCGCAGCCGTGCTCAACGAAGGCCACGGCAGCGCGCGCTGCGGACATTGTGCGGCGGTGTTCGACGTGCTGCGCACGCTGACGGATCAGTTGCCGGGCGAATCGATCCACGAACTCGAGCGCCACGCCCCCGGGGCGGCGCCGCCGCAGCTCACGGTGCCGGCGCTGCGTCCTGCGCGCGCGGCGCAGGCACAGGCGACCCTGTTCGATCCGGATGAACGTCCGCGGCCGCCTTCGGCACCGCGACGTCCACACACGCCGGCGTTCGCAAAAGCGCACCGGAAGGCGCCGCGTGCGCGGAGCTGGCCATGGGCCGTCGGGGCATTCGTGCTGCTGCTGAGCCTCGCGGCCGAGATCAGCTATGCCGAGCGCGCGGAGCTGCTCGACGATGCGCGCGTGCGGCCGCTGCTCGACGAGGCGTGCGCGACGCTCGGCTGCCGTCTGCCGTTGCGCCACGATCCTTCCAAGCTCGAACTGCTCTCGCGCGACATCCGTCCGCATCCGTCGGTGCCGAACGCGCTGATCATCTCGGCGACCTTGCGCAACGACGCGGATTTCCCGCAGGCGTTTCCGGCAGTCGAGATCACGCTGTCCGATCTCGACGAGAACCGCATCGCGATGCGCCGCTTCCTGCCGCAGGAGTATCTCGGCGACAGCCGCAACCTGACGAGCGGCATGGCGCCCGGCGCGACGGCGGCGCTCGTGTTCGAAGTGGCCGATCCGGGAAAAAATGCGGTCGCGTTCGAATTCAAGTTCCTGTGATGCGCAGCCCGGACGAAATGTGCACGGCGGCACTTACCAACGCGTCTGCTTGGCGGTAGACTCCCGCCCCCGCCGCGATTTGTGCACCTTGGCCGGCGGATCTTCCACGAGACATCGCGTCGTCCTCATAAGGTTGCCTGCGCTGTGAATGCCGTCCCCGTGTTGCACGCCGATACGGCCACCGAATCCGTCCTGCAGCCGGCGCTGCGCGAATGCGTGGCGCGCGCCGTGCGTCGTTATTTGAGCGATCTCGATGCCGAGATGCCGCAAGGCCTCTACGAGCTCGTGCTCAACGAAGTCGAGGCGCCCCTGCTGCGCGAAGTGCTGAATTGGGCGGGCGGCAATCAGAGCAAGGCGGCCGCGGCGCTCGGCATCAATCGCGCCACGCTGCGCAAGAAGCTCGCCACGCGCGGGCTCGCCTGACGGCACGGCGCGAGCGCGACCGTTATAATCGCGCGTCCGCTTCGAGTACCCCCGCATGTTCGACGCCACTCTCGTACCGATCCGGCGCGCGCTCCTGAGCGTGTCGGACAAGACCGGCCTCATCGATCTCGCCCGCGGGCTCGATGCACTCGGCGTCGTGTTGATCTCCACGGGCGGCACCGCGCGCGCGCTGCGCGAAGCCGGCATCGCGGCGCGTGAAGTCAGCGAGGTCACGGGCTTTCCCGAGATCATGGACGGACGCGTCAAGACCTTGCATCCAAAGATCCACGGCGGCCTGCTCGGCCGGCGCGGCAGCGACGACGCCGTCATGGCGCAGCACGGCATCGAGCCCATCGACCTGCTCGTCGTGAATCTCTACCCGTTCGAGCAGGTGACTTCGGTGCCCGATTGCGGGCTCGTCGAAGGCATCGAGAACATCGATATCGGCGGACCGGCGATGCTGCGCGCGGCCGCGAAGAACCACGAGCACGTGGCCGCGGTGGTCGACCCCGCCGATTACGCCGAACTCATCGAGAGCCTGCACAAGCAGGAAGGTACGACGCTCGACCAGCGCCGGCGCCTCGCCGCGAAGGTGTTCGCGCATACGGCGCGCTACGACGGCGCCGTGGCGAACTGGCTCGGCGCGCGTGCCGACGCCGAACAGGTCGATCAATTCCCGCCGACGCTCAATCTCGCATTCGAGCGCAAGGCCGTGCTGCGCTACGGCGAGAACCCGCACCAGAACGGTGCGCTGTACGTCGAACGCCACCCGCCGCCGGGCGTCGTGGCGAGCGCGCGCGTGCTCGCGGGCAAGGAGCTTTCCTACAACAACCTCGCCGACGCCGACGCCGCGCTCGAATGCGTCAAGGCATTCCAGAAGGCTCCCGCCTGCGTGATCGTGAAGCACGCGAACCCATGCGGCGTCGCTCTCGGCGCGACCGCCCTGGAAGCCTACGAGCGCGCCTACGCGACCGATCCGGTCTCCGCGTTCGGCGGCATCATCGCGTTCAACCAGCCGCTCGACGCGCGCACCGCACAGGCCGTGCTCGAACGCCAGTTCGTCGAAGTGGTGATCGCACCGGAAGTGGAAAACGATGCACTTGCGGCATTTTCCAAAAAGCCAAACGTGCGCGTCCTCGCTTGCGGGAACTGGCCCGAGCAGGCGCCGGCCTCGCTCGAATTCAAGCGCATCGCCAACGGTCTGCTCGTGCAGGATGCCGACCGCGACACGCTGCTCTTGTCCGATCTCAAGGTCGTCTCGCGACGCGTGCCCGACGCGACGGAGCTGCGCAATCTGCTGTTCGCCTGGCACGTGGCGATGTTCGTGAAATCGAACGCGATCGTCTACGCACGCGACAGCCGCACGATCGGCATCGGCGCGGGCCAGATGAGCCGCGTGGTCAGCGCAAAGATCGCCGCGATGAAGGCCGAGGAAGCCGGCCTCGACGTACGCGGCAGCGTCATGGCCTCCGACGCGTTCTTCCCGTTCCGCGATGGCATCGACGCCGCGGCCGCCGTGGGCGTGCGGGCGGTGATCCAACCCGGCGGCTCGATGCGCGATGCGGAAGTCATCGCAGCGGCCGACGAGCACGATCTGGCCATGGTGTTCACGGGCGTGAGACATTTTAGGCATTGAAGAGCCGGGATTGGGGATTCGGGATTGGAGATTCGTGAAATCCAAACCGGATCCGACTCCCCGCTTCTCCCGAATCCCCAATCCCGAATCCCGGCTTTTCACCCATGAAAATCCTCGTCATCGGTTCCGGCGGTCGCGAACACGCGCTGGCCTGGAAACTCAAGCAATCGCCGCGCGTCAGCGAGGTGATCGTGGCGCCCGGCAACGCCGGCACGGCGCTCGAACCCGGCGTGCGCAATGCGCCGGTGGCGCTCAACGACATCGAGGGATTGCTCGCGCTCGCGAAACGCGAAGACGTCGCCCTGACCGTGGTCGGCCCCGAGGCGCCGCTCGTCGACGGACTCGTCGACCGTTTCCGCGGCGACGGCCTGCGCTGCTTCGGGCCGCGCAAGATCGCCGCGCAGCTCGAGGGCTCGAAAGCGTTCGCGAAGGATTTTCTCGTCCGCCACAACATCCCGACCGCGCGCTACGCCGCATTCACCGAGCTGCCCGCCGCGCTCGCCTACGTGCGCAGCCGCGGTGCGCCGATCGTCATCAAGGCCGACGGTCTCGCTGCCGGCAAGGGCGTCGTCGTCGCGCTCACGCTCGCCGACGCCGAGCAGGCGCTCCACGACATGCTCGGCGCGCACCTGCTGGGTGCGGCGTCGGCGCGCGTGGTCATCGAAGATTTCCTCGAAGGCGAGGAAGCGAGCTATATCGTGCTCTGCGACGGCCGCCGCGCGCTGCCGCTCGCGACGAGCCAGGATCACAAGCGCCGCGACGACGGCGATTTCGGTCCGAACACGGGCGGCATGGGCGCCTATTCGCCGGCGCCCGTGGTCACGCCGGAAGTCGAGCAGCGCGTGCTCGCCGAGATCATCGAGCCGACGCTCGCGGGCATGGCCGCGGAAGGCGCGCCGTTCATCGGGTTTCTCTATGCCGGTCTCATGATCGACAAGCACGGCGCCCCGCACGTCATCGAATTCAACGTGCGCATGGGCGATCCCGAGACGCAGCCGGTCCTGCTCCGGCTCAAGTCCGACCTGCTCGACCTCATCGACGCCGCGATCGACGGGCGTCTCGACCGCATCAGTGTGTCGTGGGACACGCGTCCGGCGCTCGGCGTCGTGCTCGCCGCGGCGGGCTACCCCGGCAAGGTGCGCACGGGCGACGTGGTCTCGGGTCACGACGCCGCGTTCAATCCGGCCGTGAAGGTGTTCCACGCCGGTACAAAAGTGGAAAATGGGAAAGTGATCACCAGCGGCGGCCGCGTGCTCACGGTATGCGCGCTCGGCGCGGATTTCGGCACGGCACAAAAGCGCGCCTACGGCGCGGTCGAGCAGATCCACTTCGACGGTATGTTCTTCAGGCGCGATATCGGGTTTCGCGCGATCGGGCCGCGCTAGGGACTCAGCATTTCTTGCGCAAATGAAGGACGTTGAGTCCGTCCAGGTATTCGTAGCGGAACTCGTCCATGAGCGAGCGCACGAGATGGATGCCCAGACCGCCGATCGGTGATGCGGCGACCGTCGTGACGTCGGTGACGGGCGTGCGCGTGGGATCGAATTCCGCCGCGATATAGCTGATGCGTACGTCGAGCGCGCGGCGCGAATGGGCGATTTCGAGCTCGATCGAGCCCGCCGCCTGCCGGGCGTGCATGACCACGTTGGTCAGGAGTTCGTCGAGCGCGACCTGCATCGCGCGCACGGCCTGCTCGGGCACCGTCGGCAGGAGCGTGACTTCGAGGCGGTCGTTGAGCTTGCCGATCGCGCTGCGCTCGCGCTCCACGCGCATGCGCCAAATCGTCGGCGCGGGCTCCGGCTTGCGCCATAGGGTTTGCCACTTGTCGCGCAGATTCCCCATCGGCCGCGATGGTGACGAAAACGCGAGCCGTTCGCAACGAGGGGCTACTGCGCCTTGCGATCTCCGGCGCCGGCCAGGCTCGTGAGCAGCGGCGGCTTGAAATACGGATGATTGGCCGGCCAGGGGCGGTCGGGCATCTTGTTCGCCGCGAATTCGCGCATCGTGGCGCGGTACATGTCGGCCAGCGCCGTATCGTTGACTCGCGTGGCTTCGTAGATCGCCTCGGCCTGGTATTTCTGCGCCTCGTCGAACTTGCCCTGCGCGGCGCTCGCGAGCGCCAGTGCCGCGGAGTCGCTGGCATCCGGGTGCTGTTTGTAAAGAAGCCGCGCATAGTCGTTCGCCATGCCGCGCTCGGCCTCCTTCGCCGCCGGACACGTGCTCGCCAACCGCACGAAGATCTGCATGAGATCGCCGTCCTGCGCACGCTTGCCGAGCAGGCCGTTGATGTAGGCCAAGGCGTCGCCGCAACGTCCCGCACCGACCTGGGCGGCGACGAGGCGCGCCGTCACCACGAGGTTCTCGGGCGTCATGGCGGCGAGCGTCTTGTAGTGCTCGATCGCGTCGGCATAGCGTTCGCGGCGCATGTCCGCGTTGCCGGCGAGAAGCAGCGCGTCGGCGAGCCTGGGATCGGCGCGCAGCGCGCGTTGATAGTACGTGTACGCATTCGCATCGTCGCCGGCGAACTCGTAGACCATGCCCTGCGACAAATTCGCGGCGGCGTTCTGCGGATCGAGCTTCAAGGCCTGAGCGGCTTTCTGCTGCGCGGCGTCGCGGTCGCCGGTCAACGCGTCGACGCGCGCGCCGAGCGCGAGCGCATCGACGTCGTTCGGTCGCGCCTTGAGCGCCTCCTCGATCTTCGCGCGCGCCTCGCCGAAGCGCGTCATCGCGACCAGGCGCCGCGCCTGTTCGAGCGGCGTACCCGTGACCGGCGCCGGTCCGCGCTGGTATAGACCGGCCACGAGCGGATCGGCGATCGACGGCTCGGCATCGCCTTGCTTGGCCTTGGCGTCCGCGGCTTCGGCGGTCTTGCCGAGCGCCGTGAATGCGGCGGCGAGGTCGGTGTAGATCGCGTTCGCCTGCGGCTCCGCCTTGAGCGCGCGCTGGAAGTTCGCCACGGCGTCGGCGTAGCGTTGTTGCTTGATTTCGATGCGGCCGAGCATCGCGAACAACGCGGCCTGGTCGCCATGTTCGGCCACGGCTTCCTCGAGCAGCTTGTGCGCGCCGTCGAGATTGCGCTCTTCCACGAGGAGGTCCGCGAGGCGATAACGCACAGGCAAGTAGTTCTTGTCGAGGGCGAGTGCGGCCTCGTAGTCGGCCCGCGCCTCGGCGTTCTGCTTCTGCCCCGCCGCAATCACGCCGCGCAGATACAGCCAGCGCGCATCCTGCGGCGCGAGCTGCGAGGCATCGTAGAACGCGACCGCGGCTACGTCGCCGAAACCGGCCCGCGCGTACTCGCCGCCCATGAGCGCGTACGCCGTGGCGAGCGCGCCGCCGACGAGGTCGACTTTGGCATTCTCGAAGTCTGCGCGCGCTTCCGTGAGCTCCTTGGCCTTGTCGGGCGGCAGCTTGGAAAGATCGGGCGTCGGCAGGGGCTTGACGAGCGCTTCGGCGAAAGCGGCGGCAGGCAGCACGCTGAGCGCGGCCAACGTGGCGCGCAGGAACAGGGATCGGATGTGCATCGTCGGGATCTTCGGGTTCGAGCCGGCGGGAAGCCGCACAGTCTAGCCGTCCGCAGCCGCAGGAGCCAGTTCGCGCGCGAGCGGTACAGGGTTTGTTAACCTCTCGTTGCCCAGGAGACATCGCATGGCCGACCAGAATCAGTTCCAACTGCTGCGCGAGAGGCGGTTCCTGCCGTTTTTCCTGACCCAGGCCTCGGGCGCGTTCAACGACAACGTGTTCCGCAACGCGACCGTGCAGCTCATCGGCTTCCAGATGGGCCTGTCGACCGAACAGATCACCACCTACTCGAACCTGGCACCGGCGCTGTTCATCCTGCCGTTCTTCCTGTTTTCGGCATCGGCCGGCCAGATCGCGGA
>DASRGX010000166.1:0-3529 GCA_035650835.1 Rudaea sp. | reverse complement strand
CAGACATCAAGGAAACCGCACTCGTGGAAAAGCCAGCCGTAATTCTCATCGATGGATTGAGCAAGGTGTTCCATACCGACAAGATGGAAACGCACGCCCTGTCCGAATTCAATTTGACCATCAATGCCGGCGACTATGTGTCGATCTCCGGCCCGAGCGGCTGCGGGAAATCGACGCTGTTGTCGATCCTCGGCCTGCTCGACAGTCCGACGAGCGGCAGGTTCCTGCTGAACGGCATGGACGTGGCGAACTTGAGCGCGTCGCAGCGCGCCAAGATACGCAACAAGGAAATCGGCTTCGTATTCCAGGATTTCAACTTGATCGGCGACTTGACGGTACAGCAGAACGTCGAGCTGCCGCTAACTCACCGCAACATGAGCAAGGCCGAGCGCCAGGAGCGCGTCATGGCCAGCCTCGAGAAAGTCGGCATGACGCAGCGCGCCGAGCACTATCCCGCGCAGCTCTCGGGCGGACAGCAGCAGCGCGTCGCCGTCGCACGTGCGCTCGTCGGCACTCCCTCGATCATCCTCGCCGACGAACCGACCGGCAATCTCGATTCGAAGAACGGCGATGCGGTCATGGAACTCCTGAGCGGCCTCAACGACGAAGGCGTGACGATCTGCATGGTTACGCACGACAGCCGCTACGCGACTCGTGCGAAGCGCTCGGTGCGTCTGTTCGACGGCAAGATGGCTGCGGACACCGCGATCAACGGCCACGCGATCAACGGCAAGGAATAAGAAGATGGAATCGTTCCTGCGCGACATCGCTCACGGGTTCCGCCGGTTGCTCGCGCAACCGGGGTCCAGCCTCATCATCGTTCTGACTCTCACGTTCGGCATCGGCGCGAGCACGGCGATCTTCTCGCTGATCGACGGCGTGCTGTTCCGTTCGCTGCCGTTCCGCGACGGCAGCCGCATCGTCGAGATCAGCCAGGGCGCGCCCAAGCTCGGTGTCGAGAACATGGGTGCGTCGGCGGCCGACGTGCAGGACTATCGCGAGCAGAACAGCACGCTCGATCAGGTCGTCGAATACCACGACATGTATTTCCTGATCGCGGGCAAATCGCCTGCGCTCGTCAGGACCGCGGTCGTTTCGGCGAACTATTTCGACTTTCTCGGCGTCGCGCCGGTTCTCGGCCGAGGTTTCGTCGCCGATGACGACAAGACCGGCGCCGAGCCCGTCATCGTGCTGACGCACGACTTCTGGATCAACTATTTCCACGGCGACAAGGATGTCGTGGGCAAGACGGTGGAAATGAACGACAAGGCGAACCGCATCGTCGGCGTGCTGCCGCCGATACCGCAATTCCCGGCGGTCAGCGACATCTACATGCCGACGATGGGCTGTCCGATGCGCTCGGACCCGAACTTCGTCGCGAACCGCGGTTCTCGCATGATGAGCATGTACGGCCGCATGAAGCCCGGCGTGACCCTCGCGCAGGCGGCCGGCGACATCGATCTCGTCGCGCGACATCTGCAATCGAGTTATCCGGCTGTCTATCCGAAAGGCGCGGATTTCGTCACCAAAGTGGTCTCCGTGCAGGACGAGCTCACGAGGGGCATCCGTTCGTCGCTGTACTTGCTGTTCGCGGCGAGCCTGCTCGTTTTGCTCATTACGTGCGCGAACGTCGTGAACCTGACGCTTGCCCAGCAATCGAGGCGGCAGAAAGAGCTCGCCGTGCGCGCCGCGCTCGGTGCCGACCGCCTGAGCCTCGCACGCACGCTGCTCGTCGAAAGCATGATGCTCGCGATCGCGGGCGGTCTCGGCGGGCTGCTGCTCGCGTACGCGAGCATGGATCTGCTCACTTCGTTTGCGGCGATGTTCACGACGCGCGCCGGCGAAGTCGCGATCGACGGCCGCGTGCTCGCGTTCAACGCAATCGTGTCGATGCTCGCCGGCCTCGCCGTCGGGCTCGCGCCGCTGTTCGGCAAGCACGACATCTTGAATGCGCTCAAGGAAGGCGGCGCGCATGCCACGCTGAGCCGGCAACGGCACGCCGTGCGCAAGCTGCTCATCGTCGCGCAGGTGGCGATCGCGTTCATGCTCGTCGTCGGCGCCGGGCTCATGATCCGCAGCTTCCTCGCGCTGCAGGCGACCGATCCAGGGTTCAAGCCCGACGGTGTCGTCGCGGTGACGACGCCGCTCAATTGGAGCAAGTACGACGACGAAGCGTCGGTCCGGAACTTCGTCGGCACGCTGCGATCGGCGCTCGCGGACACCGAAGGCATCGACGATGTCGCTCTCGCGACGGGCTACCCGTTCGGCAATGGCGTCGGCATTTCGCTCGGCAATGCGCTCGTCACGTTCGAGGATCGCGCCGCGGACGCCGGCGGCGCGCAGCGCACGAATTTCCAAACCGTGACGGGCGACTACTTCAAGCTGCTCGGCATCCCGCTCGTGAGCGGGCGCTACTTGAGCGACGGCGACGACGAAAAAGCCACGCCCGTCGCCGTGCTGAGCCGCGCGATGGCGGAAAAATTCTGGCCCAACGAGAGCCCGCTGAACCGGCGTTTCTCTCCCGACAACGGCAAGACCTGGCTGACGGTCGTCGGCGTGGTCGGCGACGTCAAGGGCGCCGGCTTCGACAAGCCGGTCATCAGCGAATACTACGTCTCGTACGCGCAATTCCCGAGCCAGACGCTCAACGTGCTCGTCAAGACGCATGCCGACTTCAGCCACGCACGCGCGCTCGTCGAGCGCGTGATCGCGCGGCTCGATCCCGGGCAGCCGATCAGCAAAGCGACGACGCTCACGAAGGCGATGGCGGACACCTTGTCGTCCCCGCGCCTGCTGTCGCAGGTGCTCGGTCTGTTTTCGCTGATCGCGCTTTTGATCTCGATCGTCGGCGTGAGCGGACTGCTCGCCTTCACGGTGAGCCAGCGCACGAAGGAGATGGGCATCCGCATGGCGCTCGGCGCGGAGCCCGAGGCCGTCCGGCAGATGGTGTTGCGGCAAGGTCTCGCGCTTGTCGCGACGGGGCTCGGTATCGGTGTCGTCGGCAGCTTCGCGCTCGGGCGGCTCATGAGCAGCCTGCTGTATGGCACCTCGCCCATGGACGCGGCGACGTTCTCGGTCGTGATCGCGCTCTTTTTCGCCGCATCGATCGCGGCGTGCTGGATGCCGGCGGCGCGCGCGAGCCGCCTCGATCCGAACGCAGCGCTCCGCACGACCTGATTCTCGCCGCAACGTTGAACGGGGAGCACAGGACCACGATCCGTCGTGGCCCCGTGCTCCCCAAGCGGAACATCGGCACGTCGGCCGAATGGCCGCACAAATCATCGAGGCTCGCGGAAGCGGCGGCGCTGTCGTGCTGCGCCGTCGCTTGTTCCCGCGATGCTGAGCAAACGCGCACGGCTCGTGAGCCGCGGCCGTTATATAGCAAACGTCGAAAGCGCTCGTAACCTGTCTGAGTTGGCAGTGACGCGGCGCCGCCGGACATGGCAGGCGCTTCGCGTCGCCGAGTCGCGATGTTTGGCATATCGCGAACGTCTAACCCCGCCGCGCGCCGCGCCGCGTTGGACCAGCA
>DASRGX010000165.1:0-11554 GCA_035650835.1 Rudaea sp. | reverse complement strand
CGCTACCTGATGCTCACGGTGCCGACGGGGCCGCTGTATCCGCTCGAGGCCGGCTTCGGGCATCTGCGCCACTACGAGATGCGATCGTTCTGCCGCTGGGTCGAGTCGCACGGGCTCATCGTCGAGCGCGCCGAGCAGTGGGGCTTCCCGTGGATGACCGCGTTCAAGCGCGCCGCCAACCTGCGCCCGCAGGCGACGATGGCCGAGTTCGGCGCGGGCCGCTGGTCCTGGCCCAAAAAAGTCTTCGGCGCCGCGCTCACCGGCCTCTTCTATTTGAACATGTTCAAAAGAGGGCCGCAGTTGCTCGTCCTCGCCCGCCGCTGACCATCGGTACAGCCGCGCGGGCTTGCGACTCGCGTTCTTTTTTTCGGCAGTCCTCAGGCGCTATATGGCTGACTTCCGACTCCTTGCCGCTCCGACGACAACGGCTTACCCGAAGCCATAGGACTTGTTGTGCTCCTTTTAACCGCGCGCCCTCCGGGCTGGCGAAAAAAAGAACGCGAGTCCGCCCGCGCTGAGTAGCCATTCGAAAAAAGTCCACAGAGGGGAGTCGGCGTTGCCGGAAGTGTAATGAGCGGGTGGGCGCGAAAATCGTTTTTCGCCGGCGTTGAGGAGCGCTCCTCGCGTCTGCGCGAGGATGCCAGCGACGAATCGAGCGAAGCACGTGCCGCGCGCAGCCGCTGCTTCCTAGCAGCGGCGAGCACGGCGTATGCGAGCGTCCGGCGAAAAACGATTTTCGCGCCCGCCCGCGAGAGGGCTTTGCCCGATGATTGCCCTCTGCCCAACAATTCGGACGCCTGCCCAATAATTCAGTGAGCGCGAATTTCCAATTCGGCGCCGTACAGGTCGAGTAACGCGATCAGCGTCGTGACCGCAGGGCCATGCGCGCCGCGCTCGATGTTGTAGATGGCGGTGACGTGCTTGCCGATCGCCTTGGCCACGTCGCGGGCTTCAAGCCGCCGATGCTGGCGAAGTTGCCGCAGCCGCGCCCCGAGCGCTTGCAGGTCGTCGATCCTCATGCACGCTTTCGCTCCAGCGGTTCCGTGTAGACGGTCGGAGTCACGTAGACGCGGTCGGCGGTGCGCCGCTCGTCTTGCCCGTGCCGCACGCGCGTCACCCGATAGTCAGCGCCGTCGATCTCGATTTCTTCGCCGACGGTCGGGCGACCGTTCAGGCATGTGCGGATCACGGTCTTGCCGTCGGCGACGACGGTAAACTCGAAGCTGCGGTAGACGCGACTCATAGGCGCACCGAAAAGTTGTGCCCGTTTTTCGTCGGTGGTCTGCTGTTTTCAGCCTTCATGGTGGCTTGCTCCATCGTGAGGGTTAGGCCCGTCCGGGTGTTAGCAGCACTCGGGCGGGCCGTTTCTATCTGTTCGCTATTCCGAACGATCCGGTGGCGAAAGTCAATACCGTCGGCGCACCGTGGACGATTTTCATCGAGCCGTCGCCGAGCGGATCAGGGCGCTCATCCGCAAGCGGAAGCTGTCGCAGAACGTACTCGCGGATCTCGCGGGCGTTGGTCGCGGTCAGATGACGGCAATCCTCCGCGCGAAGGCATCGCCGACGCTGCGCACGCTCAAGAAGATCGCCGACGCGCTTGAGGTCGACGTGCGAGACCTATTGCCGTCGAGCAAATAGCACGCAACTTCCTGCGCGCGCTGCCGATACCCTCGGCGCTATGCAAAAAATCCGATCCACTTATCGGTTGACTAGTCAAGGGCAATCGTGGTATCGGTTGTCGTTGCTACCTACTGAACAAATTAGCCTGCGGCGTTTTGCCGCATATCGCCCCTTCCCCGTCGGTGGTACGTTCGCGCAATGGCGAATGAATGGGGCCATCTACCGGACGGCTGCCCACCGGCCGATGCGACTCCTCCGACGATGACCGTATTTCGCATCACCTACGCGCGGACTCCGAGTCCAAAGGACTTTGAAACACATCGTCAGTTATATCCCCGGATCAAGTTCGACGACGAATGCGACGCGTGCGGCATCTCCGTTTACCTGACGTTCGACGATGCGGACAAGCGCCGCCGACGAATTCCAAGACTAAAGAAGCGCGGCCGTGTCGCCGTTGCTCAGTTGTCGCCTCAGTGGGGGTTGATAAAAAACACCTCCGCCGGAGACAACGGAAAACACGATTCTCATCATACGTGGTGGATCGCCGTTGGCACTCAGCCGTGGACCATCTTTGAAGTCGTCGATAGGGCAAGACGGTGAAGTCGATCCTCCCTCGCACTGCGATCTTCGGCGAACTAGAACTCGTCGAGGTGTACGAGTTTTACGACGCTCCAAGGCTGTTCGTTTGTCGAAATCTAACCGATTCACAATATCTGGCAGTCTGGATCGACGACGACGACAAAACAGACACATGGTTATTTGTTTCAATCTCCATGCGTCGGTTTCAGGAGATCAGGTCCGGTGGCATCGATCTTTACGATGCCTTCAAATGCGCTGAGACAGGCTATGTGTTCCGCGTCGTCGCGCCGCGCGTTGACGGTATTTCAAGCGTGGAGTCGGTCGAATCTGCCAATATCGACGACGAATCGCTTCCTGAGCGCGGCGAGCGATTGGATCTCAAGACTCTGACGCTCCCGGTATTGGAGAAAGACAGTCTCGGCAGAGCCGCAAAGCAAAATCATCGCGAGGCCGTCTCGATCAAACTCGAACCATTCTCGACGCTCAAGAGCGTCGGTCCGCTTAGAACAACTGGCCCAATCCTGGTATCGCTTCAAGAGTCGCTTGATGCGATCGGGCAAGCGGAAACCGGAAATCCAACGGCAAAGGGCATGATCAAAAAAGAAATCCTGGCGGAAACCGAAATGGCAATCGTGGCAGTGGGCGGTGGTTCGTTTGAAATAGAACTAGTATCAACCGCGCAGCCGTCGCTATTCGCAGTAGAAGATGAGTCGCTTCTTAGTAAGTCGTTGGCAAAGGTGCGCGCCCTGCTTGCGGCGGGCGGTGACACGGACCAACTGCGTTCGCTGCTAGTTCCGCTTCACTCGCGCGCCGCTTCTCGGTATCGCATCTTGCTAGAAAAGTTGTACGCCGCTCATTCGCCTGTTTCATTTAGGTGGGAATCTCCGAATCCACGTCTAGGCGGAGGCATTGAAATGACATACCAGCAAGTCCAGGCCGCCCTAACTGCTGTTACTCAAGTGGAACGTGAAGTTGCCGATAAGATCCGAGTCACCGGACAACTGGTCATTGCGGATACTCTCTCTAATGGATTCGGTTTGTACGACCAGCGATCGAAGGCAACCTACCGAGGCAAGGTGGCCGACTCGGCGCTACCGGCGCTAACGTCGGCTACGATGATGAAGGAGTATGACGCGCTCATTTCCGTGATCAGGGAAATCTCTTCGGCGACAGGGGACGAGAAGGAAACCTACGAATTACTCGAACTGAACCCAGCGTAGTACCAGCCGGCCCGCCGTTTGCTCTCGCGTCCGCGCATGGCGAAATCCAAATCCGGCCCCAAGGCACTCCTCGACGAAGCGAACGCGCTTCGCGACAAGGCCAACGACCTAGAGGAACAAGCGTTTCGCGCCGCGCTCGAACAGTGCAACTGGTTCGAGGCGCGAGCGGCCGAGCTGCTAGGCGTGAACCGCTCGACCTTCAAACAGGCCATCTCGCGGCGCTATACAAAACTCGGCGCCGAGGCTGCTCACCGACGGAAACAGGCCGGCTATGCCGGCGGCAACCCGCACCTACCAAAGAAGTGATCCAATCGTAGCAATTAGCCCCATCCCGTCGGGGGCGAAATGCTACACATGTAACAGTTCCATTTGAAACATTTAATCACCGAACAACCCAAAATCATCCGTTCTGCCCGTGGCATTTCGCCACGCCCGATCCACACAGCGCCCGCCGAAGTGCTTAAGTGTTCCAAGTATAACACTTGGCCTTCGATCTGCATTACCGTCGAGCATGAACACTCCGACGGTAGCGCAGATGGAAGCCCTTTTCGGCAAGCGTCCGCTGTCCGCGTCTCCCCGCGTCGAGCGTCCGCGCATCGTGGCGCTTCCGCTGCGCCCCTTGGCGCCCGTTCTGCCGGGCCGTTGCTGCGCGTCTGCCATCGAGGTTCCGTGCGTTTGTGTGGCTTCCTGGGCGTGCCCTACGCACGGCTCCCGCTGCGTCGGGAGCCACGACTAAGATGGAAACTACAGCCGCCATCTCGTCGATGCTCAGTGCGCGTGCCGAGCGCGGGCGCGCTCTCGCCGCCGCCGGCAAGGTCGAAGCGCTCGGCAAAGTGTGGCTGGTCCGCTCGCAGTCGTCGAGCGAGCGCTACGTGGTCAATCTCGGCGAAGGCACCTGCACTTGTCCCGACCACGAGGAACGCGGGATCAAGTGCAAGCACGTCTTTGCCGCCGAGTTCACGGTGAAGCAGGAGACGTTCACCTTCGCGAGCGACGGCGAGACGGTGCAAGCGACGCGCACCGAGACAAAGGTGCGCGTCGCCTATCGGCAACCGGATTGGCCGGCGTATCACCGCGCCCAGTGCGCCGAGAAGGCGACAGTGCAATCGCTTCTGCGGTCGCTCTGCTCGGGCATTGTCACGCCGTCGCATCCAGGGCGCGGTCCCAAGCCCATCCCGCTCTCAGACGCGGTCTACGCGATGACCATGAAGGTCTATTGCGGCATGAGCGCGCGACGCGCGACGGGCGAGATCGAAGCCTGCACCGAGGCGGGCCACATGACGCGCGCGCCGCACTACAACTCGACGATCAACTACTTCGAGAAGGCCGAGCTTGCGCCGCTCTTGACCACGCTCGTCGAGGAGTCGGCCGCGCCGCTCGCGTCCATCGAAGAGGCGTTCGCGCCCGACTCGACGGGATTCAGCACGTCGGTCTATCGCCGCTGGTACGACGCGAAATACGGGCGCGAGATGAAGGAAGCGACGTGGGTAAAGGCGCACGCGATGGTCGGGTGCAAGACCAACGTCGTGACCGCGATCGTCGTCACCGACAAAGACGGCGCCGACTCGCCGCAACTTCCCGCGCTCGTCGGAGCGACGCAGCGGCGATTCTCCATGCGCGATATCGTCGCCGACAAGGCGTACCTGAGCCACGACAACCTCGCGTTGATCGAGAAGGCTGGCGCGAAGCCGTTCATCCCGTTCAAGACCAACAGCCGCGACGGTGGGTCGGCCGCGTGGCTTCGCATGCGCGGGCTGTTTCTCTACAAGGCGGATGAGTTTTTCGCGCACTATCACCAGCGCTCGAATGTCGAGTCCACGTTCAGCGCGATCAAGCGCCTGTTCGGTGGCGCGATTCGATCCAAGCGCTTCGCGGCGCAGCGCAACGAAGTGTTGTGCAAGGCGCTCGCGTACAACCTGACGGTGCTCGTCCACGCGATCCACGAACTCGGGATCGAGCCGTTCCAAGCGCGGAGGATGGCGTAATGCGCGCGCCCGACCTGACCGCGCAGGAGCAGAAGCACGTCCGTCTCGCTCTGCGCTACCTCCGCGCGCGCCTCGGGCAATGGATCGCCGTCGCGAAGGCGCTCAACTACAGCCCTCCGGGGCTGTCGAACATCCTCATCGGCGCGCGGAACGTGACCCCGGCGATGGCCTTTCGCATCGCGCGGCTGGCGGACGTGCCGATCGATGACTTGCTCGCCGGGAAGTACCCGGCGTCGCCCGCGTGCCCGCATTGCGGACACCTGATCGACGAGAGCGCCGATGCCCAATAATTCATTCGGCTGCCCAACGATTCAGCGCGATCGGTCGATCATTGGGCAAAGCCCCGCGAGAGCAGCGATCGTTCGTCGTGTTTTCGATTTCGACTACGGGTGGGCCGTCGACGATTCCCACATGCGCGTGTTCAGCGCTTGCTCGACCCACGCCAGGTGCCGCTGCTCGTCCGAGAAATTCCGCTGGACGATGTCGAGGATGTCGCGCGGAAAATCGAGCGACGCGTGGTGCGCGTACGTCTTGTTCAGCACCTCTTCGTTCGACTTCATCGCCCGCAGCACCGTCTCGGTCCCGATCAGCCCGGCGACCTTCGTCATCGTCTTGCGCACCATCCCCTTGAAGTCGGCCTTCTCGACGGGCTTGCCGCCGAGCCGCCGCACGATCGCCGTCAGGTCCATGATGTGGCGCTCGTGGTCGCCACGAAACTTCGTCAGCGGATCGCGGATCACGGCTTCCTTGACGTGATCGATCGCTTCGTTGTACGCGCCGACGGCGTCGTAGTCGAAGCGGATGAGCTCGTTCAGCTCCTCGATGATCTTCTCGGTGGAGAGCGCCATGTTTCACCTCCTCGGTGCGGATCCACTTCGGTCCGCGAGGTGGGCGCGTCAAGCTCAGTGCGTGAGTTTTTTGTAGCGGATGCGGTGCGGCTGATCGGCCGCGGCGCCGAGGCGGCGCTTCTTGTCGGCTTCGTACGCTTGGTAGTTGCCTTCGAACCACACCACGTTGGCCTCGCCCTCGAACGCGAGGATGTGCGTCGCCACGCGATCGAGGAACCAGCGATCGTGGCTGATCACCACCGCGCAGCCGGCGAAGCTGTACAGCGCCTCCTCGAGCGCGCGCAGCGTGTCGACGTCGAGATCATTCGTCGGCTCGTCGAGCAGCAAAAGATTTCCGCCGGCCTTGAGAACTTTGGCGAGGTGCAGACGGTTGCGCTCGCCGCCGGACAATTCCTTCACGCGCTTCTGCTGATCCGATCCTTTGAAGTTGAACCACGAGCAGTACGCGCGCGACGGCACCTTGACCTTGCCGAACTCGAGGTACTCGGCGCCGTCGGAGAGCTCCTCCCAGACGGTCTTGTCGCCGCGCAGCGCATCGCGCGATTGATCGACGTACGCCAGCTTCACCGTCTGGCCGACGGTGAGCTTGCCGGCGTCCGGTTTTTCCTGGCCGACGATCATGCGGAACAGCGTGGTCTTGCCGGCGCCGTTCGGCCCGATGACGCCGACCAGCCCGCCGCGCGGCAGCCGGAAGTCGAGGCCGTCGATCAGCAGATTCTCGCCGAAGCCTTTGCGCAGGTGATCGGCGACCACCACGTCGTCGCCGAGGCGCGGGCCGTTCGGGATCTGGATCTCGACGTCGTCCTGCCGCCGCTCGGTCTTCTGCGCCAGCAGCTCCTCGTACGCCGCCATGCGCGCCTTCGACTTCGCCTGGCGCGCCTTCGGCGACTGGCGCACCCACTCGAGCTCGCGCGCGAGCGTGCGCTGGCGCGCCGACTCCTGCTTCTCCTCGTCGGCGAGCCGCTTGCCTTTCTGCTCCAGCCACGACGAGTAGTTGCCCTTCCACGGAATGCCGGCGCCGCGATCGAGCTCGAGGATCCACCCGGCCACGTTGTCGAGAAAGTAGCGATCGTGCGTGATCGCCACGACCGTGCCGGGGAACTCCTTCAAGAACTGCTCGAGCCACGCCACCGATTCGGCGTCGAGGTGGTTGGTCGGCTCGTCGAGCAGCAGCATGTCGGGCTTGGAGAGCAGCACGCGGCACAGCGCCACGCGGCGCTTCTCGCCGCCGGATAATTTCGAGACGTCGGCGTCGGGCGGCGGCAGGCGCAGCGCGTCCATCGCGATCTCGACGGTGCGATCGAGCTCCCACAAGTTGCCGGCGTCGATCGCGTCCTGCAGCCTGGCCTGCTCGGCCATCAGCTTGTCCATGTCGGCGTCGGGATCGCCGAACTTCGCCGACACCTCCTCGAAGCGGCGCAAGATTTCCTTCTCGTGCGCCACCGCCTCCTCGACGTTGCCCTTGACGTCCTTGGTCAGGTCGAGCTGCGGCTCTTGCGAGAGGTAGCCGATCTTGATGCCGTCGGCCGGCTGCGCCTCGCCGATGAACTCCTTGTCGACGCCCGCCATGATCCGCAGCAGCGTCGACTTGCCGGCGCCGTTCGAGCCGATCACGCCGATCTTCGCGCCGGGATAGAACGAGAGGTAGATGCCCTTCAAGATCTCCCGCTTCGGCGGGACGACCTTGCGGAGATCTTTCATCGTGAAGATGTATTGCTGCGCCATGGGGCACGCAGTCTAGCAGAACGCTAGAGCGGAGTGGTGCAGTCCATCGGCGGCGGCTGGCACGTCTGGCCGGGCATCGCGCGCCGCTGGCACGTCTCGTCGATGAGCGCGTGCACCACCGGCGTCCAGCTCGTCGGTGACGCGAGGTCGAGCGTCCACGCGTCGTCCATCGGGCCGCAGTCGGAGGAGCCGCCGGCGATCCACAGCTTGCCGCCGCCGAGCGCCTGCGCGTGACGCTCGCGGCGCTCGGGGCTCAGGTGATCGACGCCGCCGACGGTGATGTCGCTGTCGCCGGCGAGCAGCTGCGTGAAGGTGGCGTTCGCGCCCGCGCCGTCGACGGTGAGCGACCACGTGTCGTTCATGACGCCGAGGCTCGCCGGGTCGTGGCCGCCGAAGAGCAGGAACTGGTTGCCCGCGGTGTCGAACGACATCTTCATCGCGAAGCGCTGCGACGGCGCGGTGGCGGAGACGGCCGCTTGCTTCCACGTGCCCGACGGCGCGAGCACCCAGACGTCATTCTGGTACGTCGAGAAATCGCTGGCGCCGCCGAACAGCACCACGCGCCCGCCGCCGTCGATCGCCAGCGCGGCGTCGCGGCGCTTGGACGGCCCGGCGCCGAGCGCGCGCCACGTGCCGTCGGCGCCGGCGGCGAACTCGAGCGCCCACGTCTCGCCGAGCATGTCGGTGGCGCTGAAGTTGATGCTGGTCTCGCCGCCGAACATCACCAGCCGGTCGGCGGCCGCGTCGTACACCGCGCGATGGCCGACGCGCGCGGACGGCGGCGCTCCGCCCGTCGGCGGCGCCGGATGAAGCTGCGCCCACGTCTTCGCCGTCACGTCGTAGGCCCAGATCTCCGTCGAGAGCGGCGGATTTTTCGTGGTGCCTTTCTGCCCGGCGACGAGGATCACGCGGTTGCGCTTGGAGTCGAGCGCGGCGGCGTACTCGCCCATCGCGCCGGGCGGCTGCTGCGTGCCGAGCTGCGTCCAGGTGCCGCACGCGAGATCGAAGCTCCACAGATCGTCGGTGAGCTGGCGCGGCGCGGGCAGCATCGACGAGGTCGGCGCCTCGTCGCCGCCGTAGACCAGGATCTTTAGCGTCGACGGAAGCAGCGCCGCGTCGACGCGCTGGCGCGCCTGCGGGCGCACGGTGAGCGGCGCGCAATTTCCGCCGCCGTCGCTGCCGCCGTCGCTGCCGTTGATCGCGGGCGAGGAGTTGCAGGCGGCGAGCGCGAACGCGAGCGCGGCGAGTCGTCTCATACGTCGACCCTAGCGCGTTATTGCGCGTAGCAGAAGTACGTGCCGTTCCCGTTGTCGACGCACGAGCCCTGGCAGTTCATGCCGAGCTGCGGATCGTTCTGGATGCAGCCGCAGTCCATGTTCTGCCCCTGGTTGCCGCACGTATCCGACGGCGCGAAGCACGCCGGCCCGGCGGTCATGTTGCCGGGCGCCGCTTGCGAGCCGTCGAAGAACTTGATGCAGAACTGCTGCGCCGGATCGCAGATGGCGACGCCGAAGCAGTCGGTGAGCCCGCCGAGATCGCGCGGCGCCGGCGACGACGAGCCGAGATCGGGCGGCGCGCCGGGATCGCTCGCCTGCGGCATGAGCGCGTGGCTCTCGACGGGCGTGCGCGCGCCGGCGCCCGGGTTCATCGTCGGGCCGGTGCCCGCGGGCGCGTCGCCGAGACAGCCGGCGAGCACGAGGATCGGAAGCGAGGTCAACAAGCGCACGCCGCGGGGCAATGCGAGCCGCGCGCCAACCGCCGCCCGCGCCGCGCCGCGCTCTTCCCGCGTCGTCGGGGCCGCTCCGCTCGGGTCAACTGTCCCCTCTTGGAGCGTCCACCCCCAGTCACAGAGTGGATTAAACGCCAAGACGCCAAGTCAGAAATTAATATTTTCTGTCTGGCGTCTTGGCGTCTTGGCGTTTATCCGACTCTGTCGATTAGCCGATGGCGGCGATGACGATGGCGCGGACCATCACGCCGGCGGCGAGCTCGTGGGCGCCGGGCTCGACCGCGACCAGCGCGTTCGCGCCGACCATCGAGCTGAGCACGTGCGAGCCCTGGCGCGCTGCGACCTCGACGGTGAGCGCGCCCGCGCCGTCGGAGCGCAGGTGCGCGCGCAGGTAGCTGCGCCGATCGCCGCGCGTGCGCAGCGGCTGCGCGAGTCGCGCCGCCACCGTCGGCAGATCGAACGGCCGCGCGCAGCCGAGCGCGGTGCGGATCGCCGGCCGCACGAACAAGAGGAACGACACCATCGCCGACACCGGATTTCCCGGCAGGCCGAAGTAGGGCGTCGCGCCGAGCCGCGCCAGCGCCACCGGCTTGCCCGGCTTCATGTTGACACGCCACGCGTCGAGCGTCGCGCCCAATTCGGCGAGCACCGCCTTGACGTGATCGTGCTCGCCGACGGAGACGCCGCCCGTCGAGACGATCAGATCGGCGGCGCGCGCGTCCTCGATCGCGGCGCGCAGGAGCGCGCGATCGTCGCGCACGATCGGCGACACGCGCGCGACGCCGCCGGCCTCGCGCACCAGCGCCTCGAGCGCGTAGCTGTTGGTGTCGGCGATTTTTCCCGCGCGCGCGTCGAGCGGCTGATCGACGTCGCGCAGCTCGTCGCCCGTCGAGAGCAGCGCCACCACCGGGCGGCGCGTGACCGCGACCTGCGCGCGGCGCGCCGAGGCGAGCACGCCCAGCTCGGCGGGGCCGAGCGTCGCGCCGGCGGGCACCACCACGTCGCCGCGGCGCACGTCTTCGCCCGGCTCGCGCACGTGCTGGCCGGCGCGCGCGGCCTCGAGGATGCGCACGCGATCGCCGGCGGCCTCGGTGCGCTCGACCATCACCACCGCGTCGGCGCCGTCGGGGAGCGGCGCGCCGGTCATGATGCGCAGCGCCTCGCCCGCGCCGATCGCGCGCGCGGCCGCGTGGCCGGCCGCGACCTCGCCGACGATGCGCAGCTCGACGGGCGCGCTCACGTCGCTCGCGTCGCCGACATCGATCGACCGCACCGCGAAGCCGTCCATCGCCGAGTTGCGATGCGGCGGCACGTCGTCGGGCGCGGTCACCGCCTCGGCGAGCACGCGCCCGAGCGCCTCGCGCAACCCCACGCGCTCGGCGCCGAGCGGGCGCGCCGCGGCCACCGCCAAAGCCTGCGCCGCCTCGACGGTGAGCAGCGAGTCCACGCTTAATTCACGGCGAGCAGTTCGACGTCGAAGATCAGCTCCGCGTTGGGCGGAATCACGCCGCCCGCGCCGTGCTCGCCGTACGCCAGCTGCGGCGGAATGCGCAGCTGCCGCTTGCCGCCGACCTTCATGCCGGCGACGCCCTCGTCCCAGCCTTTGATCACCATGCCGGCACCCAGCCTGAACTCGAACGGATCGCCGCGATCCACCGACGAGTCGAACTTTTTCCCGTCGGTGAGCCAGCCGGTGTAGTGCACGCGCACCAGCGAGCCGGCCTTGGCCTCGGCGCCCGACCCCTTCTTGATGTCGAGGATCTTCAGCCCCGACGGCGTGACGATCGGCTGGCCCTTGACCTTGGTCGGCGTGCTGTTGTCGGCGAAGGCGAAGGCGGCGAACGCG
>DASRGX010000164.1:0-2752 GCA_035650835.1 Rudaea sp. | reverse complement strand
CAGGCACACGGGCGCGCCCCAGTGGCACGTCTTGAGCAGCAGATGCCGCGCGTTCCAGTTCTGCGAGAACACGAGGTCCATGGCGACCGAGGGGTCGTCCTTGATGCGCGCGAAGCCCTCTTCGAGCGCGAGCGTCGCCTGGCGCTCGCCCCATTCACCGAGCGGCGGAACGGCCGCGTCGAGCGCACCGCCCGCGATCATGTACGCATAGGCGAGCGGCGCCTCGCGGCGAGCGGAAAGCATGAGATGCGAGCCGACTTCGGGAATGCGCGACGCCGCACCCCAGACGACGAAATCGTAGCCGAGCGTCGCCAGGAACAGCAGCACGGCCCACCAGTACGGATAGCGTTTCAAGCGGATACTCCGAGCGGCAGGGAATTCGCCGGCCGCAGCAAGTGTACGACGCATCCGGGCGGAACGCCGTCGCGCCTGTTCAAACTGTGAGCCCAAGCACGTCCGTCGGAGGCGGAATGCTGCAATCTTCCGGCCAACGGCGGTACACTGTGAGCGCCTGGCTGAGGAGAGTCGTAGCGTACCGATGAGCGGTCAGGACACCATGCTCGAAGGTGCGGAACAAGCGCGCAGCGAGCTTCGCGAACGCTGCCTCGCGCTCGTCAGACGTTGGCAACCCTTGGCGCAAAACGGCTGGGAACATGCAGCGGCGCGCAAGCTCGGCGACGAAGTCGATCAGATCGCCGTAACGAGCGAGCGCCTCGGCCTCGACGACGTCAACACGTCGGCGCTCGAACTCGAAGCCTACCTCTGTTCGTTCATCGACGATCATCTCGTGCCGAACCCGCGCGATCTCGCTCGGCTCGCCGACATGGTCAACCGCCTGGGCGGCGTGCTGACCGATCTTTCCGCCACCGCCACCGCCGAGGTCCATGCGTTGCCTGCAGCGCGCGCCGCAGCGCCGGTAGAGACGCCGCCCGCTTCGGAGCCCGATCTCGAAACAAGCGACGCGGCGACGACCGCGGATGTCGCGCCGACCGTGGGTCGGTTCGACGCGACGCCGAACGAACCGAGCGCCGATTCCACCTCGGCGCCTGCGTTCGCGGAACCGGCACTCGCCGAGATCGCCCTGCCGGATCCGGCGCCCCCACAGCAGGAAGTTCCGCCGGCGTCGGAAGCTGCACAGAGCCCGCGGCCGACGCGTCTGCCGCGCGCGGTGTGCCTCGTCGGCATCGCGCCGAACTCGGTGCCGGGGCTCGCGGCGGGCTTGAGCGAACGCGGCTACGACGTGCGCGAGTTCGCCGACGGCGAAGCCTTGCTCGGCTTCCTCTCGCACGCCATCCCGGGCGCGCTGCTGCTCGACGCGCGCAAGCTGCGCGTGATGGCGCGGGTCGGCGTGCTCTACAACCAGCTCGGGCTCGAGGGCGAACGGCTGCCGGCCGTGCTCGCGGTGTCGCCCGACGGCGATCTCGGGCATCGCCTCCTCGCGATGCGCGCGGGCGCGAGCGCGCTGTTCAGCACGCCCGTCGATTCGCTGCGCGTCGTCGGCAAGATCGACGAGCTGCTCGCCCAAGGCACGCAGCCCGAGTGGCGCGTCCTGATCGTCGATCAGAACCGCGCGCAGGCCGCCGACGCGGCGCGCTGCCTCGTCGAGCGCGGGATGACGGCGCGCCTGGCGACGAACGGCCAGACGGCGCTCGCGGCGCTCGCCGAGTTCCGCCCCGACGTCATCGTCGTCGACTGCGACCTGCCGGACCTGCGCGGGATCGAGCTCATCCAGCTCATCCGCCAGCAGCCGGAGTTCGCCGCCGTGCCGATCATCCTCGCCGCCGACGCGACCGGCATCGGCCAGCGTTTCGACGCGATCGCGGCGGGCGGCGACGAATTCCTGCTGAAACCCGTGAAGGCGCGGCACCTGATCAGCGCCGTGCAGGCGCGGGCGCAGCGCGCGCATTGGCTGCGCGAGATGCTCGGCGCACCCGGCGGCCGCGATTCTCGCACGGGCCTCTACTCGCGCACGACGCTCATCGAGAAGCTCGAGATCGCGCTCGGCGACCGCTCGGCGGCGCTCATGTTCATCGCGGTCGACAACGCGCGCCAGCTGCGCGAGCAGATCGGCCTGGCCGGTCTCGCCGCGCTCGACGCCCATGTCGGCAACGTGCTGCGCAGCCAGCTCGACGAGCTCGATCTCTCGGCGCAGTACCAGGATTTCCACTATTTCACTTTGTTGCATCGGCGCAGCCGCAGCGAGGTGACCGAGACCGCCGAGCGCGTGCGCGCCGTGCTGAACGGCCAGCCGTGGCAGTTCAACGGCCGCGCGTACACGCTGACGGCGAGCATCGGCATGGCACTCCTCGGCGGCGAGCCGCAGAGCGTCGACAACGTCGTGAACAACGCGCAGGCGGCGCAGCTCGCCGCGGCGCACCTGGGCGGCAATCGGGCGTTGTGGTTCGAGGCCAAGGAAGCGGCGCTGCTGCCGATCGATCCGCTGCTCGCGGTGCGCGCGGTGCTTTCGCGGCCGCTCACGCCCGAGCAGACCCAGTTCGAATTCCAGCCGATCGTGCCACTCGCCGGCAAGCTGTCGGGCCAATACGAGCTCGGCTTCAAGGTCAAGAGTCTGCAGCATCCGGGCACGTCGGTGGCCTATGCCGATCTCGCGCCCGTGGCGGCGGAATCCAAGCAGCTGGGCACGCTCGACCGCTGGCTGCTGCAGCACGCGCTCGAAGTGCGCGAGGAACAGCTCAAGCGCGGCCGCCAGCTGCGCCTGTTCGTGCCGCAATCGGTGACGAGCGCGATCGAA
>DASRGX010000163.1:0-3237 GCA_035650835.1 Rudaea sp. | reverse complement strand
CGCGGTCGGTATCCTCGGGATCATCGTGTTCGCGGGTCATCCCGCACCGGCGGCGCGACCGCCTGCGGCAGCACCCGTAACGGCCGAGGCCGCACCCAGTCCTGAGCGGCTGCGGGATTATCAGGACCGACTCCGCCTGCTCGACGAGCGCGCGCGTCAACAGGCGCTCGCCGCGCAGCAGCAACCGGTTGCGATGCCGCATCCCACGTACGACGACTCGTCCGTATCGCCGGCATCACCGGATCCCATTGTCGAAGAACGTCGCCGGCGGGACTACGAAAGCCTCTTCGCGAGCAACGTCGTCATGAGTCGCCGCCCTGATGGGCAGCGCCTGATCACGGATCCCAACGCACCGTCTCGGACCTTGCGCGCGGGCGCTCCCCCGGACGCACCAGCCGCACCGCCGAACATTGACGACGTCGCCGACGCGGTCGTGCGTGCCACGACGCGCTACACACCCGGGCCGGTACCAGCGGCGACGGCGAGTACGACAACTGGCGCTCCGAATGGGGCGTCGACATTAACGCCGGCAGCCGCGACATCGAAGCTTCGGCCGGCGTCGACTGGGCCGATCACGTCAACGGGCCCGACGCATCGGCTTCTCGAAGGCACGATGATCGATACGGTCCTCACGAATCGGCTCGACGGCAGTGTCGCTGCGCCGGTGAATTGCCTGGTGACGAACCCGATCTACTCGCACGACGGCCAATACGTGGTGATTCCGGCCGGGTCGCGCGTCCTCGGAGAAACAAGACCAGTTCAAACGTTTGGTGAGACGCGGCTGGCCGTCGCTTTCAATCGGTTGGTCCTGCCAGACGGGAGCACTCAAAGACTCGATCAGTTCATGGGTCTGAACGACATCGGCGATGCAGGCCTGCAGGATCAGGTGAACCAGCACTACAAGTCGACGTTCGGCGCATCCGCTGCAGTCGGTCTTATCACGGGCTTCGCGCAGTACCTCGGCACCGCGGCGTTCAGCCGCGGCGGCGGCAATACCGTGGTCATTGCCGGTGGTGTCGGTGACGCGACGGCACAAGCGACGGCGCAGACGATGAATCGGTATCTGAACCGGATGCCGACGATCACGATTCGCGAAGGCCACCGCGTGAAGATTTACCTCACGAGTGACCTCGAATTGCCTGCCTACCAAACGCGGAGTACCGGCACGCCAGCCTTGCTGGCGCAAAGCCGGTGAGGGGGTCGCGATGAAGTCATTGGTCCTTGCGGTCATCCTGGTTGCGGCACTCGCGCTGCCGGCGCGCGCCCAACTCGTCGTCGTTGATCCTGGCAATCTCACGCAGACCGTGCTCATCGCGGAACGCACCCTGCGGGAGTACGAGACGCTCTGGCAACAGTACCAAACGATCCTGCGGATGTCGCAAGGCCTCGGCCGGATGGATCAGTACCGCATCCCGACGATTGGCATCACGAGTCACGACCCATCGCGCTGGACTTATGGTGCGCCGTGGCTCCAGGGACTCAATTCGGGCGATGCGCGCGGACAGTTGTACCGGCAGACCATCCGATCGTTGGAACGACCTGGTACTGCGCTCGACGGACTCCCGCCGACGGCCAGGCGCGCGATTGAAAACAGCTACGCCACAATCGAACTGACGGATTCGATCGCGGAGACTGGTGCGCATCAAGTCGCGTTGGTGCGCGGGTACAGCGGGCAGTTGCAGCTGGCGACGCAGGCGCTCCAAGACGACATCATGAATCCCACGGGTCACTATCACGAGATGACGGCAGTACTCGACAAGGTAGCGGCAGGCGAGATGCTCGCGCGTCGTCAGGACATGGCGACCAATCAGCTCATGTCGCACGCCCTCGAACAATTGCTCGCGCGCAGCAAGCGGATGCGGGATACCGAAGCCGCGACGATGAACATGCGCCTGTTGGGGATGCGCGACGGCCGCGCCGCAGGGGACGGTCTTGTTCGAGGCGCCGCAAATGATCTGCGCAACTGGCGTCAGCCCTAGACGAGAGGACCGCAATGTCTAGAAAGCGATTGTTGACGCTTGCCATCGTCGGCCTGGCGCTCTCCACTGGCCTTGCGACCGCGCAGATCGTCGTCACCGATCCCGCAGTGACGATCAAGAACGCGATCGTTGCCACGCTGAGACAGCAGGTGCTGGACACGACAACGCAGCAGGCTGAAAAGCTGTACCGCATGGCGAAACGACTGAGCGCCTTCGCCGACTTGAACCGATACGCCATCTCGGACGACGACACACCGAAATGGCGGATCCACACGTTCCTTGGAGAGGAATTCCTGTACGCCAATCCGTACGACGCCGCGCTGAACTACGGCGATCGGGACGGTTCGGCCTTCGAGGAAGTCGCGCGGCAGCGTCAAACACCCGGCGAGGAACTGGCCAGTTTTGGTGAAGAGGGCCTCGATGCAGAGGCGGCGATAGCCGCGCAGCTGGCGACATTGGACGTGGCGGACAGCTCAATCATCGCCGCGACAGACCAAACCGGGCAGCTTCGCTACAACGGCCGGAAGGAACTCGCCGCGATCGAGGCGCTGGAAACCGACACTCTCGATCCGTCGCTGACCCAAGGCTCGACAGCCGTGCTCGACAAGATCAGCGGCGCCGGCTTGATCCGGGCACGCCAGCAGCAAGCGCGTATTCAATTCATGACGGGCATCGTTGAGCAGCTGCTCGTGGACAACAAACGCGCACGCGATACCGAAGCCGCTGCGATGAACATGCAGCTTGGACGGCTGCTGTATGGGCGTGCCGCCGGGACCAGTCTCGTCGCCGGCGCGGCCAACGATTTACGCGGCTGGAAGCAGCCGTAAGGACCGAAGAATGCCTCCAGAACCACGTCTCGCAATTGTCGCCACGGTGCAGCAAGCGATCACCAGCCTGCTGACGACCTACGAACCCGAGTTCCTTCGATTCGGGTACTCGATGTTCGTCAGCTTCGCCACCATTCTGATCGTGTGGCAGGGCGTCCGGATCATGTTGTCGAACGACTCGCTCGGCGACCACCTGTTCGGCTTCGCCAAGCTGCTGTTGTTCATCTCGTTCGGCTACGCGCTCGTCGCGTTCTACGAATCGCCGATTCCTGGGATCGGCGTGTCTTTCAGCAATCTGATCACCGACCAGACGCACAATTTCGCGAACATTCTCGACGCCAGATCGCTCGAGATGACCTTCGATCATTTTGACGAGTTGGAGCAGCACTTCGTCCAGCCCGACGCGTGGGCGATTCTCGCGAATCTGCTCT
>DASRGX010000162.1:0-3741 GCA_035650835.1 Rudaea sp. | reverse complement strand
TTCCGCCTCGCGGATTAGAGCATTAGGATCCGGCTTGCCCCGCATGCGGGCCCACCAGCTCTGCAGATCGCGGCGCAGCGTGCCGTGGTTGATAATGCCGAGCCGATATTCCTTGCTCAGGTGCTCGACGTGGATGACTGGTCGGTTGGTCATCGGATGCCGGCCGGCTAGACCGTGTCCGTCGACGTGCGAGCGATGCGCGAGAACATCACCAGGCCGAGCAGGAGCAGCGCTACGCTAATGCACACACTCACGAGGATGTGGCTAGCATGAACGGTTCCGGTGCCGAGCAGCGCTTTGCGGAAGATCTCCACCACGGGCGTCATCGGATTAAGGGCCATGATCCATTGCCAACGCTCCGGTACCTGCGATAGCGGGTAAACGATCGGCGTGGCGTACAGCCAGAGCTGCGCGCCGAAACCAACCAGAAACGTCATGTCACGGTAGCGCGTGGTCATGGACGAAAGTAGGATTCCCACACCCAGCGCCAGCGCGGCCACGTGCAATACCAAAAGCGGAAGAACAAACAGCCACCCATTGACTTGCACAGGCACGCTGCGCAGCGAATAGAACGCGAGAAAGGCACACACCAGCAGGAATTGGATAGCGAACGTCACCAGATTGGTAATGACCACCGCCACCGGCACGGTGAGGCGGGGGAAATAGATCTTGCCGAAGATGCCGGCGTTGGCGGTAAACGTGTCCGAGGTCTTCGTCATGCACGCGGCGAAGTAATTCCAGAGCACGAGCCCCGTGAGGTAGAAGAGAAACGGCGGCAGGCCGTCGGTCGGAATGTTGGCGATGCGGTTGAAGACGAGCGTGAAGACCGACGTGGTGAGAAGCGGCTGCACTACGTACCAGAGTGGTCCGAGGACCGTCTGCTTGTAGAAGGCGACGAAGTCGCGTTGCACGAACATGGCGATCAGATCGCGGTAGCGCCACAGCGAGGTGAGATCAAGCTCGAACAGCGGCCGCCGCGCCGAAATCTCGATGTCCCAGCCGTCGGACCGCGCCATCGCTAGATCTCGCGCCGCAGGATTTCGTCGAGCGAGCGGCACACGAAATCCTGTTCCTGCTCGGTGAGCGACGGATACATGGGCAGGGAAAAGATCTCGTTCGCCGCCGCTTCGGTGCGCGGCAGGTCGCCTTGCCGTCCGCCGAGGTGCGCGTAGCCTTTCATCGTGTGCACGGGCCACGGATAGCTCACGTTCACGAGAATCTCTCGCTTGGCGAGCGCCTTGATGATGCGCTCGCGTGCCGGATGCCGCACTACGTAAAGGTAGTACGCGTGGCCGTTACCGCGACGCGTTGCCGGCAGCTTTAGCTCGGTGTCGCGCAGTAGGCGATCGTAGCGCGCGGCGAGCTCGCGCCGGCGCGCCACATAGCTCTCGAGCCGCGGCAGCTTGCGCAACAGGATCTCGGCGTGGAGCTCATCGAGCCGGGAGTTGTAGCCATGCTCGACTGAGTAGTAGGTGCCCTCGTTTCCGTACATGCGCAGGCGTTTCACGCGCTTGGCGACCGCTTCATCGTCGGTCACTACCATACCGCCGTCGCCGTACGTGCCGAGAATCTTCGTCGGATAGAACGACCAGGCCGAAACATGCGACATCTGGCCCGCCATGCGACCGTTCTGCGTCGCGCCGTGGCACTGGGCGCAGTCCTCGAGCACCTTTAGGCCGTGGCGTCGCGCCACGTCGTTCACGGTGTCCATGTCGACGCACTGCCCAAATAGATGCACCGGCAGGATGCACTTCGTGCGCGGCGTGATCGCGCGCTCGAGCTGCGACACGTCCATCAGATACGTGTCCGGCTCGATGTCGACGAATTTCGGCGTCGCGCCGGTGGACACGATGGCCGAGACCGTCGGAATGGCAGTGTTGGCCACCGTGATGACTTCATCGCCCGGTGCAAGACCGAGCGCCTTGAGCGCGAGGAACAGCGCATCCGTGCCGCTATTGACGCCCACGCCATGGCGCACACCGCAATAGCGCGCGAACGCTTCTTCGAACGCGGCGACGCTCGCCCCGAGGATCAAGCGCCCCGAGCGGAAGACTTTCTCGACGCCGGCGAGAATGTCCTCGCGCTCTGCTTCGTATTCCTTACGATAGTCCCAGACCTGGATCGGCACGGCTCAGAGTTCTCCTGTTGCGCGGCGCAGCTCGCTTCGTAGCGTGGCATCGGCGATGAGGTCTTGCGTGAACCGACCAGTATCGCCACCTTCGATAGCTTGCACGACCGTGTACAGAAAGTTGCGGAAGGCGTCGGCTGCCGGCACGTCGACCACGCTCTCCACGTTGTTACGTCGCACGGCAACCCGGCCCGGCGCATCAGGTGGAAGTGTGAAGGCGCGCTGCATTTCTGCCGCTATGCCGGGGCCGAAGGCGAGTAGCCGGTTCTGATACTCGGTGTCGAAGCCAAAGTGGCCGACGAACGCGCCGCCATCGCTGTAGCCGAGGAGCACGCTAAACGCCGTTTCCAGCCCATCCGGATTTCGCTTGAGCACTCGGCAGTCAACCGACGTGGGTGGGTTGCTGAACATGAGCCGGCTTGCCGCCGCGACGTACGGGCCGAGATCATTCAGAGCTCCACCGCCAAGCTCGCGTCGGTTGCGAAAGTCCTGGGGTTCCAGCGGCGGAAAGGAAAAGAGCGCAACCACGCGGCTGGCACGTGCGGCGGGGTGCGCGAAGCATTGCTGAAAGGCATCAAACTGGGGATGGAAAGCGAACACCGTGGCTTCGGCGAGGCAGCGGCGCTTGGCCGCCGCCAGAGCCGCGAGTCGTTCGGCTTCTGCCTGCTTGAGGCATGCCGGCTTGTCGACCACGACATGCATGCCCGCTTCGAGGCAGCGCATTGCCAAACGTGCGTGGTCGCTGTTGGCGACGGACACATATGCGAGGTCTGCTCGGCTCTGCACGAGCGCCGCTTCATAGTCGGAATGGAACTCTAGGCCCGCTGCGACGTCGCTGCCGCGGGCCGTGCGCGACGCGACGGCGATGGCCTCCACCTGCCGCAACGAGCGCAGCGCGGGCAGTACGCGTCGCCGGGCGATGCGCGAATGGCCGATGACCAACACCTTCACAGCGCACCGCCGACGCCGAGGCAGGCAAGCAGGCCGCGCGCTTCGATATTGAAATAGTTGTTGTAACGCAAGAACTCGTGGATTTGCCCAAGCGTCATCCAAAGGTAGCCACGCGGTAGCTCGAGCTCCTGCGCCTCATCAAGCTCGATCACCAGATTGCGGTTCTGATAGTGATAGAAGCGCCCGCCCTCTTCTGATTGGGTCGACTCATGCCGGATGCATGCACGCGGCGCGTTCGCCACGAGGTCGTAGAAAAACGGTGGTTTGTCAGCCGAGGCCGACGCCGCGCTGCCGGGCAGGTATTGCACGCTCGGTGCGAGCTCGAACATATCGAACATTCCCGGCTCCATGCGCGCCTGGACCAGGAAATGCAGCACGCCGTCGATTTTCTTGGTGATGAACGCGGTGGTACCGCGACTGCAGGGCTGCACGATCGGCTGCGACCAGCCGGCCACTTCTCTGTTATCGGCTTCCACCGCGAGGGCGATGACCGAGAAGAAGCGGTGGTCTTCGCGATGAATCGACAAGTCGTCCTTGCTCCATGCCGGCAGCTCGCGCAACGGGATCTGCCGCGCCTGGATGTCGCTCGTCGCCTTTAGCTCGGTAAACCAGCTGATGATTGCGTCGTTGTCCATGACGACGCCCTCGCGCGAGAGCGCCGA
>DASRGX010000161.1:0-3396 GCA_035650835.1 Rudaea sp. | reverse complement strand
CGCATCGCTGGCGCGCGAGCTGGGCGCAAAGACAGTGGGTCTCGTCGCGCCATATCTCGCCTACATGCGGCAGGACGCGCGGTTCAACGAAGGCGAAGCGATCACGGCCGTGCAATACGCGGCATGGCTGTCGCGCTATCTCGATTGGCTCGTCACCGTCGATCCGCATCTGCATCGCATTCCGTCGCTCGATCGCATCTACGCGATTCCGTCGACGGTCGTGCAATCGGCCCCGGCGATCGCTGCATGGATCGGCAGTCATGTCGCCGAGCCGCTCGTGGTCGGGCCCGATGGCGAAAGCGCGCAATGGGCCGGATGCGTGGCGCGCGAGGTGGGTTGTCCCGTCGTGACGCTGGAAAAAGTGCGACACGGCGATCGCGACGTCGAAGTGTCCCTGCCCGAACTCGGCGCATGGCAGGGGCGTACACCGGTGCTCATCGACGACATCATTTCGACGGCGCGCACGATGATCGCGGCGATCGGGCGCTTGCGCGCCGCAGGTGCCACGCGACCAGCGGTCTGCCTCGGCGTGCACGCGCTGTTCGCCGACGATGCGCTCGCCGCGCTCCACGCCGCCGGCGCGGGCACGGTCGCCACGTGCAACACGATTGTGCATCCGACGAACGCGATCGATCTCTGCGAGGACATCGCGCGTTCTGTCGCACCGCTCGTGCGCCGCTGAGCCGGCGAATTGACCCAGATCAACGGATCGCCGCCGTCCATGAGGCAAGCTCTCCGCACACCGAAGGAGGGCATGTCATGAGCGGCGACCTGCAGCAGACGGCATCGAAGACGGCGTCCGGTTTGCCATCCGCGCCGCACTGGCACGAGAAGTTGCGCGACGGTACCACCGTGCTGATCCGTCCGATCGGCCCACAGGACGAGACGATCGAACGCCAATTCATCGAGCGCTTGTCGGCGCAAGCGCGGCGCTTCCGTTTCCTGGGCGAGATCAAGACACCGAGCCCGGCGCTGCTCGAGAACTTCACCCATCCCGACGGCAAGCGCGACGTGGCTTTCGTCGCTCTGATCGCCGACGGTGCCGAAAAGCGCGAGATCGGCGTCGCCCGCTTCAGCACGCGTCCGGACGGGCTGGCTTGCGAATGCGCGGTCGTCGTCAGCGATGAGTGGCAGGGAAAAGGGCTCGCGACGATGCTCATGCAGCACCTGATCGACGTCGCCCGGGCCCGCGGCATCGAGTGCATGTACTCGATCGATCTCGCCGAAAACGGCGCGATGCGCGATCTCGCCGAGCACCTCGGCTTCCGTCGCAAGCCGGATCCGGACGACGCTTCGCAAGTGCTGCACGTGCTCGATCTCAAAGAAGCGACGTGACGTTGCGACGAAGAGTTAGCGGCGGCGCCGAGCCTTCGCGCCAAGCAATGTCTGCGCTCGCGCGCGGTCGGCGCGCGATCTGCGCAGGTATTCCTATTCCTGGAACATCGTGCGTCCACGCGCCGTGCGCACGGCTCTGAGCGGCGAATCCGGCTTCCGCTGCACGTTTGACGTGGATCAACGCTCGCCATTCCGTGGCGGTTAGAGTGGAGTCGCGGCCGATCCGGCCTCGGGACTCGAGGAGTACCCCATGTACAAGCATATTCTGCTGCCGACCGACGGCACTAAACTTTCCGAAAAATCCGTGAAGCAGGGTGTTCGCATGGCCAAGAGCCTCGGCGCGCGCGTGACGGCGTTGCATGTCGTTCCGAAATTTCACACGTTCACGTATCAGATGGACATGCTCGAGAGCACCCGCGACGGCTACGAAACCGAAGCCGTTGCGCGCGCGAAGACGTACCTCGACTACGTGCGCAAGGTCGCCTCCGCGGCGGACGTGCCGTGCGACGCGATGTATGCGATCAGCGACCAGCCGTTCAAAGAGATCATCAAGGCGGCGGGCAAGAAGGATTGCGATTTGATTCTCATGGCCTCGCACGGCCGCCGCGGTCTGGAAGGTTTCCTGCTAGGCAGCGAAACGCAAAAAGTGCTGACGCACAGTCGTGTTCCTGTGCTCGTTTATCGCTGACCGCCGATTTCTCACGAAGAACACGAAGCGAGGTTTCGGCGATCCCTTCGTGCTCTTCGTGACGTGATTCTTTCCGAGCGTCCGGGCGCTGTTACACACTGTTACGCAGCGTTTCCGGCACGACATCCCAGCGTTTCGGCGGTTGCGTAGCTTGTGCCCATCGTCAACAGGCACAACCGCTGGAGCCCGCCATGAACGCCGCCAACCTCGCCACACGCCAAGCCGCGCAAACGCAGGCGCTCGATCTCCCGTTCGCGCCGATGAGCACGCGTCACGGCGGAATCGCGATAGAGGAACTGCGCCGCCACGTTCCCGTCCTGCAGCGCAAACTCAACCCCGGCCAGTACCTGTACCGGGCCGGTCAGCCGTTCAATGCGCTCTATCTCGTACACGCCGGGTTCCTGAAGACGTGCTTGATCGCCGAGGATGGACGCGAACAGGTGACGGGCTTCCGCATGCGCGGTGAGCTCATGGGCGTCGAATCGATCGGTACGACGGTACATGCGTGCGACGCCATCGCCCTCGACACATGCACCGTGTGGGAGCTGCCGTATCCCGAGATCCTCAATGCCTGCGCGCGCATGCCGGAGCTCCAGGCCGAGCTGACCGCCGCGCTCGCCGCCGAGATTCGCAGCGATCGCTCGTGGATGCTGGCGCTCGGCACGTTGAGCGCCGAGCAGCGCGTCGCTGCGTTCCTGCTCGACGTGGCCGCGCGCCACGAGGCGCTCGGTTTCAGTGCGCGCCACTTCGTGCTGCGCATGAGCCGCGCCGACATCGGCAGCTTCCTCGCGCTGAAGCACGAAACGGTGACCCGCGCCTTGACCAAGCTCAATGCGCAGGGGTGCATCGGCGTCGACTGGCGCGAAGTGCGCATCCTCGATGCGCAAGCGCTGCGCGACGTCGTGCGCAACGATCCGCGCGCCCACTGAATCGAAGTTCAGCGCGCGTCGAGCTTGGCGCGCACCGCAGCGGCGAGCTCCTCGCGCCGATAGGGTTTGCGCAGCACCGCGAGATCCTCGCCGGCGCCGCGGGCGCCGAACGCACTGTGCTCGTAACCGGACGTCAGCAACACCGGCAGCTGCGGCCGCGAGCGGCGCACCGACTCGGCGAGCTCGACGCCCGTCATGCCGGTGCCCAGCACCACGTCCGAGAAGACGAGAGCGATGTCGGCATGGCGCGCCACGAGTGCGAGCGCTTCGTTCGCGTCGTGCGCCGACAACACCGAGTACCCGAGCGAGCGCAGGAACGCGATGGCGATGTCGCGCACGTCGGCTTCGTCCTCGACGACGAGGATCGTTTCGCTGCCGCGCGCGACCGTCGTCGCTTCGTTCCCGTCCTGCGCATCGCGCCGATCGGCGACGGGCAGGCAAAGG
>DASRGX010000160.1:0-7332 GCA_035650835.1 Rudaea sp. | reverse complement strand
GATAGATCCCGAACTCGAGCGTCCGGCGCGCGGGTGCGGCAGTGGCGGTTTGCAGCATGGTGCCTCCTGACGGATGAAGTCGCAAGCCTTCTGCTACGCCCGCTGCAGGCGGCTAGGTCTCGCGAACCGTCTTCGAACGTGCAGCAAAAAGCCCGCACCACGCAAACGGAGGTCTTCCTCGAACGCAATTTCACAATTTGCGGGGAAACCGCGTCTCGCTGCCATAGTACGCGCAACGAAGACGCGCGATACAACGAATACGTCGCGATCGAAGCAGATAAAGGAGATGGAATGAACCGTAAAGAGTTGGCTTGTGCGGCCGTCGGCGCCGTCTTAGGCGCAGCCGGATGTTCCCCCGCGATGAAAGGGCTTGCGGTGCCGGCTGCCGGCGCCGAAGAGACGGCCGCGACGGTCGCCGCTGCCGAAGCGAATACACCCCATCTCGAGCAGGCAGTGATCACCCTGATTTCCGGCACGTCGAGGGACGCCGCTAGTGCCGTGTTCCATCTCTTGCCGAAGTCCGGGTGGAGCGCCGTCAGCAGCAACCCTCAACTCGAGGTGGTGGTCGATCGGGGCCACGTCGTGACGGTGATTGCGCCCGAAGACCAACCTGCTTTCTTTATTGCGCATGTTACGATTTCGCATACGAGCGGGACCGATTTTGTGGTGCGCTGCCACGTCGAGGAACGCTGCACCTGACGTAGTCGGCGAAGCCGGACGTGTAGCCGGTGAAGCCGGACGTGTAGCCGGCCACTACGACGGCGGCATTGCGAGCGCCGCGACGATCGCGTCGCACTTGGCGGCGAAAACGAAGTCGCTTTCGGTCAGGCCGCCGATTTTGTGCGTCCACACCTCGACGCCGAGCGAGCCCCACGCGACGTGCAGATCGGGGTGGTGACGCTGACGCTCGGCCATTTCCCCAATGGCAACGGCGGCGCTCATCGCATCGGCAAAGTTCTTGTAGCGGTACGTTCGCTCGAGCGAAAGCACAACGCCGTCGCCGTGCGGCCGCTCGCGGACGTGCCAGCCCGTATCGAGCCGCTCCAACAGCGGCGCCATCGCTTCGCGCGTCATCGGCGGCACGTCGCCGCGGCACGGCACGCACTCTCGCTCGGCTAGATCGTTCACGAGCGCATCTTCGGTGGTTGCCGGACGGCGGCCCGCTTCGCTATCATCGGGTGATGCCGCGCCGCCAAGCCGCCGTCGTCATCGCGATTTTTCGCGCGTTTCCGCACGGCGTCGTCTTCGTCGAGCGAGCCGCACACCTGCGCGACCATCCGGGGCAAATCGGGCTCCCGGGCGGCAGCGCGCATCCCGAAGATGCCGACTTGGAGGCGACCGCGTTGCGCGAGCTTCGCGAAGAAGTCGGTATCGAGCGCGATCGTGCGACGATCGTCGAGCGGCTGCCGATGCTGCGGCAGCGCGTGCGAAACAACTTCGACGTAACGCCGTTCGTCGCCGTCGTCGAACCGGGCGATCTCACGATCGACGGCGACGAGACGGCCGGCGTGTTTCTCGTGCCGCTCGCAACGATCGTCGAAGGCGGCTTGCGTCACGGAAGCATCGAGTACGGCGGCTTACGCTTGCCGAGCCTCGTGCTGGATTTCGAAGGGCGACGCATTTGGGGCTTGACCGCGCGGATTCTCGAGTCGTTCGTGACGAGGTGGCGGAGCGATCTGCGCGATCGCATCGTGCCGCACCTGACGTCGAGCGAAGCCTAAGGACAGCTCTTGAGCAGCGTGAGCCCGTCGCTGGTCGAGTGCGCGATGACGTACCGCACCAGCGGCGGCTCGCTTGCGCGTTTGTTCGGCGGCGGGCTCTGAAATCGGGTCGGGAAGTTCGGATCGTCGAGATTCTGCTGCGACCACGGATTCGCTGCGGCGTTCGGATAGAACCACGGGTAGTCGAGCTGCAACGATTCCGTGCCGCCGTCCGAGTAGTGCACGGTCATCGCCACGTCGACCCAGTAGCCGCCGGTCTTCTCGTCGTAACGCGAGCCGTGCGGGTCTGAAAACTCCACGTAGCCGCACGGTTGCCCGGCACCCGCACCCGAGCCGCCGCCGGCACCGCTTCCGGTGCCCGTTGCGTTTCCTGCAGCCGACCCCTGGGCGCCGGTGGAAACGGCCCAAACCGGCTTTGCGTG
This sequence comes from Rudaea sp., assembly GCA_035650835.1. Classification (GTDB taxonomy): domain Bacteria; phylum Pseudomonadota; class Gammaproteobacteria; order Xanthomonadales; family Rhodanobacteraceae; genus Rudaea. Next base: position 5,189 of record DASRGX010000160.1, on the reverse strand, counting down.
TGAAAACGCCGGCGGCTTCGGCCGCGCCGCACCGCTGCGAACGGCGTCGTTCCGCGCGGACGTGGGCTGGGGATGCGACGTCGCGGGCCGTTCCACGGGTGCGGCGATGCGAACTCGCCGCACGTGCAGTGGGCGCGGCGTGGAAGTCGGCTTCGGTGTCGGTGTCACGCGCGTTACGCTGATTTGGCTAACGGCTTCCTCTTGCGGTTCACGGTGTGGAGCGGCATTCGGAATCAATGCTGCCAGAATTTCGTGCAATGCGAGGGCGACGGCGAGCGCGACGAGCAGCCGCCGGGTGTCACGATTGTCGAAGAAGGCGCCAAGCCGCCGGCGCGGCGGTCCGGCGCGCGTTGAACGCCGAATCGCCATCTCTTCGTGAAAAGGCCGCCCGAATCGTTGCGCGAACACCGGGACTTCGTGGAAATCGAGCGTCTTATTCGATCGGTCCCGGATTTTCCGCTGGCCGGTGTTCTTTTTCGCGACATCACGCCGCTGCTGAAAGACAAAGAGGGATTTCGTCGAGCCGTCGATCTTTTCGTCGAGCACTTTAGCGGCCGCTCGATCGATTACGTCGTCGGCGTCGAAGCGCGTGGTTACATTTTGGGCGCGCCCGTCGCCTACGCGCTCGGTGCCGGATTCATTCCGATTCGCAAGCCGGGTAAACTGCCTTACGAAACGATCACCGAAGAGTATGCGCTCGAGTACGGCACGAATGCGTTAGAGGTGCACTCCGACGCACTTTCCGAGGGAGACCGCGTGCTGGTCGTCGACGACGTGCTTGCGACCGGCGGCACCGCCGCCGCGACCCTGCGATTGCTCGAGCGTCTCGGCGCCCACGTCGAAGGCATCGCGGTTCTCATCGAACTGACGGCACTAGACGGCCGCAAAGCGCTTCCCGGCGTCGACGTCGTCTCGTTCGTGCGTACGTGAGGCGTCGAGTGTTCGCGCGACCGGATGTGATGCGTTACGCCGTCGCCGTGCTGACAATCGTAGCGGGGTTGACCCTGCCAGCGGGCGCGCGGCCGAGCCCCACCCCGACACCGGCACCGACCCCTGCGCCCGTCGCCGATCCGCTGGTCACCAAGATCGCGCGCCAGCAGTTTGTCGCGTGGCAAGCCGGCAGCATCAACAAACGTCTTTACGCACCCGAGGTGGTGCCGAAACTCACCGACGACAAGATCAACGACGTTGCCCGCGCGTTATCGGCGCTCGGTCCGCTGACCGACATGACCTTCGTGGGGCCGTTTAGCGCCGCCGACATTCCGTCGGGGTCCGAGGGCTACATCTACCAGATGCACTGCCAGGAGGGCAACATCTACATGTGGATGATCCTCGATTCCGACGGGAAGATTGCAACCGTGTTCTTCAAGGACAAACTCGACGTCGAGACGCTCGAACGGCCCGCGTCCGAGCCGCCGCCGTCGGCACGGCCTCGATTACCCTAGCCGTTCGGGCTGGCGCCGTTTGGCGCGCGCGCTATAATGGGCGGATAGCGCCATGACCATCCGAGAACTCGTCGATCGCGTGCACCAATACGACCCGTCCGCCGACGGGGCGTGGCTGACCCGCGTCTACGAGGTGGCCGACGCGGCTCACGAGGGCCAGCGCCGCGCGTCGGGTGAGTCGTACATCGAGCATCCACTGGCGGTCGCCGCCGTGCTGGCCGAGCTCGAAATGGACCGCGAGACGATCGCGGCCGCCCTGCTCCACGACGTGGTTGAAGACACCTCGGTCACCAGCGAGCAAGTGGCGGCCGAATTCGGCGATGAGATCGCGCAACTCGTCGAGGGCGTCACCAAGCTCACGCGCATTCCGTATCAGTCCAAGGAAGACGCGCAGGTCGAAAACCTTCGCAAGATGTTCATGGCAATGGCCAAGGACATCCGCGTCATCATCATCAAGCTCGCCGACCGTCTGCACAACATGCGAACGCTCTCGAGCTTGCCGCCGGCCAAGCAGCAAGCCATCGCGCGCGAGACGCTCGACATCTATGCGCCGATCGCGCACCGCCTCGGAATCTGGAAGATCAAATGGGAAATCGAGGACGATTGCCTGCGCTATCTCGATCCCGAGCCGTACCGCGAAATCGTCGAGCGCGTTGCGAAAACGCGGCGCGAGCGCGAGGCCGACGTGCAAGAAGCCATCGCCCGGCTTCGCGACGATTTCAAGGCCATGAACATTCAAGCCGAGATCCACGGACGCCCCAAGCACTTCTATTCGATCTACACCAAGATCAAGTCGGGGCGCGACTTTTCGACGATCTACGACCTCACGGCCATTCGCATCATCGTCGATACGGTGAAGGATTGCTACGGCGCACTCGGAGCAGTGCACGCGTTATGGACGCCGTTACCGGGCCGGTTCAAAGACTACATCGCCATGCCCAAACCAAACATGTACCAATCGCTGCATACGACGGTCGTCGGTCCGACCGGCGAGCCGCTCGAGATCCAAATTCGTACGTGGGACATGCATCGCACGAGCGAATACGGAATTGCGGCGCACTGGCGCTACAAAGAAGGCGGCAAGGCCGACCAGTTCGAGAACAAACTCTCCTGGCTGCGCGCGCTGCTCGAATGGCAGAAAGACATGCGCGACTCGCGCGTGTTCATGGAGAATCTCAAACTCGACCTTTTCGACTCTCAAGTATTCGTCTTTTCGCCGCGGGGCGACGTCTTCTCGATGCCGGCCGGCGGCACGCCGCTCGACTTTGCGTACTCGGTGCATACCGACGTCGGCAACCACTGCGTCGGTGCGAAGGTCAACGGACGCATCGTGCCGCTCGACTCGCAACTCAACAACGGAGACATTTGCGAGATTCTCGTCAATAAGACGAGCGGGCGTCCCTCGCTCGACTGGCTCTCGATCGTCAAAACCTCGAGCGCGAAGCACAAGATCAAGCAGTGGTTTCGCAAGGATCGGCGCGAGGAGAACGTGCTGGCGGGTCAGGAGTCGCTCGAACACGAGCTGGTGCGCAGCGGCGTCCGCGTCGACACGGCGCGCGGGGAACTCATCGAACGTATTGCGGCGCGACTCAACTATCCCACGCCGGCCGACCTCTACGCCGCGATCGGTTTTGGCGACGTCTCCGCGACCGCGGTTGCCAACCGCGTGCGCGACGAGGTGCGCAGCGGAAACGTCGTCGACCTCACCAAGATCGGCCGAAAGCCACCGGCTCGGCGCAGCGGCCGCAAAGCAAGCGGCGTCCGTATCGCCGGCGTCGACGACGTGCTCGTTCGCCTGTCGAAATGCTGCTGTCCCGTACCCGGCGACCCGATCATGGGGTACGTCACCATCGGGCGCGGCGTCAACGTCCACCGCGCCGACTGTCCGAACGTCGCGCGGCTCAACGGCACGGCTCCCGAGCGGATTCTCCAAGTGCAGTGGAACACGGAGGCCGATCTCACCCATGCCGTGGACGTCGAAGTCGAAGCCGACGACCGCTCCCAGTTGCTGCAAGATATCATGGCCGTATTCGCCGAGTTGAAGACGCAGGTGAGCTCCGTCACGGCGCGCGTCCGCCGCGACGGCGTGGCCGCGACCAGCCTCACCGTCCAAATCCGCGATCTCGAGCACTTACACCGCATCATCACGCGGCTTCGATCGCTCAAGAACGTGCGCGACGTCTATCGCGTTACCAAACGCGAGCGCGTCGCTCCTTAACTCTCGCTTGACGACCGCGCAAATCGCGCTTCCCGGCGTGGCGGCGTTCGTTGCCGGCGCGATGAACAGCGTCGCAGGCGGTGGCAGTTTTCTGTCGTTTCCGGCGCTACTGTTTGCCGGCGTGCCGGCGATTTCGGCGAACGCCACCAACAACGCGGCCATGTGGGTTGGCACGATCGGCAGTGCGCGCGGCTACAAGGAAGAGGTGGCCACTCATCGCGGTCTGCTGTTCCCGTTGATCGTGGTAAGCCTCTGCGGTTCGCTGCTAGGTGCGGTCGCACTGCTCGTCACGCCACCGCTGGTCTTCGAGCGCATGATTCCCTGGCTGCTGCTCTTCGCTACGGTAGTTTTCGCCGCCAGTCCGCTGCTGCGGCGCCCGGCGATGCAGCCGCGGCATGCGCCTTGGCAACTCGCGGTGCAGTTTTTCGTCGCGGTTTACGGCGGATATTTCGGTGCGGGCATGGGCATTCTGATGCTGGCGGTGCTGGCGTTTTCGGGGCTGCCCAGCCTCAACGCGCAAAACGCCGTCAAGAACGTGCTCGCGGTGTCGATCAACGGCATCGCGCTCGTGCCCTTCGTAATCGCTCGCGTCGTGGATTGGCGCTTTGCCGTGCCGATGGCCGCGATCGCTCTAGCCGGCGGCTACTTCGGCGCGCGTTTCTTCCGCCGAGTACCGCAGCCGCTCGCGCGAACCATCGTCATCGCGGTTGGTACCGCCATGACGGTCGCATTCTTCGTGCGCATGCGCTGATTTATTCGATCGCGCTGATCGGTGTTTCCGCGAAGTCTTCGGCACCGCGTGCCGCCGGCCGCTCGAGACCGCGATGGAATCCGCCCATGCGCGGTTCGACGTGCCGCGCCGCCCAGAGGTACAGCGTCGGAACGACGATGAGCGAGAGCGTCGTCGAGACGGCAAGGCCGCCGATGACGACGGTGCCGAGCGGTGATTGCGTTTGGCTTCCGGCTTCGATGCCGAGCGCGATCGGCAACATGCCGCCGATCGTCGCGCAGGTCGTCATCAAAATCGGTCGCAGCCGCATGGGTGCGGCGTGCAGCACGGCGTCGCGCGCGTTCATGCCGCGCTCGCGGAGCTGATTGCTGAATTCGACGACCAAAATAGCGTTCTTCACGACGATCCCGACCAGCATCAAGACGCCGATGAAGGCCGTGAGCCCAAAGGCCATCGGCGTAAACGGTTGCCGGAAGATTGCGTCGCCGGCCTGCCACATCAGATTGCGGAAGAAGATGCCGAAGACGACGCCGGCCGACGCCAGCGGAACGGCCACCATGATCACCAGCGGATGGAGGACCGATTCGAACTGCGACGCCAGCAGCATGTAGATCAGCACGATCGCCAGGGCGACGATCAGCCCGAGGCTCGAAAACGTCTGCCCCTGTTGCAGCACTTGCGGTCCGAAGGCCCAGTAGTATCCGGGCGGAAGCGTGATCGAGTTCATGACCTTCGTCGCCTGCGCGACGGCGTCGCCCAGCGGAATGTTCAAGCCGGCATTGATGTCGATTTCACG
>DASRGX010000159.1:0-12001 GCA_035650835.1 Rudaea sp. | reverse complement strand
GCATCGATGCGCCGCGCATCGCCGTGCTCGGCCTCAATCCGCATGCCGGCGAAGGCGGCCATCTCGGCCGCGAGGAAATCGACGTGATCTCGCCCGCGCTGGCGGCGCTGCGCCGCGAGGGCATGGAGCTCGACGGACCGCTTTCGGCCGACACCGCCTTCGTGCCCGAAAAACGCGCGCTCTACGATGCGTATCTCGCCATGTACCACGACCAGGGCCTGCCCGTGCTCAAGGCGCTCGGCTTCGGCGACTCGGTCAACGTGACGCTCGGCCTGCCGTTCGTGCGCACTTCGGTCGACCATGGCACGGCGCTCGATCTCGCCGGCACCGGCCGTGCCGACGCGGCGAGCGTGATCGCGGCGGCGCAGCTCGCGATCGAGCTCGTCGCACGCGGCGCCTAGCGGCAGCCTACTTCGCCAGCGCCGGCACTGCCGCGGGACGCGGCTTGATGCCCGGCACGCGCTCGAAGATCAGGGCTACGGCGAACAGCACGACGGCGCAGCCCGCGGCGCTCGCCCAGGTGATCGGCTCGTGCAGGAACACGGCGCCCCAGATTTGCGCGAACAGCGGCACGAGGAACGTGACGGTCGTTGCGCGTTCGACTCCGGCATCCTTGAGGATATTGAAATAGAGCGCATAGGCGATGCCGGTGCAGACGATGCCGAGCGCAATCAGCGCGGCGGCCACGCCGGCCGACGGCAGCACGGCCGGCGCCGTCGCGGCCGCGAGCGGCAACAGCGGCAGCGAGCCGCCGATCAGGTTGCCTGCCGTCATGACCATCGGATCGACGTCGCTGAAGCGCTTGCGCGCCATGATCGCGCCGATCGCGTACATGAACGTCGCGGCGAGCGTCGCGGCGAAGGCGAGCGCGGTTTGCCACGTGAGCGCGAGGTCGCCGAAACGGACCAGGATCGCGACGCCGAGGATGCCGACGAACACGCCCGCGATCTTCGAAGCCGACGGACGCGCGCTTTGCAGCCAGCCGATCAGTACGGCGAACATCGGCACCGTCGCGTTGAGCACGGCCAGGTAGCCGGCAGGCAGGCTGTGCGCAGCGAACGCGAAGCACAGGAGCGGCAAGCCCATCACGATGCTGCCGACGACGAGGTAGTCGCGCCAGCGCGCGCGCCACGCAAGCGGCCGGCGCAGCACCGCAAGCACCGCGACCAGCGTGAGCGCGGCGAGGACCATGCGTCCGGCGCCCGTCATGCCGGCGCCGATCACGGGCACGGTGATGCGCTGGAACAGGAACGACGAGCCCCAGATCATGCCGAGCAGGAACAGGTAAACGAGCGTCTTGACCTTCATGTCGACTCCGACACCGGTGCGCAGGAGACCTGCGGATTGCCGGCCATCTTACGGCTGGCGCAGTGCGGGGAAAAACGCTATTTTCTCAGCCCAACTGTGAAAGCGATTCACATATGAATCCCTGGCACCGCCTGCCGCCACTGCGTTCGTTGCGCGTGCTCGAAGCTGCCGTGCGCCACGAAAACTACACGCGCGCGGCGCTCGAGCTCAATCTGACCCACAGCGCCGTCAGCCATCAGATTCACGCACTCGAAGAATCGCTCGGCGTGTGTCTGCTCGAGCGCGCCGGCCGTCGCATGCGCCCGACCGAACACGGACGCCAGCTCGCGCTCGACGTGCGCGCGACGCTCGATGCGCTCAACGCGGCGGTCGAGCGCGTGCGCGGCGGCGACGCCGGCAACGCGATCACGGTCAGCGTGCTGCCGTCCTTCGCCGCCGCCTGGCTCGTGCACCGGCTCGGCGGCTTCCTCGAGCGGCATCCGAACGTGGACCTGCGCCTGGAAAGCACGACGGCGCTCGCCGATTTCCGCAACGACGGCGTCGACGTGGCGATCCGTTTCGGCACGGGCAACTACGAAGGCCTCGTCAGCGAGAAGCTGTTCGACGACGAGATCTATCCGACGATGAGCCCGAAGCTCAAGCGCAGCGCGCGCGTGCGCACGCCGGCGGACCTCGCGCGGCTGCCGCTGCTGCGCATCCGCAACCAGCCGTGGACGCCGTGGTTCGAGGCCGCCGGCGTGGCGATCGCCGAGCCGCGCCGCGGACCCGTGTTCAACGACTCGGAACTCGCCCTGCAGGCGGCGATACAGGGACAGGGCGTGGTGATGGCGCGCGGCTCGCTGGCCGCGGCGAAGCTGCGCAGCGGCATACTCGTCGCGCCGTTCCGCGTGCGCATCCCGTCGCCGCAGACGTGCTGGCTCGTCTACCCGAAGCGCAACGCCGAGCGGCCAGCGCTCAAGCTCTTCCGCACCTGGATTTTCGACGAGCTCGCCGCCGCGCCGCCCTGCTACGTCGAGGCCGGGCGATGACCGCCGCAGGCGCGCACGTTCCGCGCAAGCGCTTCGGCCAGCACTTTCTGCACGATCCCGGCATCCTCAAGCGCATCGTCGAGTCGGTCGCGCCGCGCCCCGGCGAGCGGCTGGTCGAGATCGGCCCCGGCGAGGGCGCCTTGACGCTGCCGCTGCTGCAAGCCGCGCGGAAGCTGACGGCCATCGAGCTCGATCGCGATCTCATCGTCCCGCTGCGCGCGCGCGCCGCCGGCGTCGGCGAGCTCGAAATCCTCAACGCGGACGTGCTGGACGTCGATTTCACGGCGCTCGCCGCCGGTGCGCCGCTGCGGCTCGTCGGCAACCTGCCGTACAACATTTCCACACCTATACTTTTCCACTGCCTCGCGCATGCGGCGGCGATCGTCGACATGCACTTCATGCTGCAGAAGGAAGTCGTCGAACGCATGGCGGCGGGTCCGGGCAGCAAGACGTACGGCCGCCTGTCGGTCATGCTGCAGCTGCGCGCCGAGGTCGAACCGCTGTTCCGCGTCCCGCCGGGCGCGTTCCGGCCGCCGCCGAAGGTCGACTCGGCCGTCGTGCGCGTAGTGCCGCTACCGAGCGAGGCGCTGCCGCGGGCCGATGCGGGCACGCTCGACGCGATCGTGCGCGCCGCATTCGGCCAGCGTCGGAAGACCATCGCCAACGCCGTGTCCGGGATCGCCGGCCCGGCCGACCTCGCCGCCGCCGGCATTGATCCGCGTGCGCGTGCCGAGCAGCTCGCACCGCAGGCGTTCGTCGTGCTCGCGCAGCACATCGGCCCCGTTGCCTAGCGGCTTGCCGGATTGCGCGCGCTGCCGGAAAATCGCCGCATGACCGGCAAGAAGCCCTACGACATCGCCGTGACCGTCGAGACGCGGTTCCTCAACGAGCAATCCGCGCCCGACGACAACCGCTACGTGTTCTCGTACACCGTGCGCATCGCCAATGCGGGCAGCGTCGCCGCGCGCCTGCTCACGCGCCACTGGATCATCACCGACGCCAACGGCAAGGTCCAGGAAGTGCGCGGCGAAGGCGTGGTCGGCGAGCAGCCGTGGCTGCGGCCCGGCGACGACTTTCATTACACCTCGGGCGCGGTGCTCGAAACCGCGGTCGGCACGATGCGCGGCAGCTACCAGATGCTCGCCGACGACGGCCGGCGCTTCGATGCGCCGATTCCGCAATTCATCCTCTCGATTCCCAGAACCGTGCACTGAGCGAATGGCCGATCTCATGGAGTACCGTCCAGCTTCGCGCATTGCCGCGACCCCGATCGGGCGCTGCGCGCGCGATCGCCTGCTCGGCTCGAGGGCGCTGGAAGCGGGAGTGCGACACTGATGGCGGTCTGGGCGATCGGGGACGTCCAGGGTTGCCACGACGAGCTCTGCAGGCTGCTCGAGAAGATCGACTTCGATCCCGCGCACGACACGCTGTGGTTCTGCGGCGATCTCGTCAACCGCGGCGGCCAGTCGCTCGCGGTGCTGAGGCTCGTGCGCGGCTTCGGCGCGCGTGCGCTCGTCGTGCTCGGCAATCACGACCTGAGCCTGCTCGCCGTCGCCGAGCGCGACGAAGCCGACCAGGCCAAGGTCAACCCGGAGCTGCGCGAAGTGCTGTTCGCGCACGACCGCACGCCGCTGCTCGACTGGCTGCGCGCGCGTCCTCTGCTGCACGTCGACCGCCAGCTCGAGTTCATGCTCGTCCACGCCGGCCTCGCGCCGCGCTGGAACGTCGAGCGCGCCGAACGCGCCGCGCACGAAGTGGAGCAGCGTCTGCGCGGCGACGGCGCGCGGCGCCTGCTCAAATCGATGTTCGGCAACAAGCCCGATCTGTGGACGCCGCGACTGCAGGGCATGGATCGCCTGCGCGCGACGATCAACGTCCTCACGCGTATGCGCTACTGCGACGTGCGCGGGCGTATCGCCTACGCCGAGAAAGGCGCGCCGGGCACGCAGAAACCGGGGCTCTATCCCTGGTTCGAGGTGCCCGGTCACGCCAAGCGCGAGCTGCGCGTCGTCTGCGGCCATTGGTCCACGCTCGGCCGCTTCCAAGGCATGGGCGTCTACGCGATCGACGGCGGCTGCGTCTGGGGCGGCGAACTCATCGCGCTCAGGCTCGACGCCGAGCAGCCGGAATTCGTCAGCATTCGCTCGACACGGCCCAAGCCGTTCGACGGCAACGGGGACTGAAGCGAGCGATTCAACTCATTCTTTCATAATCCACAAATGTAAACGTATACTCGTGTTTCGCATCGGCAGGATGCGCAATGCGCGACACTTCGCGCCACCGCGCCGCGTCGAACTCTGGGAAGAATGCATCGGCGTCGGCCGCGGTAGTGTCGATCCACGTGAGGTGCAGGTGCGTGGCGCGCGGCAGCGCGAGCGCGTACACCTCGCCGCCGCCGATGACGCAAAGCTCCTCGTCGGCATGCACCAACGCGGCATCGAGAGACGATACGGGGACCTGGCCTGCAAACGGCGCCGTCGACGCGCGCGTAAGCACGAAGTTGCGGCGCCCCGGCAGCGGCTTGCCGATCGCCAGCGCAGTCTTGCGCCCCATGAGCACGGGCTTGCCCAGCGTGAGCGCCTTGAAGCGCTTGAGATCGTCGGGCAGATGCCACGGCATCGCGCCCCCTCGGCCGATCGCTCGGTTGCGGTCGAGGGCGGCGATCAGGGAAACTTTCGGGTCGTCGGTCATGAAACCAGTGTCGACGAACCGTCCGTCCACGATCAAGCCCACACATGACTTCGCTGTTCCTTAGCCGCACCGTCGTCGGGATATTGCGTTCGCGACCGGCGCCGCGTTCGCGCAAGACATCCCTGCGCGTTTCGACGCCGGCCGCGTGATCGCGACGCCGACGCTCGCCGATGGCACTACGCTCGAGTTCTATACCGATTCCGGCGGTGGCGCGAATATGCTGTGCCGCGACGTCGCCTTGCGGCTCGGATTGGAGCTCACGCCGCTACACGACGAGGAGGCCGAGCGGGAGCTCGGCACCGATCTGGCGACGGCACATATGCCGCGATTCCGCCCAGGACGCGGCATTCCCGGCAACGCGGACGGCGACGATACGTTGCTGGTTCATAACTGCACACCGAGAACGGGGCACCCCGCCGGTACTGCGGGTTTCCTGAGCAGCCGCTGGTTCGACCGGCGTATCTGGACATGGGACTATCCGGGTGCGGATTTGCGGCTCGAAAAGCCCGGTTTCGCACCTCCGAAGGATGCACATCGCATAGCCGTGCATTTCAAGACGGACTCCGCCGGCAAGCGTGCGTTCGCGATGGGCCGCATCGGCGTGCGGATCGACGGCGAGTCGCTCGACATGCTGCTCGACACTGGTGCGAGCGCGACGCTTTCGACGAACGCGCTGGCAACGCTCGGCGATCACCTGCCGGCGCAGCGCGCCATCAGCTTCATCGTCCACAGTCGGTTCGAGCGCTGGATGCGCGCGCATCCCGACTGGCGCGTCATCGACGGCGCCGACAGCGTTCCAGGTGCGCGCGTGATCGAAGTGCCGAGCGTGGACATCGCGGGCTTCCGCGTCGGGCCGGTGCTCTTCGCGGAGCGCGGCGACGACAACTTGCACCGGTGGATGGCGCAAATGATGGATGGGCCGACCGAGGGCGCCATCGGCGGCAATGTCTTCCAGCATTTTACGATGACGGTCGACTATCCAGCCGGGCGCGCCTATTTCCGCTGCATGCAAGGCTGCGCAGCGGCGCGGTGAACGCGGCGGCGCCCGGCTACACCGCCACGGGGGCCTTGATCGCCGCGTGCGAGCGGTAGTTCTCGATCGCGACGTCTTCGTAGCGGAACTCGAAGATTGAGCGGACCGCAGGATTGAGCTTGAGCGTGGGCAGCGGCAGCGGCGCGCGCGCGAGCTGCTCGCGCGCCTGCGCGAGGTGATTTTTATACAAATGCGCATCGCCGAGCGTGTGCACGAAATCGCCGGGTTGGAGCCCGCACACCTGCGCGACCATGTGCGTGAGCAGCGCATAGCTCGCGATGTTGAACGGCACGCCGAGGAACACGTCGCCCGAGCGCTGGTAGAGCTGGCACGAGAGCCTTCCGGCGGCGACGTGGAACTGGAACAGCGCGTGGCAGGGTTGCAGCGCCATCTTCGGCAGATCGGCCACGTTCCAGGCGCTCACCACGAGACGGCGCGAATCCGGGTTGCGCTTGATCTCGTCGACGAGCCAGGCGATCTGGTCGATCGTGCGTCCATCCTGCGCCGACCATGCGCGCCACTGCTTACCGTACACGGGCCCGAGTTCGCCGGCCTCGTCGGCCCATTCGTCCCAGATCGAGACGCCGTTTTGCTTGAGGTACGCGACGTTCGTCTCGCCGCGCAGGAACCACAAGAGTTCGTGGACGATCGAGCGCAAATGCAGCTTCTTCGTCGTGACGAGCGGAAAGCCCTCGGCGAGATCGAAGCGCATCTGCCAGCCGAACACCGACAGCGTGCCCGTGCCGGTGCGATCAGATTTTTCGACGCCGCGTTCGAGGATGTGGCGCAGCAGGTCCAGATATTGGCGCATCAGGCGGCCTTCCTGATTTCGACCTCTTGCGCCATGCTGGCCGCGGGCGGCAGCAGGGTCGGCGAGCGGCGCGAGAGCCACAAAAGGACGATGCCGACGACGATGAGCGGCAGCGAGAGGATCTGGCCCATCGTGAGCCAATCGAATGCGATGAACCCGAGCTGCACGTCGGGTTCGCGCACGAACTCAACGCAAAAGCGGAACACGCCGTAGAGCAGTGCGAACAAGCCCGAAATCGCATAGCGCGGCCGCGGCTTGCGCGAGTAGATCCAGAGCACCGTGAACATCACGACGCCTTCGAGTCCGAACTCGTAGAGCTGCGACGGGTGCCGCGCTTCGTGGTTCAGTTGGCCGGCGAGGTACATCTGGTAGAGCTCGTCGCGCGACTTGCCGAGGCTCTCGAGCGCGCGCGGGAAGATCATGCCCCAGGGAAGGTCGGTATGGCGGCCCCAGAGCTCGCCGCCGATGAAGTTGCCGAGCCGGCCGAGCCCCAAGCCGATGGGCACGAGCGGCGCGACGAAATCGACCGTATCGAAAAAGTGGATTCTGTTGCGTCGCGACCACCACCAGCCGGCGAGCAGCACGCCGAGCAGCCCGCCGTGGAACGACATGCCTCCTTCCCAGACGCGGAACAGCGCGAGCGGATCGTGCCATATCCAGTCGAGCGGCACGTAGAACAGCATGTAGCCGATGCGCCCGCCGAGGATCACGCCCATCATGACGTAGAACGCGAGATCCGAGAACGCGTCGTCGCCGACCGGCAGCCTTCCCGCCTTGCGCCGGCGATTGCCGAGCACCCAGGCGCCGATGAAACCGGCCAAGTACATGAGACCGTACCAGTGCACGGCGAGCGGACCGATCGAGAACGCGATGGGGTTGATGTCGTGGAAGTAAGGCATGCGTCGAGGCGGCGGCGGCGAGCAAGCGACAGAGTTTATAGGAAGCACGAGGCGAAGCGCGAAACGAGGTCGCCGCGAAACGGCGCATCCGCTTTGTGGCGCGGACTCACGCCGGCAGGATGCGGCAAAGAAAGCCCTTGAGGTAGTCGGTTTCCGGAATCGCCGGGTGCACGGGATGGTCGGGTGCCTGCTGGAGCTTGACGAGCGCCTGCGCGCTGCGCTCGACGTGGCGCGCCGCCTGCTGCACGCCTTCGAGCAGCGCGGCAGCCGGCATGTGGTACGAGCACGAACAGGTGATCAGGATGCCGTCCTTCGCGAGGATCTGCATGGCCATTTCGTTGATGCGCCGGTAGGCGAGCCGTCCTTCGGCGAAGTCCTTCTTGCGCTTGACGAAGGCGGGCGGGTCGAGGATCACGACGTCGAAGCGCTCGCGCGCCTCGCGCAGGGCTTTCAGCCGCTCGAAGGCGTCCGCCCGTTCGGCGCGCACGCGTCCAGCAAGGCCGTTGCGTGCTGCATTGTATACGATGGCCTCGACCGCGGCGGCGGACGCATCGACGCAGGTCACGTCGGCCGCACCGGCCGCCGCCGCGCGCAAGCCCCAGCCTCCCAGATAGCTGAACATGTCGAGCACCCGCTTGCCGCCGACATAGGCCGCGAGCAGGTCGCGGTTCGCGCGCTGGTCGTAGAACCACCCGGTCTTTTGTCCGCCGAGCGGATCGATGCGGAAATCGAGTCCGCCTTCGCGCGCGAGCACCTCGGGCGGCAACTCGCCGTAAGCGAGCGCGACCTCGTCGGGCAGCTGCTCGAGCGCGCGCACGCCGGCGTCGTTCTTCCAGACGACGGCGCCAGGCTTGAGCGTCTTGACGAGCGCGGCGACGACGTCGTCCTTCATGCGCTCCATGCCGGCGGTCGTGGTCTGGCCGACGACCACCTCGCCGTAACGATCGAGCGTGAGGCCCGGCAGACCGTCCGCTTCGCCGTAGACGAGCCGGTAATACGGCTCGGCATAGAGCCGCTCGCGCAGACCGAGCGCCACCTTGAGCCGATGCACGATCAGCGAGCGGTCGAGCGCATGGTCGATGCCGCGATTCACGAGACGTGCGGCGATCAACGAATTCGGATTGACGTAGCCGACGCCGATCGGCTTGTCGTGGGCGTCGACGACGACGCAGGCTTCGCCGGGCGCGAACTCGCCGAGCGGCGAGCGCTTTACGTCGACCTCGTTCGAGAACACCCACAAATGCCCGGCGCGCAGACGCGCGTCCTCGCCGCGCTTGAGGTACAGCGCGGGGTAGCTCACGGCGTCGTCGGTCATCGCGGTTCCGATATTCATGCTGCGCCGCATCTTACGCGATCGAAACGGACCCGTGCGTTGCTGGCATAATCGGCGCTTCCACGAGGGTCCACGCCATGCCGAAACAGATCGTCTCATTGTCCGCTTGCGTCGCGCTCGCCGCGGCGGCGGTCGCGAACGCCGCATCCACGCCGCAGCCGCTGCCGACGATCACCGTCGTGCCCGAGGCCGATTTCGCCAAGCATGCCTCGCTGGGGCCGCCGGCGATTTCGCCCGACGGCCAGCACATCGCCGTGTCCGTGCACAACACCGAGAACGGCGAGAACAAATACCAGCTCGCCGTGCTGCACCTGCCGGATCTCAAGTTCGAGAGCCGGCTCGACATGAACGCGCATTATCTCCCGATCGACATCACCTGGGTCGACAACAAACGCCTGGTGATGGGGACCGGCGAGGAGACCGCGTTTTCCGAATCGCCGACGCCGACCGGCGACATCATCGCCGTCGACATGGACGGCAAGAACAAGCGTCTGCTCTACAGCGACAGCAAGCGCGGCTCCATCGGCGCGCAGCGCAACATCCTCAAGATTCCCCTCGGCTTCGGCACGATCAGCGGCAAGCCGACGCATGCGAACGGACATTTCTATCTCACGGTCAATCCTGCCGCGACGAGCGGCGGCAGCGACGCCCAGGCGCACAAGACCTTGATCTTCGACATCGACGCGATGTCCGGCAACGTCAACGAACTCGGCGAAATCGACGAGGACGGCTACACTTTCCTCGTGCACGACGGCGTCGTGCGCTACGCCTGGGGCGAGGACAACGATCTCAAGCCGCACGCGTATTACCGCAGCAGCGCGGATGCGCACTGGACCGAGATGCCGGCGTCGGTCGTCGGCAAAAGCTTCGCACCGCTCGAGATCGACCCCGACGGCACGCACCTGTACGCGCTCGGCAATCCGGGCGGCGGGCCTAACGAGCTCACGATTAGCAATCTCGACGGCAGCGACCGCAAGGTGCTCGCCTCCGATCCGCGCGTGAGCATCGCACGCGTGCTGTGGACGCCCGCGCCGCGCAAGCCGTTCGCCGCCCTGGCGCTCGACGGCAAGCCGAAGCTCATCTACCTTGCCGACGACAAGTACGCGGCCATCGTGAAGTCGCTGAACGACAAATTCGCCGACCACTTCGTCGGCATCGCCGGCATGAGCGAGGACGGCGCGACGCTGCTCGTCGGAGCGATCAGCGATCGCGACCCCGGCACTTACGCGCTGTTCGAAACGGCGACGAACAACCTGCGACCGCTCTACCAGGTCAAGCCGTGGCTCAAGCCCGATCAGCTCGGCGAACGCCGGCCGTTTTGGTTCAAGGCCTCGAGCGGCACCGAGCTCGGCGGCTTCATCACGCTGCCGCCGCACCGCACGGCGAAGAACCTGCCGACCCTGCTCCTGCCGCACGGCGGCCCGCTCGGCATTCAGCACAACTGGTTCATGGGCGGCTGGGACGACGACGAAGCGCAGTTCCTCGCCAGCCGCGGCTACGCGGTCGTGCAGGTCAACTACCGCGGCTCGGGCGGACGCGGCAAGAACTTCGAGGATTCCGGCAAGCGCGAAATGGGCACCGGCATGATGCAGGACATGCTCGACGCGCTGAAATGGGCCGAGGATCAGGGCTACACCGACAAGAACCGCGTCTGCGTCTACGGCGCGAGCTATGGCGGCTACTCGGCATTCTTCCAGCCCGTTTACGCGCCGCAGGGCACGTTCAAATGCTCGGTCGCGATCGCCGGCGTTTCCGACATCCGCGTGCAGGGCGAACGCAGCGACACGCGCCGCTTCCGCGCCGGCCGCAACTTCCTGCGCGAAGCCTGGGGCATGGACGATCCTGCCTACGTCGCGGCGAACTCGGCGATAGACCACGTCGACAAATTCAACGTGCCCGTGCTCATCGTCCACGGCGAGGACGACCAGCGCGTGCCGATCCAGAACGCGCGCGAAATGCGCGATGCGCTCGAAAAAGCCGGCAAGCCCGTCGAGTACATGACGCGGCCGAAGGAAGGTCATGGGTTCTTCAAGGAAGAGAACAACACCGATCGTTACAAGATCACCGAAGCCTTCCTCGAGAAGTATCTCGGGCCAGGAGCGCCCGCGGCGCCCTGACGTGCGTGTTCGCTTTTGGAGCAGGGCTTTCGCTGGAACGACGAGCGAGACGAGAAGCGGGACCGGGGCACGATGAACCGCCTGAGCGAAGAGTCGAGCCCCTATCTGCGCCAACACGCAGAGAATCCCGTCGACTGGTGGCCATGGTGCGCCGACGCGCTCGCGCGCGCACAGGCCGAGGACAAGCCGATCTTGCTCTCGATCGGCTACAGCGCCTGCCACTGGTGCCACGTCATGGCGCACGAGAGCTTCGAGGACGAGGCCACGGCGCGGCTCATGAACGCGCTGTTCGTGTGTATAAAAGTGGACCGCGAGGAACGGCCCGATCTGGACAAGATCTACCAGCTCGCGCACCAGGCGCTCACGCGGCGTGCGGGCGGCTGGCCGCTCACGGTATTCCTGACGCCCGACGATCATCTGCCGTTCTACGCCGGCACGTATTTCCCAAAGGACGCGCGCTACGGCATGCCGCCGTTCGCCTACGTGCTCGAGCAGGTGCGCGGATACTGGGACACGCGGCGCGACGACGTGCGCCGGCAGAACGCCGCGCTCGCGGAATTCCTCGCCGACTACGATCGCACCGCACCGTCGGACGATGCCCTTTCGCACGCACCGATCGACGCGGCGCTCGCGCGCTTCCGTGCGAGCTTCGACGCGGTGAACGGCGGACACCTCGGCGCGCCCAGGTTCCCGCATTGTCCCGAGATGGAGCTCATGCTCGATCTCGGCGAGAGCGCCATGGTCGATCTCACGCTCGCACGCATGGCCGACGGCGGCATCC
>DASRGX010000158.1:0-15171 GCA_035650835.1 Rudaea sp. | reverse complement strand
TCAATGCGACGTGGCGGCCGAGCCAGGGGTCGAACGCGCGATAGACCTCGCCGAAGCTACCGGCGCCGAGCGTGTTCTCGACTTCGAGCGCACCCCAATGGAAGAGCGGAGGTTTGCGCTCGGTCTGCGGCCGTTCGGTCGCACGGTAACCTTGGCCGATGTCGGCGAGCAAACGCAAGGCGTCGACGTCGCGCGGATCGGCCAAGCTCTCGAGCCCGCGCCAATCGACGGGCGTGCCGTCGGCGACCGCGAGCAGCGCTTCTTCGAACGAATCTTTCCCCTTTGATCGGCCGTGCATCGATGCGATCTCATTCGGCTGCGATGCGATCCGCGATCTTCTTGAATGCGCGAGTGATGCGCATCCGCACAGAATTCGGCTCCATGCCGACGTCGAGGCCGATTTCCGCGTAGCTCATACCGAGTTCCAAGCGCATGACGATGAGGCTCTGATCCTCGCGCTCGAGCTGCGCCAGCGCACGCTCGAAGCTGCGCAGGCGTTCGTGGCCGACCAGTTGCTCAACGACCGACTCGCTTTCGTCGGCGAGCGGGACGGTGTCGATGTCGATCTTGTCGCCGCGCACCTGGCGCTTGCGCAGCTCGGCGCGCACTTCGTTGAGCAGTATCTGGCGCAGATAGGCGAGAAAGCTGCCGCTGCCGTTGGCCTCGAATTCGTGCAGATGATTGAGCGCGCGCAGCAAGGCCACTTGCACGAGGTCGTCGGTGTCGGCGACGTCGCGCGAATGGTGCGGCAAACGCGCATGCGCCCACCGCTGCAACAGCGGCAGGCACCGCGCGTAGAGCGATTGCTTGGCGTCGGCTTCGCCGGCGCGGATACGGCGCAGCAGCTGTTCGGTAGGTTCCGCGCTGACGGTCATTGGTGCTCCGCGAAGCGACGTTCGTAGTGTAGTCGGAAACGTGCCGTGCACCCGTGACGCGCGTCGTACCATGCTCGAGCCCGGTAGCGCGGCAAGTAGCGCGCAAAAAAAAGTCCCCGGAAGACCGGGGACTCGAAAACGAACGAATGGAGCTGCGGTTTTACTGCTTGCAACCCTTCTGACCGAAGTAGTTGGCGAAGCCGGTGCCCGCGGCGTAAAGCGAGTTGGACCATTCGCGCTGCAGGCTGAAGTTGGCGCCGTTGGCGAGCGTCATCGCCGCGTAGACCCATTCGCACTTGTCGCCGTTCTCGTAGCCGCCATTGTCGAACCAGCCGGTGCCGCGCGGGTCCGTGGTCGCTTCGGACACTTCATGCGAGGTCACCGAGGCGATGTCGGCCAAGCCCTGGGAATTGCCGGAGCTGGCGCCCGGTCCGCAGCCCGTGGTGCCGGTGAAGTTGCCGATCCACGCCACTTGCACTTGCGCACCGTTGCTGCAGGTGCCCCAGGTGTGGAAACCGCAGGCCTGGCCGCCGGGCCAATTCGACGTGATGTAGGTGTACAGCGCGTTCGGGTTGGGATTGTTGCCCGTCAGGCTGCACGCTTTCGACACCATGGTCGAGCTGCTCGGCGTGGAGTTGCCCGTCGAGGACGTGTCGAACACGTGGCCGGCGTAGTTCGCGCTGCCGGTGACGTAGCCGTTCGTCGTGCCATGGTATTCGTCCGAGGCATTGGCGATGCTGCTGCCGCTCCAGCCCTGGAAGAATTTGTCCATGCCGGCGATGATCGGATCGCTCTGCGACCAGCTGCCCCAGAACACCGCTTCGATCGTCGGCGTGACCATCACGTTGCCATTGTGCAGCGTCATCGCGCCGCCGTAGCCGTAGCAGCTCCTGACGGTCGGGCGGCTCGGGTTGCATGCGTTGAATTGCGGGCTGCTCGGATTCAGGGGCTCGGGCGCACCGCCCTTCAGCTCCTTGCCGGCGTCGGCCATCGGCACCTGCGGCCGGTCGCTGCGGTAGAACGGCACGATCGGCGCGCTGTGGCTCAGATAGATGTCGCCGTCGTAGTCGCGCAGGTCGCCGCGGATGATCGCGCCGTCCTGATCGACCAGATAGAGCGGCCGCGCGGCCGACGCTTCGGCTGCGATATCGTTCGGATCTTGGATCACCGCGACCAATTCATGGCCGCGATAGAGCGCGACCTGACCTTGACCGTTGGCGACCAGGGTATCGCCAGCTTGCAGCGCACTGCCTTCGGCGGGCTCGACCACGAAATGAGTTCGGAAGGCTTGCGCCGCAAAAACCGGGGCGGCGGAAGCCATCAATGCAATGCCCACGCTGCATGCAACGGCCAGAATCGCTTTTTTCATGAGGCTCTCCCAAAAAAATAGTAGTAGGAATCACGCCGGACATCTGGATGCCCGGGAAATTTAAGGTGCGTAGCGTTCCAAGAATGTGCGAGCAAACGGCGTCGATCGGCCCCTGCTGATCGACAAGTTGATGCGACTAACCCCTTGTGGCCGCCGCACTCTATAGCGGCTTTCACATCATTGTCATTTTGCAGCGCGATGTGAGTTGTACGGACAAATTCACGGGTCCGATTCCCGGTTTGGGATAAGAAAAACTTGAGGTATTCCAAATGTTTACCCGATTTTCTGCCGGTTCGTCCACCTCCCACACGCGAGCGCTCGGCGGACGACTCGACGCGTAAAGATTCTTAAAGCCGCAGGTGTCATTACCCCACAGCGCGTCTCGGTATGAGCGCATCGGCGGCACCGCATCGACACGGAATGCCGTGTTGCTGCGACGCAAGTTGACACCGGTGTCAAATTTCCCGAAACTGACACAATTGACACCGGTGTCAAATTACCGCGGTCCAACGCACAGGGGCAATGGAAGCAGCAATGGACGATCCTGATCTGCGAGCGAATTTCGCGACCCAGCCGTTCTTGGCTGCGGATGTCGGCGGGACACATGCCCGCGTCGCGCTGGTGCGGGTATCGCAGGTCGGCAGTCGCGAACTCGACGTGCTGGCCTATCGCAAATTCGCCTGCAAGGAATTCCCGAGCCTGTCCGAATTGCTCGAAGCGTTCCTTGCGCGCGATGCCCGATTCCCCGTCCAGCGCTGCGTGCTGGCCTGCGCTGGCCAGGTGATGGGCGACGAGATCCTGCACGACAACCTCGCCTGGCCGATTCGCCTGTCGGAGCTGCGCGATGCGCTCGCGTTCGACGATGTCGCCGCGCTCAACGATTTCGAAGCGCTTGCGTACGCGCTCGACGATCCTCTGGCGCGCCTGGGGCGTCTGCTGTGCGGGCCGGATGTCCACGAGCCTGGGCCGATCCTAGTGATCGGTCCCGGGACGGGACTCGGCGCGGCGGCACGCTTGCCGCGCCCGGCGGGCGGCAGCGTGTTGACCACCGAAGCGGGTCAGATGGACTTCGCGCCGCACACGATCCGCGAACGCGAGATCCTCGCGCGCCTTGCGCCACAAGGCGGCTATGTGGCCTACGAACGCATCACGTCGGGTCCGGGCTTGCTGACCTTGTATACGACGCTGTGCGGACTGCACGGCGTCGTACCGCGACTCGCCACTCCCGAGGCCGTGACGGCGGCAGCGCTCGCGGACGACGATGCACGAGCCGTCGAAGCCGCGGAAATCTTCTGCGCCACGTTGGGCAGCTTCACCGGCAGCTTGGCCATGGCGTTCATGCCTACGGGCGGCATCTATCTCGGCGGCGGGTTCCTCTATGCGATGTTTTCGCTGCTCGAGCGAAGCGCGTTCGTCGAACGGTTCCTGCACGCACGCAGCGTGCGCTCGTTCCTCTCGCACGTGCCGGTGCGCGTGATGGAACACGGACGTCACGGCGTGCTCGGTGCGGCGAACTGGTACTTGCGGCATGCCGGCGTCGCGGGCGCGTCCGAGCGGAGCCCCGTGCCCATGTGCGACGTTCCCGAATGAGAACCGCGGCCGCCGCCAAGCTCGGCATGCTCGCTGGCTTGTCCTTGGCCGCGCCGTGGACGTCGTTTGCGCAGGCAGGGGCCACGTGGTCGCTGGTGCCGCAGCCCGCCGAGGCGCACCTCGCCGGAGGGCAGGCGACACGGCTTGCGAACGGTTCCGTCATCGAAATCCGCGGCGCCGATCGCGAACACGTGCGGGAAATCGTCGACCGTTTCGTGAACTTGGTCGCCGACACTCGCGGCCTGCGGCTGCGCATAGCGCAAGCTGCCGATGCGCACGCCGCGATCACGTTCGAGTTGGACCCGCAGGCGAAAGACCTCGCAGACGACGGCTACCGCATCGACATCGGCGATCGTGGCATCTCGGTATCGGCGCGCACGCCGCAAGGCGTGTTCTACGGCAGCGTGACCGTATGGCAGCTGCTGACGCCTCCCGGATGGACGCGCGGATCGGCCGCCGAGATTGCCGCGGGCACGATCGTCGATCGTCCGCGTTTTGCCTGGCGCGCGCTGCTGCTCGATTCCGGACGGCACTTCCAGAGCGTGGCCGAGATCGAGCAATTGATCGACTGGATGTCGCTCGACAAGCTCAACGTCCTGGTCTGGCATCTCACCGAAGACCAGGGCTGGCGCATCGAGGTCCCTGCGTTTCCCGAGCTCGTGCGGATCGGCGCCTGCCGCAAGGCCGTGGGTCTCGATATCGAACTGACCGGCTCCGCGGACAAGCCCTACTGCGGGTTCTATACCGCAGCCCAGGTTCGCGAGATCGTCGACTACGCCGCACAGCGATTCGTCACCGTCGTCCCGGACCTCGATCTTCCCGGGCACTCGCAAGCCGCAATAGCGTCGTACCCGTGGCTCGGCGTCACCGGGGAGCGCCCGTCCGTGTGGACCGACTGGGGCGTGAGCACGTGGCTGCTGAAGCCCGATGCAAAGACGCTCGGTTTCGTCGATGCCGTGCTCGACGACGTCATGCGTCTGTTTCCCTCGCCGTACGTGTCGATCGGCGGCGACGAAGCCGCCAAGGATCAGTGGAACGCCTCGCCCGACGTCCGAGCGCAGATGCGCAAGCTCGGCCTCGACGACATGGACCAGTTGCAGGGCTGGTTCACCGCGCAGGTCGCCGATCACCTCGTCCGGCATGGACGCAAGCCGGTCGGCTGGGACGACGAGCTGCTCGCGGGCGCGAAGCTGCCGCGATCCGAAGTCGTGATGTCCTGGCACGGCAGCGACGGCGAACGCGTGGCGCTCGAGGCGCTTCGACAAGGCCACGACGTCGTCATGACGCCGCAGGAGTCGCTGTACTTCGATCATTATCAATCGGATCTCCCCGACGAGTGGTCGGGTCAGCCGCCGCTGGCGACGTTGCGGCAGGCCTACGACACGGCGGTGGTCCCGCCCGGTGCCACAGCGGCGCAAGCGCAGCACATCCTCGGCGTGCAGGGCTGTCTTTGGACCGAGTTGATGCCGACCTTCGCGGACGATCAGCACGCCGTGTTTCCACGCGTGGCCGCGTTGTCCGAGCTCGCGTGGTCGCCGGAAAAGGCACGCGATTGGCGCGCTTTCCTCGAACGCCTGCCGGCCGAGATCGCGCGTTACCGGGCGCTCGGGATCGGATACGCCGACGGCGCGTTCGCGCCCGCATTCGCGCTAACCGCGCAGGCGGATGGAAAGCTGCGTGCGGTCCTTTCGCAGCAAATCGACGTCGGCACCCTGCGCTACACGACTGACGGCGCCGCACCGACGGCGGTTTCGCCAGCGTACGTGCAAGCGCTCGAATTCCCCGCGAACGCCAAGGTGACGCTGCGCGCGGCAACCTTTGCGCCGGATGGCGTTGCGCTTTCCGCACCGCGCACGCAGGTGGTGGATGCCGACGCGCTGCGGAGCCGCAGTGGCAACGCGCTGGAGCCCTGCTCGGACCACGCGGAGACGATGCGGCTGAGCGGCAAGCATTCCTCACGAGGCCCGCGGCCGGTATACAAAGTGAACGTCGGCGACATGTGCTGGCGGTGGCGGCAGGCGCCGCTGGACGGCGCCAGTCGCATTCTCCTGAGCGTCGGTCGCATCGCTTGGCAATTTGCGGACGAGGCGTCGAACGTCATCGTGCGTCCGCGCAGCGCGGCCGACGGCGAATTCGCGATTCATCTCGACACCTGCGAAGGTCCCGTGATCGCCACGGTGCCGCTTACGACGGCTGCGGTCGGCCAGAGCGAGCTCGCTGCGGACATCTCGAAGCCGCCGCCCGCCGGCAGCCACGACATATGCGTCATCGCCACGGGCGATCCGCGCGACGGTCAATGGACGCTCGCGCGAATCGCGTTTTCGCGAGACGAAGCACGATGAACATTTCACGCCAGGCTTGCCGAGAACGATCGCGTGCAGGCCACGCCCGACCCGTTTCCATCCACACGGAGCATGACCGCACAGGGATCGTCGTCGTCGCACGCACGTCGTCAGCCGTGCCGGCCAATTCGTACCGACAGACACTATGAGAGGGGTAAAGTCCATGCCGACCGCATATCGCAAACACCCGCTGTCATTTGCCATATCCATATCGCTGTTCGCCGCGATGGCAACGTCGGCCATGGCGGCGTCGCCTACGGGTGATGCGGCGGCCGCCCCGGACCCGCAAACGCAGAGCGCATCGGGGCCGAACGCCTCGCCGAGCGCTCCGGACGAGAACAAGCCTCCCAAGAAGGCCGAGCCCGGAAAGCCCGACGATTCCAATACCTTGTCGGTGGTCGAGGTGGTCGGCGTGCGCGCTTCGCAGATGCGTGCGATCGAAACGAAACGCACGGCTCCGAACATCCAGGACAGCATCACGGCGGAAAGCATCGGTCAGTTGCCCGACGTGACGCTCACCGACGCGCTCCAACGCATCACGGGCGTGCAGATCAATCGCGATGCCGGCACGGGCACCTCGGTGGACGTGCGCGGCCTGCCCGAGGTGGGCACCATGCTGAACGGCGAGGTCTTCATCACGCCGGATCAGATCGATTCGCAGCAGCCCGATTTCACGATGCTGCCGGCCACGCTGTTCCGCGGCGTCGACGTGATCAAGTCGCCGACCGCGAGCACGACGGAAGGCGGCATCAGCGGCGCGCTCGATCTGCATACCTATCGGCCTTGGGACCTGCCGAGCGGTTTCACGTACAGCTACTCAGCGAACGGCGAACGCGGCGACACGACCGGCAAATGGGGGCGCTCCGCGAGCGGACTCGTGTCGTACAACGGCGGCAATTGGGGATTGCTCGTCTCCGCCGATTACTCGGATACGACCCGCCACAACGCGAACGAAGGACTGGATCAATACGGCGTCGTGCTCAACGGCGAGAACGCGGCGAGCGCGGGCGGCTACAACGGATTCCTGACGCCGTGGAACACCGCGCCGATTCCGTCGCAGATCAAGCAGAACGCCGACGGCACCGTGGATGTCAACGGCGACGGCAAGTCCAACGGTGTGTTCATGGGCAGCCAGGATATCGGTCTGTACGACATCACCACGGAGCGGCGGCGCAAGTCCGGGAACACGTCCTTCCAGGCCGACCTCGGCAACGGATTCAACTTGACGAGCGACTTCTTCTACGCGAGCCAGGTCCAGCACGATCGCAACATCGGCATCCAGTTCAATTCCACGAACTGGCAAGGCGCAACGTACGTACCACTGCAATCGCGCGACACGGGGAGTCCCGTCCTCGGCTCGTACGGCACGCCCGAACCCGGCTGGGACAATATGCATTTGTATACCACGCAGGTCTACGAGAAGTGGCCTGGAGACGTCGAGTCGTTCTCGCAGAACACGGCGAAGAATTCCGTCGCCAGGAATTTCAACGCGCAGGTGGAATACGACAATGGCGGACCCTTCACGGCCAGCGTGCGCGGCATCCGCGACACGGCGCGCCAGTTGAACGTGGAAACCGACATCAATATTTCCGATTCCGATGGCGCGCTGTGGCCCAACGTGCTCATGGACGGCGTGCCGGACGACGCGGTGCCGCCGGGCGTAATGATCTATCCCGGAGGCAATCGCGTATTCAATGCCAACGGCATTCCGCAGAACACGATCCCGGTCATCGCGGATTTCAACAACCGCAACATCGGCGTGAGCCTGACGCCAACGCTTGCGAATCACTTCGCCGACCCGAACGGCTGGACGATGAAGACCTTGGAATCCTCGGGCGACTACGATCGCAAAGTGGGCCTCAGCGCGCTGCGCTTCGATGGCCACTACGATTTCGGCGGCAATTTCAAGCTCGATTTCGGCGTGCGCAATAGCATCCGCAGCGCGGACAACATCGGGTTCACGCTCGTCACGCCGGTCTACGCCGGCATGGGCGCGAGCGACCCGAACGGATGTCTCGTGCGCTACGTCGGCGCCGACGTGGTGTTGAACAGCGGTTCGTGCACGGCGGGCAACGCGCTCGGCTACTTCCGCGGCGGCCCGCTGTCCGCGCAGCAGATTCCGCAGACGCCGCCGCCGCTCGCGAACAATTGGCGCGAATACACGAATCTGTTGGGGTCGGGAATCACGTTCTGGGGCATCGATCCGGCCGCGATGGACGACCCCGAGGCCTATTGGAAATCGCTTTATCCCGGCACGATACGGCAGACCGACCCCGGAACCACGTGGGCGGTCGGCATGCGAGAAAGCACCGGCTATCTGCAGGCGGATTTCGAAGGCGACTTCGGCAGCATGCCCTACAGCGGCAACGTCGGCGTGCGCGCGATCGATACGCATCTGCACATCACGCAACATCTGACCGGCGCTCCCGGCGCGTACGGGACGGAGGCCGCCGACAACGGCACGCAAGTCACGCAGCGCAGCTACTGGGACATTCTGCCCGCCGCGAATTTCGCGCTGAACATGACCGACAGCCTGAAGCTGCGTCTGGCCTATTCGAAGAACATGATGCCGCTCAATCTGGGCACGTGGGGCGGCGGTTTGACGCTGAATTATTCGCTCGTGGAAACGCCGAACGGGCCGCTGTTCCGCGTGTCGGAGGGACAATCGGCGGGCAATCCGAGCCTCGATCCGTGGCGTTCGACGAACTACGGTACCTCGCTCGAGTACTACATCAACGACACCAGCATGATCAGCCTGGCACTGTTCCGCATCAACGTGCAGAGCTTCATCGAGAACGGCAGCGTGCAGAATTGCACCCTGCCCGACGAGGACGGCGTCGTGCGCAATCATTGCATCGTCATCACCGAGCCGGTACAAGGCACGGGCAACAGCATCCACGGCGCCGAATTCGATTACCGCCAGGGATTCACGTTCCTGCCCGGCCTTTTGTCCAAGACCGGCATGGAGTTCAACTTCACGTACGCGCCGAGCGACTCGGGCAAGACCGACCTGGCGGGCCACAAGATTCCGTTCCAGGACAATTCGACCAATTCCGGCAACCTGATCTTGTGGTTCCAGAACGATCGGATCGAGGCGCGAGTCGCGTACAACTACCGTTCGCGGCGTGCCGTTTCGGAGGACGAGGGCAGCATCACGGGAATGGAACTGTACGAGGCGCCGCAGAAATACGTCGATGCGTCGTTCTCGTACAAATACAACAAGTACGTCGAGGTGTTCGTGCAAGGCACCAATCTCACGAACGAATATCAACGGTTCTACCTCGTGTGGCCGGACCAGCTCGCGCATTCGAACTTCTTCGAGCGCACGTACATGGTCGGCGTGCGCGGGCATTGGTGATGGACGGCGAGGCCGGCATGCGAGTTTCCAAGACGTCCCTGCCCGAAACGGGCGCCGGCTTCCACCGGTCGATCGGCCTGTTTTCGGCGACCGCGATCAACATGACGCAGATGTGCGGTATCGGGCCGTTCATCACGATCCCGCTCATGGTCGCGGCCATGGGCGGGCCGCAGGCGGTCGTCGGCTGGGTCGCCGGAGCGATCCTCGCGGTCGCCGACGGCATGGTGTGGGCGGAGCTCGGCGCAGCGATGCCGGGCTCCGGCGGAAGCTACGTCTATCTGCGCGAGGCATTCCAATATCGAACCGGAAAGCTGATGCCGTTCCTGTTCATCTGGACGGTACTGCTGGCGACGCCGCTGACGATGTCGACCGGCATCATCGGCATGGTCGACTATCTGCAGTTCTTCTTTCCGCCGTTGAGCTGGACGGCCGCGCATCTGATCAGCCTGGCCGCGACGGCCCTCGTCGTTTTCCTGCTGTACCGGCGCATCGAGTCGATCCGCTCGATCACGATCGCGCTGTGGATCATCATGCTGGTGTCCGTCGTCGGCGTATCGGCGGCGGGGTTCACGAATTTCCACGCGGATTTCGCCTTCACGTATCCGGCCGATGCGTTCGGCAGCCATTTTTTCGTGGGCCTCGGCGCGGGGCTCGTCATCGGCGTCTACGACTATCTCGGATATTTCACGACGGCTTACATGGGCGACGAACTGCGCGACCCCGGCAGGACGATGCCCGGGGCGATCATCATCTCGGTGATCGCGATGATGTTCATCTACCTGATCCTCAATGTCAGCGTCCTCGGCGTCGTCCCGTGGCACGACATCGCCACGTCGAAGTCCGTGGCCTCGCTCGTGGTCGAGCACAGCTGGGGCCACGCAGCCGCAGGCGTCATGACCGTGCTCATCGTCGTGACGGCGTTTGCCTCGGTGTTCGCCGGCTTGTTGGGCGGCTCGCGCGTTCCTTATCAGGCGGCGCACGAAAAAGTGTTCCTGTCGATGTTCGGCCGCTTGCATCCCACGCACGGCTTTCCGCACGTGGCGTTGCTGACGATGGGCGTGGTGACCGCGATCGGCACGTTCTTCGATCTGCAAGAAGTCATCAATATGTTGTTGACTGCGACGATCATCGTGCAATCGATCGCGCAGATCGCCGCGCTCGTCGTCTTGCGCAAACGCCAGCCTGGGCTCGAGCGGCCGTATCGGCAATGGCTGTACCCCTTGCCTTGTGCCGTCGCGCTGCTCGGCTGGATATACGTGTACGTGTCCGCTTCGACGCTGTCGCTCGTGCTGTCCGGCGCGTGGATCGTTGCCGGACTCGTCGTTTTCGCGATCTGGGCCAAGCTCAACAAGGCATGGCCGTTCGCCGCAGTGGAAATACGCGAAGCCTATCTCGGGAACCACTGACGCCATGCAAACGCGTTTCCATTCTGCTTTTCCCGTGGCAGCGGTGTTGGCGG
Organism: Rudaea sp.; assembly: GCA_035650835.1. Classification (GTDB taxonomy): domain Bacteria; phylum Pseudomonadota; class Gammaproteobacteria; order Xanthomonadales; family Rhodanobacteraceae; genus Rudaea. Next base: position 4,178 of record DASRGX010000158.1, on the reverse strand, counting down.
CAGCGATGTCGTGCTCGACGGGCACGTGCGCCGAAAACACGTTCGAGCCAACGCTCGTCGACAGTGACGCGGGTTCTGCGACACCGATCGCGCACTGGGAAATCCAATCGAGCACGAAGGTGCCGCAACGCGGGGCCGACGTCTCGAGCGGCGGCTTTTCGACACGCGAGTGGTTTCCGGTCAGCGGCCGCGCGACGGTCATGGCCGGGCTGCTCGAAAACGGCAAATATCCGGACGTGTTCTACAGCGACAACTTGCGCGCCGTGGAAGTGCCCGATGCCAACGGCAATCAGTTCGTCGTCCCCTGGTGGTATCGCACGCAGTTCACGTTGCCGAGCGCCGCGCGCGGCGCGCACACGCTGCTCCGCACCAACGGCTTGATCGCGAGCGCCGACGTGTGGGTGAACGGCCAGTTGGTGGCCGATCGCGCGACTGTCGCCGGTGCGTATCCCGTCCACGAGTTCGACGTCACGCGCTTCGTGCACGAAGGCACGAATACGCTCGCGCTGCGCCTCTATCCGGCGGATCCGCATCTGGCGTTTTCGATCGGCTGGGTCGACTGGAACCCCATGCCTCCCGACAACAACCTGGGCCCATGGCGCGGTGTGGACGTCGTGCGGACGGGGCCGGTCCGACTGCGTTTTCCGCTCGTCACCTCGAAGCTTTCCCTGCCGGATCTCGAGCGCGCCGCGCTGACCGTGAAAGTCGATGCGAGCAACCTCGACAGCGTGCCGCACGAGGCATCGATCGGCGGCGAGGTCGCCGGAATCCCGCTGCGGCAGACCGTGCATCTCGATCCCGGGCAGACGCGTACCCTGACGTTTTCGCCGAGTACCGATCCGCGCCTCGTCGTGAATCATCCGAAAGTTTGGTGGCCCGTCGGCATGGGCGAGCATCCGCTCCACAACCTGCAACTCGATGCCACGGTCGACGGCGCGGTTTCGGATCGTGCCGTCGCGACATTCGGCATTCGCGACGTGAGTTCACGCCTCACCAAGCAGGGTTATCGCCAGTTCTCGATCAACGGCAAGCCGGTGCTGATCCGCGGCGCCGGATGGGCGCCCGACATGTTCCTGCGCACCGATCCCAAACGCATGGAAATGGAGTTCGGCTACGTTCTCGATCTCGGGCTCAATACGATTCGCGGCGAAGGCAAGCTCGAACACGAGCGCTTCTACGATCTGGCCGACCGCTTGGGCCTCATGACCTTGCCGGGCTGGGAATGCTGCGACAAATGGGAAGCCTGGGCGCAGACGGGCGGCGAACCCTGGGACGACGCGGATCGCAAAATCGCCGAGGCGTCCATGGCGAGCGAAGCGCGCCTGTTGCGCAATCACGCGTCCGTGATCGGATTCCTGATCGGCAGCGACAATGCGCCGCCGCCCGCGATCGGGAAAGACTACATCGACGTATTGCGCGCCGCCGACTGGCCAACACCGATCATCGCTTCCGCCTCGAAACGCGAGACTTCCGACGCGCCGTCGTCCGGAAACGACGCACCCACCCGGCCCGAGCAAGCTGGAGCCGGGGCGTATCCGTCCGGCCTGAAGATGGAAGGCCCGTATGACTGGGTGCCACCCATCTACTGGTACGCAGACACGCAACTCGGTGGCGCGTTCGGATTCGACTCCGAGGCGAGTGCAGGCCCGACGATCCCGCCCATCGACGACGTGATGCGCATGCTGTCGCCGCAGGAGCAGGAGGCGCTCTGGAAATATCCGAAGGTCAGGCAATACCATTCGGCCGATTCGTGGTCGCCCTTCGCAGCGCTCCAGCCGTTCGACGACGCGCTGGCCAAGCGCTACGGAACGCCGAAGGACCTCGCGGACTATGTCGCGAAGGCTCAGCTCGAGAACTACGACAACGTCCGCGCGGAATTCGAAGCGTTCAATGCGCGCACGGATGCGGCGAATCCGACCACCGGCGTGATCTACTGGATGCTCAACGGCGCGTGGCCGTCGCTGCACTGGAACCTCTACGATTACTATCTCAATCCGGCCGGCGCCTATTTCGGCGCCAAGAAAGCGAACGAGCCGGTGCACATCCAGTACTCCTACGACACGCGCGCCGTCATGCTCGTCAACCACACGCTCACGCGCCGGCACGCGTTGCAGGCGCGCGTCCGCGTGCGCGACCTCGTCGGCGGCCTGCGCTACGACAGGAAATTCGAGAACCTCGATGTGGCGGGAAACCGCACGCTGCAACTGACCACGGTGCCGCCCGTTGCCGGCATATCCAGCACCTATTTCGTCGAACTCGATCTCGAATCCGGCGACGGCCAGCCGATCAGCCGCAACACGTATTGGCTCCCCCTCCAACCGGACCGGCTCGATGTTTCGAACGCGAACTGGTATCTGACGCCGGTCTCGCAGTACGCCGATCTCACGGCGCTGCAGTCGCTGCCGGCGTCGACCATCGATGTGCGTACATCGACGCGGCGCGACGGCAACGACGATTTGACGACGGTCACGCTGTCGGTGCCCGCTTCCGCGAAGAGCGTCGCGCTGTTCCGGCACCTCTCGATCCGGCGTTCGGCACAAGGCGATCTGGTGCTTCCGATCCTGTGGAGCGACAATGACGTCACGCTATGGCCCGGCGAGTCCATGATCGTGACCGCGCGTTACGCGGCGCAGGGGACTTCGGCGGCCGTGCTCGAGGTGAATGGCTGGAACAGCCCGACGCAGAGAATTGCGCTCGATGGCCGGGATACCGACGGGTCCGCGCAAGGAGCAACCCCCTGAACACCATCGTGTATCCATGATGCGCGCAACGATAGGCGACGTCGCCCGCGCGGCGGGAACGTCGAAAAAAACCGTTTCGCGAGTCCTCAACAACGAGCCGAACGTACGCGAGCCGATGCGCGAGCGCGTGCTCGCCGCGATGGCCGCGCTCAAGTATCGCCCACTCGCCTCAGCACGCAGTCTCGCGACCAATCGCTCCTTCTTGATCGGCCTGCTGTACGACAACTTGTCGCCGAGCTACATCATGGAAGTGCAGGCCGGCGTGTTGGAAGCGTGCGAGGCGCAGCACTACAGCATGATGGTGCAGCCGCTCGTCTCGGCGGCCACGGATTTCGTCGAACGCGTCGAGGACATCCTGTCCCGGCATCGGCCCGACGGGCTGATCCTGACGCCGCCGATCACCGATCACGCGCCGTTGCTCGACAGCCTGCGCAAGCACGACATCCCCTTCGCCTCGATCGCACCGCGGCATCCGAAGGGCTGCGTCGGCGTGATGCTGGACGAACGCGAAGCCGCCGCGGCGATGGTCGAACACCTCGTAACGCTCGGTCATCGCCGCATCGCGCATATCCTCGGCGATCCCAAGCACGGTGCCGGCGTTTGGCGCCTCGCGGGCTATCGCGACGGGCTCAAGCACGCCGGCCTCAAGGAAACGCCGGAGTACATGGTGCAGGGCCGCTTTTCGTTCGAATCGGGCGTCGCCGCGGCGCGCCGGCTGCTTGCGCTCAAGCGGCGGCCGACGGCCATCTTCGCGGCCGACGACGATATGGCCGTCGGCACGATCTGGGCCGCCGCAGAAGCCGGGGTGTCGGTGCCGCGCGAGCTTTCCATCTGCGGATTCGACGACACGACGATCGCGACCCAGGTATGGCCGCCCTTGACCACCGTCCACCAACCCGTGCGCGAGATGGGCAGGCGAGCCACCGACGAATTGCTGCGATGGGTGAGCGGAAAAGGGAACGCGACCATGGTCAAGGTCCCCTACGAAATGCGCATTCGCGCCTCGACCGCTCCCCCGCCTACGCGTAGCCGCGTACCATGACCTCGGTAGCGGCCAGTTTGTGCGAAGACGGCCGGGTTTCGATCGACGGGAGATTGCACGCATGCTTGCCGCATCAGACGGAACGAAGCCGGTCCGCAAGTTCCATTTCATTTCGGGACTGCCGCGCTCCGGCACGACGCTGCTGGCCGCCGTCCTGAACCAGAACCCGCGTTTCCGCGCAGGCATGACCAGCCCGCTCGCCGACATCATGGGCGTGGTAATGGCGGAAACGAGCAGCAAGAACGATTTCTCGTTCGCCGTTTCGGAGGAGCAGCGCTACTCGTTGCTGCGTGGTCTCGCCGAGAATCTCTACGCGGGCCGCGCGGGCGCCGACGTGGTCTTCGACACGAGCCGCCTCTGGTGCAGCAGAATGCGCCTCCTCGAAACGCTGTTCC